>NZ_CP096040.1:1588461-1906153 GCF_023935105.1 Caulobacter segnis | reverse complement strand
CCAGCGCGCCAGCCGCGTCGGCGACATCCTGACCGTGATGATCGACATCGACGACAGCGCCAACACCAAGAACCAGACCGCGTCCTCGCGAACCTCGAACATGAAGGCCGGCATCCCGAACCTGCTGGGCCTGGAATCGAGCCTGGGCAAGGTGCTGCCGGGCGGCTTCGATCCCGCCAACGCCCTGAACACCAACTCGGCCACCACCAACGCCGGCGCGGGCAGCGTCCAGCGCTCGGAAAAGATCAGCCTGACGATCGCCGCCGTGGTCAGCTCGGTCCTGCCAAACGGCAACATGGTCATCCAGGGCACCCAGGAAGTCCGCACCAACGCCGAGCTGCGCCAGCTTACCGTGGCCGGCATCGTGCGCCCTGAGGACATTTCCTCGGCCAACACCATCAAGCACACCCAGATCGCCGAGGCCCGCATCAGCTACGGCGGTCGCGGCGACATCAGCCGCGTGCAGAAGACCCCGGCCGGCCAGTCGCTGGTCGAGAAGTTCTCGCCCTTCTAGGCGGGACGTCTTCGGACAAGATCGTCGGGCGCGGCGGCCGCGAGGCTTCCGCGCCCGATGTGCTTTCAGGAGCCATTCAGGTCGGCGCGGCGTTGATCAGGCGAGGAGGACCAGCTCATGGCGTCCCGCATCGCCCCCGTCGTCGTTCTTGGTCTGCTGGCCGCCGGCCTGACCGGCTGCGCGCACGAGAAGGTCGCGCAGGATGGCTATCACTGGGCCTATCTGGAGAGCGCCGCCGAGGCCCCTCGCCTCGCCTATGGCCGGCCCAACAGCGACGACGTCGTGCTGATGCTCAGCTGCAGCCCGGGCCAGGATCGGGTCGACGTCTCGGCCGTGGGCCTGTCCGGCGGCGAGATCGTCCTGGCTTCCGGCCGCGCCGAGAGCCGCTTCGCCGCCGCCCAGGTCGATGACGCCATGGCCGAGGGCGGCCTGCTGGAAGCGCGCGGCAAGACCAGCGCCCCGGCGCTGGACGGTTTCAGGAAATCAGGCGACCTGGCGCTGCTGACCAAGGGCGAGCGTCACAGCCTAGCGGCCGGTTCTGCCGACCGAGGGAACGTGAAGGCGTTCTTCAGGGCCTGCGGGGCTTAGGCCCGCCGCCCAGCCCCCGCCGCGGTGACATTGTCCATGCCCAAGGCCGATAGCGCGCCGCGCAGGATGCCCTCGGCGTCGAGACCGGCCTGGGCGTACATGGCGTCGGGCTTGTCCTGGTCCTGGAAGATATCGGGCAGGCACAGGGTGCGGACCTTTAGGCCGCGATCGAAGGCCCCATGCTCGGCCAGGGCCTGCAGAACGAAGCCGCCGAAGCCGCCCATCGCCCCTTCCTCGACCGTGATCAGCGCCTCGTGCTCGCGCGCCAGGCGCAGCAGCAGGTCGATGTCCAGCGGCTTGGCGAAGCGGGCGTCGCAGACCGTGGCCGACAGGCCGCGGGCGGCCAGCAGGTCGGCGGCTTTGAGGCTTTCCGACAGGCGGGTGCCGAACGAGACGATGGCGACGCTGGTCCCCTCGCGGACGATGCGGCCCTTGCCGATCTCCAGCGGGTCGACATGGGCCGGAATCTCAAGGCCAAGCCCCTCGCCGCGCGGATAGCGGAAGGCGCTGGGGCGGTCATCGATGGCGGCGGCGGTGGCGACCATGCGGGCCAGCTCCACCTCGTCGGCGGCGGCCATCAGCACCATGCCGGGCAGAGCGCCCATGAAGCCGATGTCGAAGCTGCCGGCATGCGTCGGGCCGTCGGCGCCGACCAGGCCGGCGCGGTCCATGGCGAAGCGCACGGGCAGGCCCTGGATGGCCACATCGTGCACCACCTGGTCGTAGCCGCGCTGCAGGAAGGTCGAATAGATCGCCGTGAACGGCTTCATGCCGTCGGCGGCCAGGCCTGCGGCGAAGGTCACCGCGTGCTGCTCGGCGATGCCGACGTCGAACGTGCGGTCCGGGAAGGCCTTGCCGAACAGATCCAGGCCCGTGCCCGACGGCATGGCGGCGGTGATGGCGACGATCTTGTCGTCCTTCTCCGCCTGCTTGATCAGTTCCTGGGCGAAGACCTTGGTGTAGCTGGGCGGCCCCGCGGCCGCCTTCTGCTGCTGGCCGGTGACGACGTCGAACTTGGCCACGGCGTGCAGCTTGTCGTCAGCGCCCTCGGCCGGGGCGTAGCCCTTGCCCTTCTGGGTGACGCAGTGGACCAGCACCGGCTTGTCACCGAAGGCCTTGGCGTTCTTGAGCACGCTGACCAGGGCGTCCATATCATGGCCGTCGATCGGGCCGACATAGTGGAAGCCCAGCTCCTCGAAGAAGGTGCCGCCGGTGACCATGCCCCGGGCATATTCTTCCGCCTTGCGAGCAGCCTCGCGCATCGGGGTCGGCAGCTTCTCGACGACGGTCTTGCCCAGCTTGCGCACCGAGCGGTAAGCGCCGCCCGAGACCAGATTGGCCAGATAGGCGCTCATGCCACCCACCGGCGGGGCGATCGACATGTCGTTGTCGTTGAGGATGACGATCAGTCGCTTGGTGGTGTCGGTCGCCGCGTTCATCGCCTCGTAGGCCATGCCCGCGCCCAGCGAGCCGTCGCCGATCACGGCGACGACGTGGTTGTCCTCGCCTTTCGCATCACGCGCGGCGCAGAAGCCCAGGGCCGCCGAGATCGACGTGGCCGCGTGGGCCGCGCCGAACGGATCGTACTCGCTCTCGGCCCGCTTGGTGAAGCCCGACAGGCCGCCGCCCTGGCGCAGCGTGCGGATGCGGTCGCGGCGACCGGTCAGGATCTTGTGCGGATAGGCCTGGTGACCGACGTCCCAGATGACGATGTCGCGCGGGGTCTCGAACACGTGGTGCAGAGCCACGGTCAGCTCGACCACGCCCAGGCCCGCGCCCAGATGGCCGCCCGTCACCGAGACCGCGTCGATCGTCTCGCTTCGAACCTCGGCGGCCAGCTGCTTCAGATCGGATACGGAAAGCTCACGCGTATCGGCCGGAGAGGCGATGGTGTCGAGCAGAGGCGTTTTGGAGGACATGTTTGAAGAAAGCGCGGTCAGTTGCGGCGGTCCAGCACGAAATCAACGCTTTCGCGCAGATGTTCGGCTCGTTCGCCAAAGATTTCGAGATGGGAACGCGTCTGCTCGGCCAAAAGCGCCACGCGCTCCTTGGCCGCATCCAGTCCCAGCAGGGTGACGTAGTTGGCCTTGCCCTTGGCGGCGTCCTTGCCGCCGGCGGCCTTGCCCAGGGTCTTCTCGTCGCCCTCGGCGTCGAGAATGTCGTCGACGATCTGGTAGGCAAGCCCCAGGTCCTGGGCGAAGGCCATCAGGGCGGCGCGCTCGGCTTCCTTGGCGCGGCCGATGATCAGGGGGATTTCGAAGGCGAAGGCGATCAGGGCGCCGGTCTTCAGCCGCTGCATGCGCGCCACCGCGCCCAGGTCGTCGCGAACGCCCAGGATGTCGATCATCTGGCCGCCGGCCATGCCCTTCGCGCCGGAGGCGATGGCCAGCTTGCGCACCAGTTCGGCGCGGACGTGGCCGTCATCGTGGGTGTCCGGGTGGGCCATGATCTCGAAGGCCGCCGTCTGCAGGGCGTCGCCGGCCAGGATGGCGGTGGCCTCGTCATACTGCTTGTGCACGGTCTTGCGGCCACGACGGATGTCGTCGTCGTCCATGGCCGGCAGGTCGTCATGCACCAGGCTGTAGGCGTGGATGCACTCCAGCGCGCAGGCCGCACGCAGCACCGGCCGCTCGGGCAGGTCGAACATCTTGCCCGTCTCGAGCGCGAAGAACGGACGCAACCGCTTGCCCGGCCCCAGCGCCGCGTAGCGCATGGCCTCGGTCAGGCGTGTTTCGGGGCCGTCGGCGCGGGGCAGCAGCTCATCAAGCGCCACGGTGACGATGTCTGCGGCCTGGACGATCCGCTTGGCCAGGTCGGAAGGGGCGAGATCGTTCAAGGGCGTCTCCCCCAGGTCGGACGGGCGCCGCCCATCAGTTGAACTCAGCCGCTTCGGCCGTCACGGCCCCACCCTGGCCGAGGACGATCTTCTCGACCTTCAGGCGCGCGGCCTCGAGCTTCTTCTCGCAGTGCGCCTTGAGCGCCGCGCCGCGTTCGTAGATGTCGATCGACCGCTCCAGCGGGGCCTGCCCGGACTCCAGCTCGGCCACGATCCGCTCCAGCTGCGCCAGGGCTTCCTCGAAGCTCAGGGCGGAGATGTCGGCGGGATTGCTCGTGGCGTCGGTCATTTCTACTCTCGGGTGAACAGCCGTCAGCCTAGTGGCGACGGGCGGCGCGGGCAACGGCCTAGAGCCTGGGCGCGGTTAAGGGAAGAGGCTTTGAAGCTCAGGCCCGGCGGAAGCGCTTGATGCTCCAGTAGGCGTGGCCCTCGTCGACCAGCTTCGTCAGCCCCCGCTGCTTGAGGGCGGCGGCGATCATCCAGTTAAAGAAGCCGTGGGCGACGACCAGCACGTCCTGGCCCCCATCCGCCAGTTCGACCAGCAGGTCGGCGGCCTTTCCGGCCCGGACCTCGGCCTCGGCGCGCGTCTCCTGGCCGCCGTGGTTGTTGAAGAACCACCACCAGAAGCGGGCGAAGAAGCCCAGGCGCTTGGGCGACATCCTCAGCCACAACGGCCAGGGCGGCGGCGGCAGCGGAGCCTCGATGAAGGTCGGGTCGGTGGCGAAGGCGCGCCCGGCGACCACCGCCTGGGCGGTCTCGACCGAGCGACGGCGGGTCGAGGCGATGATGACGCCGGCCTCGCGGGCGATCTCGATCAGCTGGGCTGGCGGAGACTGGCCGTCCTTGAGGCCGCCCAGTTCGTAGCGCGCCCACCACTCGCCGTATTCAGGCGCGTTCAGCCTGACCTGGCGCGACAGAGCGGGTTCGCCGTGGCGAGCCAGGGTGATGACGCCCGGTCGCGCGGGCGGGGTCGCTTGGTCGGCGGTGGTGACGTCGGCCATGTTGAAGAGAAGGCGGTGGGCTTGAAAGCCGTTCCGTCCCCTCACCCCTCCTGAAGAGCGCGGACATGCGCGGCGGCGGACCGCCCCAGCGCCTGGAGGTCGTAGCCGCCCTCGAGCGAGGACACAACCCGGCCCTTGGCGCGAGCCTTCGCCACCGAGACGATCGCCCGGGTCGCCCAGGCGAAGTCGCCCTCTTCCAGGCTCTGGGCCGACAGGGGGTCGCGGGCATGGGCGTCGAAGCCCGCCGAGACGATCACCAGCTCGGGCGCGAAGGCGTCAACCTTGTCCATCAGCCCCTCGAATCGCGCGCGCCAGGTCTCGCGCGGCGCGTGCGGGGCCACAGTGGCGTTGGCGATGTTGCCGACGCCCCGCTCCGAAGGATCGCCGGTGCCGGGATAGAGCGGCGACTGGTGGATCGAGGCGAAGAACACCGTCGGGTCGTTCTCGAACGCGGCCTGGGTGCCGTTGCCGTGGTGGACGTCGAAATCGACGATCGCCACACGCTTGAGACCCGCCGCCTGGGCGGCGCGAGCGGCCACGGCGACGTTGGAGAACACGCAGAATCCCATCGCCACGCCAGGCTCGGCATGGTGACCCGGCGGCCGCACCGCGCAGAACGCCCGTTCGCTCTCGCCTACGGCGACGGCCCGCACGGCCGCCGCGCAGGCCCCGGCCGCACGCCGCGCCGCCGTCAGGCTGCCGGTCGACAGCACGGTGTCGGGATCCAGCGATCGCCGCCCGGCGCTGGGCGCGGCGGCGAACACCGTGTCGACGAAGGCCCGAGGATGCACCCGCAGCAGGTCCTCGACATCGACCAGCGGCGCGTCCCTCGGCTCCAGCGCCAGGTTCGGATCGTCGTTCAGGGCGTCGACCACCGCCCGCAGGCGCTCGGGGCTCTCGACGTGGCCATGGCCCGGCTGGTGATCCAGCATGTCCAGGTGGGTGTAGAGCGCCAGGGTCATCGGTCAGCCGGCCTTTCGCGCCGGCGCGGCCGGCAAGCCCAGGACATTGGCGTCGCCCCAGGCCTTCAGCGCGCAGATCACCGGTTCCAGGCTCCGGCCCTTGGTGGACAGCGAATACTCCACGCGCGGCGGCACCTCGGCATAGACGGTGCGGACGATCAGGCCGTCGGCCTCCAGCTCGCGCAGCTGCTTGGTCAGCATGCGCTGGGTCACGGTCCCCAGCTTGCGCCCCAGGGCGTTGAAGCGCATGCGGCCGTTCATCAGGTGGAACAGGATGACGCCTTTCCATTTGCCGTCGATCAGGCCCAGCGCGGCCTCGACGCCGCATTCCTTGGGATCTTCCACGCCCGCCCTCCTCGAAGCCAAACAGTATCAAAACGGGTACTACATACAAAAAATGACCGTACTTGCGAAGATCGTAGCCTAGCGCGATCTCCTGCTCGCGGTTCGAAACCGCCCATCGTTCTGGAGATCCCTCATGAAGATCGTCGGCTTCCGCGAGCTCAAGCCCGCCACCGATCCCAACGCCCTGCTGGACCTGGAAGCGCCCGATCCCGTCGCCAGCGGCCACGACATCCTGGTGCGGGTGAAAGCCGTGTCGGTGAACCCCGTCGACACCAAGGTGCGCAGCCGCGCCCAGCCGGCCGAAGGCGAGGTCCGCGTGCTGGGCTTCGACGCCGCCGGCGTGGTCGAAGCGGTCGGCGAGGCCGTCACCCTGTTCGCGCCCGGCGACGAGGTGTTCTACGCCGGCGCCATCGGCCGCCAAGGCTCGAACGCCGAACTGCAGTTGGTCGACGAGCGCATCGTCGGCAAAAAGCCCAAGAGCTTGGACTTCGCCCAGGCCGCTGCCATGCCGCTGACCTTCATCACCGCCTGGGAGCTGCTGTTCGATCGCTTCGGCGTCCAGCGCGACGGTGGCGAGGGCCAGACCCTGGTGATTATCGGCGGGGCCGGCGGCGTCGGCTCGGCCCTGATCCAGCTGGCGCGCAAGCTGACCCGGCTGCACGTCGTGGCCAGCGCCTCGCGCGACGAGACCCGCCAGTGGGTCCAGGAACTGGGCGCCCACCAGGTCTTCGACCACGGCAAGTCGCTGGCCGACGAACTGAAGCGCCTGGGCCTCACCGCCCCCGCCTACATCGCCTGCCTGACCCACAGCGCCCAACACTTCCCGCAGGTTTCCGAGGCCATCGCCCTGCAAGGCAAGATCGGCATCATCGAGGCCGATGGCGACCTGAACATCCGCCCGCTGCAGCAGAAGGCCGCCTCGATCCACTGGGAGTACATGTTCGCCCGGCCGCAGGGCACGCCGGACATGATCGAACAGCACAAACTGCTGACGCAGGTCGCGGACCTGGTCGACCAGGGCGTGCTGCGCACCACCCTGACCCAGGTGGTCGGCAAGATCCGCGCCGCCGACCTGCTGGAAGCCCACCGCATCGTCGAGAGCGCCCGAACCATCGGCAAGGTGGCGCTGGAAGGTTTTTGACGCCCGTTGAAGCCTGCGGTCATGGCGGCTACCAAGTCGCCATGACCGACACCATCCGCCGCGCCACGATCGACGACGCCGACACTGTCTCCAGCCTGGGCGCCCGCACCTTCACCGAGACGTTCGCCCACCTCTATCCGCCCGAGGACCTAGAGACCTTCCTGGCCTACGCCTACGGCCTGGAGCGGACGCGGAACGACCTCGCCCACCCCGACAAGGCCACCTGGCTGCTGGAGGACGAGGACGGCGAGGCCATCGGCTACGCCCTGGCCGGCCCCTGCGACCTGCCGCACGACGCGGTCGCCCCGACCGACGGCGAGCTGAAGCGGATCTATGTGCTCAAGAACCATCAGGGCGGCGGTCGCGGCTCGCGGCTGCTGAACACGGCGCTGGACTGGCTGGGTCCGCGCCGCATCTGGATCGGCGTCTGGTCGGAGAACTTCGGGGCCCAGAAGCTCTATGGCCGACTCGGGTTCGAGAAGGTCGGCGAATACCACTTCCCGGTCGGCAAGACGCGAGACCTGGAATTCATCCTGCGGCGGGGGTGATTGCGTCCGCTTTCAGAACGCTCCACAATCCGAACATCCGTTCGAAAGCCGCGCCGATGTTCCTTCGCTTCTTCTCCGAGCTTCGCCAGGCCAAGGTGCCGGTCAGCCTGCGCGAGTACCTGCTGCTGATGGAGGCCCTGGACAAGGAGGTCATCGACCGCTCGGTCGAGGACTTCTACTTCCTGTCGCGCGCCAGCCTGGTGAAGGACGAGAAGAACCTCGACAAGTTCGACCGCGTGTTCGGCCATGTCTTCAAGGGCTTGGAGACGGTCAACGAAGGCCTGGCCGCCGACATTCCCGAGGAGTGGCTGAAGGCTCTCACCGAGCGGTTCCTGACCGACGAGGAGAAAGCCCAGATAGAGGCCCTGGGCGGCTTCGAGAAGCTGATGGAGACCCTTCAGGAGCGCCTGCGCGAGCAGAAGAAGCGCCACGAGGGCGGCAACAAGATGATCGGCTCGGGCGGCACCAGCCCGTTCGGCAACAACGGCTACAATCCCGAGGGCGTGCGCATCGGCCAGGACAAGAGCCGCCACGGCCGCGCGGTGAAGGTCTGGGACAAGCGCGAGTACAAGAACCTCGACGACAGCGTCGAACTGGGCACGCGCAACATCAAGGTGGCGCTACGCCGCCTGCGCAAGTTCGCCCGCACCGGCGCGGCCGACGAACTGGATCTGAACGGCACGATCAAGGGCACGGCCGAGAAGGGCTATCTGGACATCCAGCTGCGCCCCGAGCGCCGCAACGCCATCAAGGTGCTGATCTTTTTCGACATCGGCGGCTCGATGGACGGCCACATCAAGCTCTGCGAGGAGCTGTTCAGCGCCGCCAAGACCGAGTTCAAGAACCTGGAGTTCTACTACTTCCACAACTGCCTCTACGAGACGGTCTGGAAGGACAACAAGCGGCGTCACACCGAGAAGATCCCGACCTTCGACGTGCTCCACAAGTTCCCGGCCGACTACAAGGTGATCTTCGTCGGCGACGCCACCATGAGCCCTTACGAGATCACCTATCCGGGCGGCAGCGTCGAGCACTGGAACGAGGAACCCGGCGCCTTGTGGATGCAGCGGGTCACCGACATCTACCAGAGCTGCATCTGGCTGAACCCCACGCCCGAGCGGCATTGGGACTACACCCAGTCGATCGGGGTGATGAAGCAGATCCTGTCGGACCGCATGTATCCGCTGACCCTGGAAGGCCTGGACAAGGCGATGCGGGAGCTGGTTCGGGGCTAACGCCCCTTCCTCTAGTGAGCGGAGGGCGGATCGCCCGGGTGACCGCTGATGTCGGCGGTCGACGACTGGCCGATCAGAGGCACCTTCACATCGGTGTGGTCGTTGGCGATCGTCATACCGACCTTGAAGTTCGCGGTGGTCGCGCCGCCCAGCAGGATGAAGACATCCTCGGTCCCGTCGCCGTTCAGGTCGAACCCGACGCGCGTCCCGGCCACGGCGGTGGTCACGTCGGCCACCTGGCTGGCCGTGGCCTCGCCCAGGGTCGCGCCCTGCACCGCCAGGACATCGCTGACCGTCGCCGTGCTCACGACCGTCACCTGGCCCTTGCCGAGAACGGCGAGGTGATCGCCCTTGGCCGCGGAATAGTCGAGCACCACGCCCAGCAGCATCTCGGCCCGGCTGGTCGGCTCGTTGGCAGAGATCAGGAAGGTGTCGGCGCCGGCGCTGCCGGAGGCCACCACGCGCGCGTTCATGACGATGGTGTCGTTGCCCGCGCCGCCGTCGATGCGATCGATCTGACCCTTCTGGGCGCCTCGGCCGTCGATGTAGTCATCGCCGGCGCCGCCGGCGATCGTCTCGCCCTCGACGGAGCCGAACAGAACGTCGTTTCCGGCGGTGCCCGTGACGACGGGCCGCTCGCCGGCTAGCCCGGTCGCCATTTCGCGAATGGTCGAAATCGACAGCTCGTACAGCCCCTCCGGGGCCGACTGGATCGACGTCGCGGCGGTTGCGGCCGGCGCGGACGCGGCGGGCGGCGCGGTGTGGTCCAAATGGCTGACCTTGACCACGGGCAGCCCATCGCCGACATGCGTGGGGGGATCGACGACGACGCCCAGAACAGAGGCGGACTTCACGGGCTGCGCGCCGGGGGCCTCCCCGGTCGCCGCGGCGGCGGCCGGCGTCGTCCCGTGGGCGGGGGCGCGGTCCGCCTCGAGATTCAGGGCCGCGATCAGCTTGGAGGCCACGCCCTCGATCGCCGGGTCGTCGACGCGCGGCAGGTTCTCGAAGTTCAGGCGGCCGGCCTCGCCCAGCTCAACGCCGCGAAGCTCCAGATAGAGGCCCACGGCGATGACCAGCGACAGGAACGACTGCGCCTCGCGGCTGGACGGATTGAACGCCACGACCACGCCGCCGGGGTCGTCGACGGTCGAGGTCAGAACCTGGCGCAGGGCGCCCCACAGGCTGCCGACCTGGTGGAACATGTCGACGGCCGCGTCGTGCACCACGAACTGGCCATCGATGCGGGCGATGTGCACCAGCACGTCCTGGTTCTCGTCGGTGACGACATACCAGGGATCGCCGGAGTCGGTCTGGCCGAACACCCCGTCGACCTCGCCATAGGTCGACGCCAGTTGCTGGGTGAGCAACATCAGCAGGCCCCGCTCGTTGGCGGACCAGTCGCTGGCCGGCGGCCGCGGGCTGAAGGCTAGGATCTCACCCATCTATCGTCTCGTCAGGCCTGCGCGGCCCGCTCGTTGACGACCGGCTCGGCCTCGTCGGCCATGCCGTCGAACAGCAAGCGATGCAGTTCGGGCTCGTAATATCTCAGCAATGTGCGGGCGAAAGGCCCCGGATCGAGTCCCAGGCTTTCGGCCCAGACGGCCTGAGCCTCGATCGGCACGCGCCCGAGGCCGTTTTCCACCTGGGAAACGAAGGTGTAATACCGCAGTCCTGTCTTTTCCGCCAACTCGGCCTGGGTGAGGCCCGCGGCCTCACGCGCGGCCTTGAGCCAACGCCCCGCCTCGCGACGAAGGGACTTGGTCAACGCCGCCTTGGCGGGATTCATCGCCGTTCTTGACATCGCACAGCCGCTTTCGCGCCCAACAGTCGGGCGCTCCCTAGTTGTTACACATTGCATAAAAACGCAACAATCGAATGTCGGCCGTTCGCGAGGCCTTGCGGACCATCATCAATCCACATACAGTTTTTACGCAACTATTTTGAACGAAGCAGGCGCATGTACGTTTCGATCGACCCTGCCCATTCCCGCGCCGCCGCGCCCTCCTACGGGACATTGGCGATCACGCCGCGCCTGTCGTTGGTGATGGTCGTCTACATGACCGGCCCCGCCCTGATGGAGAGCGTTCGCCATGTCCTGGCCGAGCCTCTGGTCGAGGAATTCATCATCGTCGACAACGGCTCGTCCCTGGCCGACGCGGCCTGGCTGCGCGAACTGGCCCGGCGCGAGCCGCGCGTGCGCCTGCTGCAGGGCCTGGGCAACATCGGCTTCGCCCGCGCCGCCAATCTGGGCGCGGCGGCGGCCAAGGGCGAATCCCTGGTCTTCCTCAATCCCGACGCCTTCCTGACGCCCGGCGCGATCGCGGCCCTCGCAGACGCCGGGCGCGATCGCCCCTCGCCCTGCATCGTCGGGGC
The DNA here is from genome assembly GCF_023935105.1 of Caulobacter segnis. Taxonomy (NCBI): domain Bacteria; kingdom Pseudomonadati; phylum Pseudomonadota; class Alphaproteobacteria; order Caulobacterales; family Caulobacteraceae; genus Caulobacter; species Caulobacter sp. RL271. The sequence continues at coordinate 1,894,610 of NZ_CP096040.1, read as the reverse complement.
GCGGGTGTTCAACACGGACGGCACCGAACAGCGGGGCGCGCGGCGCGGCGAGATCACGCCCGTCACGACCCTGCTTACCCTCTCGAAGCTTAGCGCCACTCTGCCCCCGCTGCGCCGCTTCGAGATCCACCGGGAGGGTGAGCCCCCGCCGCCCTACCCGGTGGACACCCCTACGATCTCGGGCGCCTGCTTCTATATGTCGGCGTCCGACTTCCACGTCCTGGGCGGCTTCGACGAAGGCTATTTCCTGCACGTCGAGGACGTCGACCTGTGCTGGCGGGCGCGCCGGCAAGGCGGGAGCGTGCTGTTCCAGCCCAACGCCCGCATCGTCCACGTCGGCTCGACCAGCAAGGAAAACCCGCTGGTCATCGAGTGGCACAAGGGTCGCGGCCTGGTCCGCTACTTCCTCAAGCGCGCCGACAGCAAGCGCCGCAAGGCCCTGGCCCTGGCGCTCGCCCCGCTGATCCTAGGCGTGGCCGTCGGTCGGCCGCTGCTGCGCCAACTGCGCCGCGGCCGCATGGGCCGTCCCGCCGAGCGCCTGGCGGCCGCGGCTCCCGGCGCTTGACGAAACGGGCGGGCTGAAGCCCATTGGATCATCCGAAGAATGATCCAGCCATGCGTCCGTCCACCGCCCCGACCGTCGTCGCCCTGACAGTTCTCGCCTGCGCCCTGCTGAACACGACGACCGCTTCGGCCCAACGCCAGCGCGGCGACGAGAGCTGGGGCCAGCCGGGCGTGTCCTTCCTGCAATACCGCACCGACGCGGTCGAATGCGCCTATCGCGTGGGTCAGGACGCGCCGGTCGACTATCCGCAGGTCGACCTGGTCTTCTCCAGCAATATCGTGATCCCCGACGCCGAGAAGGACGTCGACATGCCGATGCGCGAGATGGTCGACGCGACCGCGCCCAATCCCCAGCGCATGACCCGGCCCTGGCGCGAGATCTCCAGCCAGCTGCAGGAACCGCTGGCCAAGTGCCTGGGCGAGCGCGGCTATCACCGGTTCCGCCTGACCAAGGATCAGGTCGGCGGACTGAAGGCCCTGTCGCCGGGGTCCAGGGCCCGGCAGGTCTATCTCTGGAACCTGGCGGTCGATCCCGGCGTCCAGCGACGCCAGGTCGTGCGGCGCTAACCCCCTACCCCGCCACCAGGGGCTTCATGCAGGCGGCCTCGACCACGCTCTCGTCGAAGGCGCCCGGCTCGGGCTTCGTCCAGTCGCGCTGCTCGAACGCGTAAGCCGTCTCCGCGCCCTGGAGATTATTCTCTGGATAGCGATAGACCGCCAGGCTGCGGAAGGTCCGCGCCTGGCAATCGACGTCCTGGGCCATGCGCTCGGAGCGATAGGTCAGACCCGCTTCCGTCCGCGGCGCGCGGAACTCGTGGCGCACCCAGACACGCTGCCAGGCCTGCCCAGCCGGCGTCTTGCCCGTCTTGGCGAAGGTGATGACGTCCTTGTCCTGGCCCACGCCCAGATAGGGCCAGCCGATGCCCTCGATCCGGGGCGACCATTTCGGCGGCGGCGCGGAAGATTGGCCGGGCGCGGTGATCGTCACGGAATCGACCTTGGACGCGGCGCCGGGCTCCGCCGGCGGCGGGGTCGCCGCCTGTCCCGCCAGCAGCATCGCGGTCATCAGCATGCCGATCATTGCCCGCTCCCCGCGCATTCGACGCGAAAAGCCTAAACGCGAACGCGCTCATACGCCACCGGCGGTGATCTTGACGCTTGCGCCAATTTCGAACAGCCGTAAGAGTTCCCTACGGGTAAAGGGGAATACGTAGTGAGTCCGACCACCGACGCCGCCGCTTCTCAAGAAGTCGAGGCCGCCGAGACCGAAGCCGCCACCAAGAACCTGGTCTTCGTCGCCGCCGAGCGCCTGTTCGCGCTGCACGGCTTCCAGAACGTCTCGGTGCGCGACATCACCGCCGCCGCCGGCGTGAACCTGGCCTCGGTGAACTATCACTTCGGGTCCAAGGACGCGCTGCTGTTCGAGATCTTCAAGCGTCGCACGGCTGAGCTCAACCGCGAGCGGGCCAAGATGCTGCACGAGGCCAACGACCGCAACGCCGGTGCCCCGCCCGTGCGCGACATCCTGGCCGCCCTGCTGACGCCGCCCCTGCGCTGGCTGGCGCCGGATCACGAGCGCCGCATCTCGCTGCAGTTCCTGATCCGCGCCCGCAGCGAGGGCACCGACGAAATCCGCACCGTGCTGAAGACCGACGTCTCGCACCTGCGCCGTTTCTCCGACGCCCTGTTGCGCGCCCGTCCGGACCTGTCGCCGGAAGACGTCTACTGGCGGCTGCACTTCACCCTGGGCATGCTGCACAACAACCGCTTCGCCGAGTTCGACCGCCTGAACGTGCTGTCGGAAGGCCAGACCAGCGAGGCCGACGTCGTCGCCCTGCTGGAGCGCATGCTTTCGTTCGCCGAGGCCGGCTTCCGCGCCTGACGCGGTAGGAACCGGTCCCATGCCGGCGCGTTGGGCTCCGGCATGGGACGGCTGCGGATCCTTCACGAGACCCGGTACTACTATGAACGGCCGGTGCGGTTCGGACCGCAGCGGCTGTTGATCCGGCCTCGCGACAGCCACGCCTTGCGCATCGTCGAGGCCTCCTTGCGTCTCTATCCGCCCGGCGGAACCCGCTGGAGCTACGACGCCAACGGCAACTGCGTCTGCATCTTCCAACCCGAGGGCAAGTCCGACGCCATGCGGGTGGCCAGCGAGTTGGTGATCGACCGCTACCCAGCCCCGCTGGTCCCGCAGCGGATCGAGAACCCCGACACCCTGACGCCGATCGTCTATTCGCGCGAGGACCGCGCCACGCTGGAGCCGTTCATCGCCCCCGTCACCGACGATCCGGACGCGGTGCTGCTGCGCTGGCTGCGCGGCCTGCAGGCTCATCGCGACGAACCGGCCCTGGCCTTCCTGCTGCGGATCAACGAACTGATCCACCAGCAGTTCGAGTACCGCGTTCGCGAAGAGGAAGGGGTTCAGACGCCCGTCGAAACCCTGCAGAAGCACAGCGGGGCCTGCCGCGACCTGGCTTGGTTGATGGTCGAAGGTCTGCGCCGACTGGGCTACGCGACCCTGTTCGCCACGGGCTACATCCACTCGCCCGGCAGCCAGATCCGCGGGGCCGGCGCGACCCACGCCTGGTGCGAGGTGTTCCTGCCCGACCTGGGCTGGCTGGAGTTCGATCCGACCAACGGGCTGGCCGAGTCGCCCGACCTGATCCGCGTCGCCGCCACCAGGACCCCCGCTCAGGCGTTACCCGTGTCGGGCGCGATCATCGGCGATCCGGGAAGCGCGCGCCTTCACGTCTCCGTGGACGTGCGTTTGATCGACGAAATCGACCGCGCCGCGTGATAGTCTGAAGCGTACGGGAGAAGAAGCATGACCAGCGGCTTCCAGAACCAGAACCCGATGCAAGGCCTGTGCTTCCCGAAGTCCGAGCCCAAGGCCCAGCACGGCCAGAAGCCCGACAAGGAATGCATGAAGCTGAAGGAAAAGCGCACCTTCGAGCCCCGCCCGGGGCACTAGGACGCAATCTCCCTTCGGACCTTCTTCAATGGCCGGGGCTGATCGACGGGCCGGCGCGACCGAAGTCGCCGCGAGCGGCTGGGTTCGGTGTATGGTCCAGCCGCTCGCCGCGTCCGCGTTGTTTCGGTTCTGAAAGGATGTGACCGGCGCGCGTCTGGACCCTCGCGGCCCTTGAGCGTAAAGCGCCCTCGTGTCCGATCAACCGTCAGAGCCCGCTCCCTCCCCGCTGTCGACGCGTCTCGTCTCGATCGCTGTGGCCAGCGCGCTTCTGATGGAGTTCATCGACTCCACATCCCTGTCGACCGCCCTGCCGACCCTGGCGCGCGCCTTCGCGGTCGACCCGATCCACCTGAAGCTGGCCCTGACGTCCTACATCCTGGCCCTGGCGGTGTTCACCCCGGCCAGCGGCTGGGCGGCCGAACGATTCGGCGCGCGCAGGGTCTTCCTGTCGGCGATGGGCGTGTTCCTGCTGGGTTCGGCGCTCTGCGGCCTGTCGCGAGACCTGGAGGCGCTGGTGGCCTCGCGGATCGTCCAGGGGATGGGCGGGGCGATGATGACGCCGGTGGCGCGGCTGATCGTGGTCGGCGCTACGCCCAAGGACAAGCTGCTGACCGCCATGGGCTGGTTCACCATGCCCGCCCTGGTCGGTCCGCTGATCGGTCCGCCGATCGCCGGCCTGGTGCTGAGCGTCGCCGACTGGCCGTGGATCTTCTACATCAACCTGCCCATCGGCCTGCTGGGCGCCGTGGCCGTCCTGCGCTTCGTGCCCAGGAGCCAGCCGCGCCGCGACCTCGGTCGCTTCGACACGCCCGGCTTCATCCTGTCGGCCCTGGCGATCAGCGGTCTGGTCGTGGTGGCCGAGACCGCCGGCGTGAACCTTTTCCCGCCCTGGGCCCAGGTCGGCCTGCTGGCGCTGTCGCTGGCCTGCGGCGCGCTCTACCTGCGGATTTGCAAGCGCACCGGCCGGCCGATCCTGGACCTGACACTGCTGCGTTATCCCACCTATCGCGCCAGCCTGCTGGGTGGGACACTGGTGCGGCTGGGCATCGGCGCCAGCCCCTTCCTGATGCCGCTCTTGCTGCAGGTCGCCCTGGGCTGGAGCCCGCTGAAGGCCAGCGTCGTGACCCTGGCGACCGGCGTCGGCGTGCTGGTCGCCCGCCCGTTCGCCGCGGCCGGACTGAAGCGCTTCGGCTTCCGCACCGCGCTGACCGTGTTCGTGACCCTGACGGCGCTGTTCACCGCCGCCCCGGGCTTCTTCGGCCACGCCACGCCGATGGTCGCGATGATGGCCGTCCTGACCCTGGGCGGGTTCTGCCGCTCGAACCAGTTCATCGCCGCCAACACCATCGCCTATGCCGACGTGCCCGAGACCTCGACGGCGGCGGCCTCGACCCTGTCGGCGGTGACCCAGCAGATCGGCCTGGCGCTGGGCGTCAGTTTCGGAGGCGTCATGCTGCACGTGGCGCGCGGGGCCGATGGCGCGCTGACGCCCGACCGTTTCACCCTGCCGTTCGTGGCGATCGGCCTGGTGACCCTGCTGGCCCTGCCCGTCTATCTGGCGCTGGACAAGGACGCAGGCGCGGCGATCAGCGGTCGCAAGCGCGCCTAGGCCTTGCGGCGGCTACCCCGAGCGTGGCCGGCGGTCATCGGATCCGGCTTGCGGGGCGGAACCCAGCCTTCCGGCTTCTTGGGGACGGGCTGGTCCGTGCCCAGGCCCATTCGGCCCGGGACCTGGCGCTGGAAATAGGAGGCCTGCGGCGGGTCTTCGACATCGCGCACCATGGCGCTGTGCTGGATGGCGCCGATCTGGTCGCGAAGCTTCGCCGCCGTCTCGAAGTCCTGAGCGGCGACCGCCGCTTCCATCTGCGCCTTCAAGTCGTCGAAATGCGACATCGCCGTCTCCCTGGACCTAGCCTAGGGAGAACGCGCGAAGTCCGGGTTCAGCCCCGCGCCGCCGCGATACGGGCGCGGGCGATCTCGTCGGCGACCAGATTGGCTGGCCGCTTCTCGGCGATCGACTGGTCGATGACCTCGGCCAGGGTCTGGGCCAGGCGGTCCAGCTTGCCGGCCACCCACGCGCCGTCGAACGCACCGCCGGCTTCCAGGGCGCGGATCTCGGCCGCCACGTTGATGATGCCGCCGCCGTTGATGACATAGTCCGGGGCGTAGAGGATGCCGCGATCGAACACGGTCTGGCCGATCATGGCGTCGGCCAGCTGGTTGTTGGCCCCGCCGGCGATCACCTTGACCTTCAGGCGCGGCAGCGTCGCGGCCGAGATGGCGCCCCCCAAGGCGCACGGGGCGAAGACGTCGGCCTCGACGTCGAAGATGGCGTCGGCCGGAACGATCGTCGCGCCGGTCTTGGCGGCGACCTCGTTCAGGGCCTGTTGGTTGACGTCGGCGATGGTCAGGACCGCGCCAGCGGCGTGCAGCTTCTCGGCCAGATAGGCGCCGACATGGCCGACGCCCTGGATGGCGATATGGACGCCGTTCAGGTCGCGGTTCAAGGCGCGCTCGACGCAAAGACGGACGCCCCGGAACACGCCCTCGGCGGTGACCGGCGACGGATCGCCCGAGGCGGCCGCGTGGCCTTCCAGGCCGGCGACGAAGCGGGTGGTCTTGCGGGTGCTTTCCAGGTCGGCCGGCGAGACGCCGACGTCCTCGGCGGTCCAGTACCGTCCGGCCAGGCTCTCGACCGCGCGCCCGAACGCCTCGAACAGCTCCGGCGTCTTCTGGCTGCGGCTGTCGCCGATGATCACGGCCTTGCCGCCGCCGAAGTCGAGGTCGGCCATGGCGTTCTTGTAGGACATGCCGCGCGACAGGCGCAGGGCGTCGGTCAGGGCGGCGTCGGCGCTGGAATAGTCCCACATGCGGCAGCCGCCGGCGGCCGGGCCGCGGGCGGTCGAGTGGATCGCGATGATCGACTTCAGACCAGTTTTTTCGTCGAAGAAAGCGTGAACGCCTTCATGCCCCTCGAAATCGGGGGAATCGAACAAGGTCATGCCGTCGGTCTCGCGTCAGCTAGAATGAACTCGGCGCGGGGTGTACGCCCCCACGCCGCGTCTCACAAGCCCGCGCTTTGACGCTGCGACGACTTGCGTCTCTTGGGCTTAGGCGGGTCCAACGCTGTCATGGCCGCGATGCTGGACGGGATAGGCAGCGCGCCCGACGGCGGCCAGGGACCCGGCGCGTCGCGCAGGAAGGCCTCGGCGTCGCCCCAGACGTTGATGGCCTGCTTGTCGACCAGCAGCAGGTGATAGCCATTGGCGTAATAGGCCGTCCGCGCGCCGGGCTTCAGGCGACCCACGGCCTCGACGGTCGGCTCGCGCGGAATGACCTGGTCGCGCGCGCCATAGAACCAGGCGGTCGGGACCGCGATGCCGCCCGTCGATCTCCAGCTCCGCTCCATCAGCCCGACCAGGCCATAGATGGTGTCCGAACGCGCGCCCCAGATCATCAGCGGGTCGCGGCCCATGCGGCGCAGCTCGTCGATATTGTCCGAGGCGGCGATGTTACGGACCAGCCAGTCCGGCGGCTTGACCACCCACTGGCCGACGGTGTGGGCGGTGACCCACAGGCTCATGCGGTTGGGCAGCGGCTGGTTCGACCAGCCCCAGACGGCGGGGGCGAACAGCATCAGCTTGTCGACCGGCGGCGGATGGTCCGAGGCCATGGCGCTGATGGCCAGCGCGCCGCCCATGCTGATCCCGGCCAGGGCGATCCGGGCGTTCGGATGCCGCTCGCGCACCGTCGTCACCAGCGCGCGGACATCGTCCAAGACGAGCTCGGTCGGCGCCCAGACGCCCCGTTCGGGTGAGCGGCCAAAGCCGCGGACGTCGAGGGCGTAGGTGGCGATCCCCCTGCCCGCCCACCATTCGGCCGCCAGGTGATAGGCGTTGGCGTAGTCGTTCATGCCGTGCAGGCCGACCACGACCCAATCTGGCTCCCCCGCCGGCAGCCAGCGCATCAGGCCCAGCCGGGCGCCGTCGAAGCTGACGAAATGCGCGTCCGTGAGCCGGGGACCGCGGAAGCCCAGAGCCGCCAAGCCCGGCCCCTGCCGCAGCGGCGCACAGGCCGACAGCACGGCGGCGGACGCGGTCAGGATCAGGGCGCGGCGGTTCATGTCGCCAGAATGTCCGCGACCCGTTGGCGAAGATAGGGCGCGACCTCGGCCTCGAACCACGGATTGCGCTTCAGCCAGGCGGTGTTGCGCCAGGACGGATGCGGCAGGACCAGGACCTCTGGCCCGAACTCACGCCAGCGCGCGATGGTCTCGGTCATGGTCTTGCCGGTTCGCCCCGGCAGCGCCCAGTCCTGGGCGTAGCTGCCAACCAGCAGGGTCAGCTCGACCTTGGGCAACTGCGCCAGCAGCCCCGCCCGCCAGGTCGCAGCGCAGCGCGGTGGCGGCGGATAGTCGCCGCCCTTGGGATTAGTGCCTGGAAAGCAGAAGGCCATGGCCGCCACGCCGATCTCGGGCCGACCGTAGAAGGTCTCACGGTCGACGCCCATCCACTGGCGCAGGCGATCGCCCGAGCGGTCGTTGAACGGCAGGCCGGTCTCGTGGACGATCCTTCCGGGCGCCTGGCCGGCGATCAGGATCTTCGTCTCCTCGCGCACCCGCACCACTGGCCGGGGAACATGCGGCAGATACGGCGCACAGGCCCGGCAGGCGGCGATGTCGGAGAGGAGCGCATCCAGTGGCATGGCCAGGATTTAGGCGCCGCGCGCCAAAACCCAAGCCTGACTAGTCCTCGTCGCCGCCGGCTTCTTCCTCGAAGCTGATCGGATCGCCTTCAAGACGCGTGCGGATCCGGTAGACGCCCCGAAACTTCTCAGGATTGACCGGCTTGTTGTGGCGCAAGATCACGACCTTGCCCTCGCGGGCCAGCTCGATGGCGTTGGTGCGCACGTGGCCCAGGATCTGCTGCCAGCGCTCGGGCTGGATCGCCTTGGCGACGTTCATCGGATCAATCGACTTGCCCTCAGGCAGCGCCGCCAGCTGGGACAGGATGGTGTCTTGGATCGGGGAGCTCATGGGCGCTCCCTTGCCATGGATTGTCAGCAGAGGCGAGACCGACCGCTTGCGCTGATCGCCGCGTCCTTCTAGCTGAACACAGATAACAAGACGCGGAGGGGATGGGAAAATGGACGGCGGCAACGACATCTGGAGCGGCCCGCGCCTGGTCGAGACCGGCGAATGGGCCGGCTGGCGGACCTGGCAGGGCATGGATCCGTTCGAGGACCAGTCGGGCCCGTTCTACTTCAAGGAAGACGCCGAGGGCCGCGTCACCGCCGCCTTCCGCGCCGAGAAGAAGCACATGAACGGCGGCGGCTTCATGCACGGCGGCTGCATGATGACCTTCGCCGACTACTCCCTGTTCGCGATCGGCTGGAAGGCCCTGGCCGACAGCCGCGCCGTGACCGTCAGCCTGAACGGCGAGTTCATCGGCCCGGCCAGGCCCGGCGACCTGATCACCTCGACCGGCGAGGTGATCAAGGCCGGCGGTTCGCTGCTGTTCGTGCGCGGGCTGATCTCGACGGGGTCGGGACCGATGCTCAACTTCTCGGGCGTCGTGAAGAAGATCCGGGCGCGCTGACCCAAATCCTCCCCCTAACGGGGGAGGATTTTGATATCTAAACCCCCGCCTTGGACGCCGGCCGCTCCATCATCGCCTTCAGCCAGCGGTTCACGTGAACCAGCTCGGCGTCGGGGCGGAAGCGGACCATGCGGGCGAAGTCGATGCCGGTGACGGCCAGGATGTCGGCGATGGTCAGGCGGTCGGCGGCGATGAACGCGCTCTCGGCCAGGCGGCGGTCGAAGACCTTCAGCGCCCGCTCGGCGGCCTTGCGGTTGGACTCGGCCACCTCGGGGATCTGGGTCTCGATGGCGGCCAACGCGGGATGGCCGTGGCGGACGGCCATCATCAGCGGCGTCGACAGCAGCATCTCGGCCCGCCGCGTCCACATCTCGATCACGGCGATCTCGCGCGCGTCGCGGCCGAACAGGTTCGGCTCGGGATAGACGCTTTCCAGATAGCGGCAGATGGCCACCGACTCGGTGATCGTCGTCGCCTCGTCGATCTCTAGCGCCGGCACGTTGGGCAGGCCGGCCTTGGCCAGGTAGTCGGGCTGGTGATGCTGGCCGCCGAAGATGTCGATGTCGACGATCTCAACGTCCTCGATCCCCTTCTCGGCCATGAACCAGCGGACCCGGCGAGGATTGGGCGCGCGGCGGCTGTCGTAGAGTTTCATGTTGTCCTCCCCTGGACGGAAGGATGCGCCCTTTACGTCACGGAACGAAAGCCCTTCCCCCTTGATGGGGGAAGGGTTGGGATGGGGGTGACCGCTGAATTTCCGCCGCGACGCGCTCGGCCACGAGATACGGGTTACCTGTCGCTTCGCCATCGCGGACACGCATGATCCGATAGCCCTGCTCGGAGAGCCAGGCGTCCCGCTCGGAATCGCGCAACTGAGCTGCAGGGTGATCGTGCCAGCCGCTGTCCACTTCGATCACGAGACGAGCGCTGTGCTGGACGAAGTCGACGACGTAGCGCCCAATCGGCGCCTGGCGGCGGATATGCAGATCCAAAGCGCGAAGAGCCTTCCACAGGTTCTTTTCGCTCAGGGTCATTTCCCTTCGGAGACGACGGGCGCGCTTCACCGCGCCAGGTGCGTGTCGAGGTCTCGGAGTTCCTTCGGACACGCTGTCACCCCATCCCCAACCCTTCCCCATCAGAGGGGAAGGGAGAAGATGAAGCAACCTTTAGTCGATTAAAGCCCGAACAGCGCCCTCGGCATCAGGCCGACCAGAGAGCCGGTCAGGCAGGTGGCCAGGAAGCCGGCCATCATCGCCTTCCAGACCAGGCCCAGCACTTCCTGACGGCGCTGGGGCACCAGCACCGAGAAGCCGGCCACGTTCATGCCGACCGAGCCGATGTTGGCGAAGCCGCACAGCGCATAGGTCATGATCATGCGGGTGCGCTCGTCCAGCAGGGTTCCGCCGACCTTCGACATCTGGATGAAGGCGGTGAACTCGGTGAGGATCAGCTTCACGCCCAGCAGGCCGCCGGCCGTGCCGGCTTCCTTCCACGGCACGCCCATCGACCAGGCCAGGGGCGAGAAGACCACGCCCAGGCCGCGCGCGATGCTCAGCGGCTGGCCGCCGACCGGGGGCATGGCGCCCAGGATCTTGTCGACCATGGTGGCCAGGGCCACGAACACGATCAGGGTCGCGCCGACGTTCAGCGCGATCTGCAGGCCGTCGGTGGTGCCCTTCATCACGGCGTCGATCGCGCTGCCGTAGGTCTTGTCCTCGGCGGCGAGATCCAGGTCGGCGCCCTTCTCCATCGGATCGGACGGCACGATGATCCGGGCCAGCAGCACGCCGGCCGGGGCCGAGATGATCGAGGCGGTCAGCACGTGGGCGGCGGCGTTGGGCAGCACCCCGGACAGGATGGTGGCGTAGGCGACCATGGTCGAGCCCGAGACGCAGGCCATGCCGACCGTGATCAGCATGAACAGCTCAGAGCGCGACAGCTTGTCCAGATAGGCGCGGATGAAGATCGGGCCTTCGATCTGGCCCATGAAGATGGTGGCGGCGGTGGCCAGGGCCGGCGGACCGCGCAGGCCCAGGGTCTTCTGGAAGATGAAGCCGAAGCCTTGGGCGGCCCACTTCAGGATCCTCCAGTGCCACAGCAGCGCCGACAGGGCGCAGACCACCAGGATCACCGGCATGACGCGGAAGGCGAAGATGAAGCCCGCGCCCGGATTGCTGACCGGATAGGGCTGGTCGCCGCCGGCCAGGAAGCCGAACACGAAGGCCGTACCGGCCTGGGTCGAGCTGGCCAGGCCCTCGACGGCGCCGTTGACGCCCTGCAGCAGCTGCCGCGCCTGGGGCAGGCCGAACAGGACCAGCACCAGCAGAACTTGGACGATGATGGCGGCGATCGCCAGAACCCAGGGGAATCGCTTGCGATTCTCGGAAACGAGCCAGCAAAGGCCCAAAGTGAGCGCCAGACCTGCCAGGGCCTGGACGTTCTCGGGACGGAACATCAAGACGAAGAGACCTTACAAAGAGGCGACGCCCCCGCGACGCCGACCAAGGGGCGAAGCATGACACCAAGTCAGCCGTCCCACGCAAGCGCCTTGCTTAGGAAATGGTTAAGGAAGGCGCCAGACGCCTAAGTCAGAAGCTTCTTACCACAACCTTCGTGTCATCCCGGACGTCCCGAAGGATCGATCCGGGATGACACGTCGAGGGATTAGGCTGTCACGCTGGTCCCGCTGCTCGCCGTGCTGGACGACGAGGTTAGCGCCGTGTCCAGCTGCGCCAGCAGCTTCTGCATCAGATCGACCGCGGCCGTGGAGCCCGACAGCAGACTGGTCAGGGACGAGGTCGAGCCGGTCGTGCTGGAGTCCTTGCTCTGGTCGAGCATGGCGTAGAACTCGCCACCGCTCAGCGAACCATCGCCGTCCTGGTCGGCGGCCTTGATCAGGTCGGAGGCGGCGCTGGTCGTGGCGTCCGTGCTGTCAGCGCCGTTGGCGGCGGCCAATTCCTCGGCCGAGACGACGCCGTCCTGGTTGGTGTCCAGGCTCTCGCACACGCCGCTGGAACCGCCGGCCCCGCCCGCGCCGCCGCCGGGTGGCGGGCCCGGCGGCGGACCGTCCATGGCCTGGGCTGAGGACGCGTTCGACGCCGCGTTGGAAATGGCGCTGGCGATCTCGTCGGTCGACAGGCTGCCGTCGCCGTCGCTGTCGAGGGCCGACACGATGTCCGAGGCCATCTTGCCGCTGGCGTCCGCCGGCGCGTCCGAGGGGCGTTGGCGGCCAGGGCCGTGGAGATCTCGCCGGCGCTCAACAGGCCATCGCCATCGGTGTCGCCGGCCGACATCACCGAACTGGCGACGTCGTCGACCGACTGGGTCGAGAGCAGCGCCGACAACGTGTCGCCGGCGAAATTCCCGCCCGGCCCGCCGCCCCCGCGCATGGGCGGCGGTCCCTTGGACTGGCCCGAGCCCTGCACATTTTGCCCGATGGACTGGAATTCGGTCTGCGACAGTTGCCCATCGCCGTCGGCATCGGCGGTCTTGAAGACCGACGCCTGCTGCAGCTGGCGCAGCTGCATAAGGCTCGTAGAGGATATCGCGCTGGTGACGCTCATATCGCTCTCCCTCTGTTGAAGACGCCGAAAGGCCGGCGCCCCCGGGAAGCAGCCAAAAATGTTCCAGGTTTCCGCGTGTTGCGGCGATGAAACGAAGTCGCTGGCCCGGCGTCAGCGGCCGGTCAGCTCCTTCACCAGGGCGTCGCGCCCGTAGACCTTGGAAAGGGCCTCGACGATCGCGACGGCCGAGACCGAGATGGTCCGGTTCCGCGCCCCGTCATAGCCGTAGGCGCCGCCTAGCGACGGCAGGTTGCCGTCGAACGCCACCCCCATCAGCCGCCCCTTGGCGTCCAGCACCGGCGAGCCGGAATTGCCGCCGATGATGTCGTTGGTGCTGACGAAGTCGAACACGGTGTCGGACTTCAGCCGCCCCTTGGCCTCAAGCCAGCGCGGCGCGGCGGCGAACGGCTCGACACCGGTCACCCGGTCGTAGAAGCCGGCGAAGGTCGTCGTGGCCCGGACCGCTTCCCCCCGCGCCTTCCAGCCGGCGACCTTGCCGTAGGACAGCCGCAGCGAGAACGTCGCGTCCGGATAGGCGCCGTCGCCCAGCACGGCGACGCGAGCCTTGGCGATCTTCTCGGCGGCGATATCGACCGGTCCAGAAACCCGCGCCTCATAGGCCGCCCGGGCGGCGCGGGCGATCGGATCGGCGCGCAGAACGAAGCGCACCAGCGGGTCGTCCGAGGCCTCGACCGCCGCCAGCCCGCCCTTCCAGAGCGCCATCCGGACCTCGGGATCGGACAGCGCGCTGCCGGACAGCGCCTCGGCGAGCCGTTCGGGACTGTCGCGGCCCAGCAGGGCCCGGACCCGCGGCGCATCGACGGTCAAGGCTTCGCGGGTCTTGAGCAGCCAGTGCTCCAGATAGATCCGCTCCAGCGCGGGATCGATCGGCGGCGCATCGGCCAGCTTGCGCTCGATCAGCGGCAGGCGGGCGTCGGCATATTCCGGCAAGCGTTCGGCCTCGGGCTTGGCCCGTTCCAGCGCGGCCCGCACCAACAGGCGGGCATAGTAGTAGAGCTCCGAGCCACCGCCCGCGCCGGTCTCCAGCATGCGCAGGGCGGGAAAGAGGTCGGCGGCCGCGGGTTGGGCCTTGGCGATCTCGTCCCAGGCGCCCGTGGTGTCGGCCAGCTTCGGGTCGGCGGCGACCTTGGCCCGCAGCGCGGCATCGTCGGCCCGCTTGGCGTCCAGGAAGGCCGGATCGTTCAAGGCCGCCTGCTTTCCAACGCTGAGCTTGTAGCTGTTCTGGACCCAAGCCAGGGCCTGGCTGGCGGCGCGGGCCTGGTCGGCGTCGTCGCGTCCGAACTGGATCAGCCGCCCCCGCAGCTCGGCCCGCTGCAGCTGCAGCATCGGCAGGACCACGTCGCGCTGGGTCTCCAGCTGGGCGACCGTCAGCTGGCGCTCGGTCGAGCCCGGATTGCCGACGACGAAGGTCGGCTCGCCGTCCGCCGGCGGCTTGCCGCGCCAGGGCAGGAAGGTCGGCGTCGCCGCCGGCGCGTCATCGACGTAAAGCCGCACGAAGCCGATGTCGAAGGCGTAGCGGGGGAAGTTGAAGTTGTCGGGATCGCCGCCGAACGAGGCCGACGCCATCTCCGGCATGAAGACCAACCGCACGTCGTTGTAGCGACGGTACTTGTAGACCTTGTATTGCCCGCCCCGAAAGAAGCCGATCGCCTGGCAGCGCAGCGTCTGGTCCTGGCCGCAGGCCGCCAGTTCGGCCACCGCCAGGGCCCCGTCGCGGGCCTGCACGAAGTCGCGCCCCGCCTTGCCCTCGGACGCCAGGCGCACCTGGTCGGTGACGTCGATGATGGTCAGCAGCACCTCGGCCTGCAGGCCCGGGCACTTGCGCTCGTCCTCGCGCGCCTCCGTCAGGAAGCCGTCCTGGACGTAGTCGTCTCCGGAGCTGGACAGCGCCTGGGCGCAGTCGGCGACGCAGTGCCCGTTGGTGACGGCCAGCCCCTCGCCGCTGACCAGTCCCGCCGAGCAGCCGTTGGTCAGCCGCACGGCCGACGCCTGGACGGCGTCCAGCCAGGTCCGGTCCAGGGTCACCCCGTAGGCGGCCTCGATTCTCGCGACCGGAATCCCGTCGAAGGTCCACATGCCCTCGTCCGCTCGCGCTGACGGAGGCGCGGCAAGCCCCAGCGCCAGCGCCAGGCCAGACGCGGCGCCAAGGATCGTGAAGGGCGTGTTCGAGCGCTGCACTGGGTGGTGGTTAGACCCGACAGGTGCGCCCAACCACCCCCTTCCTCGTTTCAAGTAGATATTTCGTCCCTGAAATGCGCCTTACCCCGATTTAACTTGGACGTTGGGCGATCGCCGTTCATTGCTGCAACCATCGGTTTGGGGGAGCAAGAGTCCGGATGTCGTTGGCTTTGGCCACTCTTCTCTACGAGTGGCGACGTTACATGGCGGCCGTGGTCGCCCTGGCCTTTTCGGGCCTGCTCATCCTGGCTCAGGTCGGCATCTTCGTCGGCATCGGCAAGGGCTTCACCGCGCAGATCGACCGCGCCCGCGCCGACATCATGGTGCTGGGCCCGGGCGCGAAAGCCCTGTTCGGCGGTCCCTCGGGCCTGCCGCGCCGGATGATCCCACTGGTCTACAGCCACCCCGAGGTCACCCAGGTCGCGCCGCTGGACGGTTCTGGCGGTCGCTTCCAGAACATCCTGTCGCCCGAGCAACAGGCCAAGGAAGAGGCCCGCGCCAAGCGCGCCGGTAAGGGCAAGGGCGGCGGCTCGGCCCGCAAGAGCGAGTTCGTCAACGTCACGGTGATCGACGCGATCCCCGGCTACGTGACCGTGCCGACCGACTACACCCAGTCGATGATCGAGGCCCTGCGCCGCCCCTACGCCGTGGCGATCGACGAGACGGCGCTGAAGCGCCTGGGCGTCAAGAAGGGCGACAAGGCCCTCTACAACGGCAAGACCGTCTATGTCGCCGTCGTCACCAAGGGCTATCCGAACATCATCCAGCCGACGCTGGTCATGTCGCGTGACACCCTGCGGATGCTGGGCGAGGCCGACACCGGCCAGCGCGTCGGCCCGCTGATGGTCGAGATCCAGGATCCCTCCCGCGCCGAGATCGTCGCGGCTCAGCTGAACAAGAAGGCCGACGGCAAGTTCCGCGCCTGGACCCGCCAGGAACTGGCCGACGCCAACGCCAACGCCATGCTGGACGACCAGATCATCGGCATCATCCTCGGCTTCTCGGCCTTCCTGGGCCTGCTGATCGGGGTGATCATCACCTGGCAGACCCTGCGCGGCGCGATCATGGCCAATATCAAGGAGTTCGCCTCGCTGCGCGCCCTGGGCGTGTCGATGGGCGACCTGCGCAACATCGTCATGGAGCTCAGCTTCTGGGTCGGCATCGTCGGCGTGGTCGCCGCGGGTCTGCTGACCTGGCTGGTCTCGCTGATCGCGGTGGCCGGCGGGGTGCCGATGTACTTCCCGCCGACCCTGATCATCGTGGTCGCCGGGTTCCTCGTGATCATCGCCATGGTGTCGGGCTTCCTGTCGCTGGGCATCCTCAAGAACAGCCAACCCGCGGATCTGCTGCGATGACCCCCCTTGGCGAAAAGATTGGGAACAACGCGCACAAGCGCGGCGAGACGGCGCTCGAGGCCAAGAAACTGGTCAAGCGCTTCAAGACCGGCCGCACCTTCATCGAGGTGCTCAAGGGCGTGGACTTCGACGCTAGGCACGGCGACGTGACCATGGTCATGGGCCCCTCCGGCTCGGGCAAGTCGACGCTGGTGGCGGCGCTGTCGGGCCTGCTGAAGCCCGACGAGGGCCACGTGGCGGCGCTGGAGGCCGACGATCTCTGGGCGCTGTCACGCGGCAAGATCGACAAGTTCCGTCTCGACCACTGCGGCTTCATCTTCCAGGGCTTCAACCTGTTCCCGGCCCTGACGGCCAAGCAACAGGTGATGACCGCGCTGAAGTACCAGGGCGTCGGCAAGGGCGAGGCCGCCCGCCGGGCCCAGGCGGCGCTGGAATCGGTGGGCCTTGGCCCCCGCGTCAACCAGCGCCCCTCCGAACTGTCGGGCGGCGAGAAGCAGCGCGTGGCCATCGCCCGCGCTCTGGCCAAGAACCCGAACCTGATCTTCGCCGACGAACCGACCTCGGCCCTGGACGGCAAAAGCGGCGAAACGGTGATCAAGCTGTTGCGCGCGGCCGCCACCGAGCGCGGCGCGGCGGTGATCTGCGTAACCCACGACCCGCGGTTGGAGGCCTATGCCGACCGCGTCATCCACATCGAGGACGGCAAGATCCTGGACGACGTGCGGAGAACGCCCGACGCCAATCCTGCGTCGCTCAGCCACTGATTTCTGGGGGATAACACGATGCCCGGCTTCCTGCGCCGACCCGCCTTCTACATCGTCCTCGTCGTCGCGCTGCTGCTCGGCGGCGGCGTCTTCTACATGAAGGGCCAGGCGGCCGAGAAAAAGAAGAAGCTCGAGGCGGCCGCCGCCCAGGAGGAGCCCTCCCCCTATGCGGCGATCGCCCAGGGCAAGGCCGATGTCGAGGGCGGCGTGATCCAGGTGGCCGCCCGCCGCCAGGGCATCGTCCGCGACGTCTATGTCCAGGAAGGCGACGTCGTGAAGACCGGCCAGCCGCTGGCCAAGCAGGAGGACGACGATGTCCGCCTGGCGTCCCAGACCGCCCAAGCCGCCTTGGCCTCGGCCCGCGCCCAGTTGCAGCTCTTCCAGGTGCAGCTGCGCACCGCGCAGCGCGAGTACAATCGCCTGCAGGCGCTGAGCGCTTCGAACTATGTCGCCGCCCAGCGGCTGGACGCGGCCCGCGACCAGATCGCCTCGGCTCAGGCCAATATCGGCGCCCAGCAGGCGGCCATCCAGGTGGCCTCGGCCCAGGTCGCCCAGGCTCAGTACAACCAGGAACTGACGATCATCCGCGCCCCGGCCGACGGCCGCATCGCCCGCCGCCAGGCCAATCCGGGCGCCGGCGCCTCGACCCTGAACGTCACGGCGATGTTCGACCTCGAGCCGAACACCCAGCGCATCGTCCGCGCCGAGATCGTCGAGGCCGACATCCCCAACGTGAAGATCGGCCAGGAGGTCGAGATCCAGCCCGAGAGCAATCCGGACCTGACCTACACCGGCAAGGTCCTGCGCCGCGCCGCCGTCTTCGGCGCCCGCAAGCTGGCCTCGGACGACCCCAGCCAGCGCAGCGACGAACGCGTCGTCGAGGTGGTGGTCAGCGCCGACGGCGCCCCGCTGCTGGTCGGCCAGCGCGTGCTGGTGAAGTTCATGAAGCCGGGCCAGAAGGCGGGCGTGAAGCGGGATAAGCCCGCCGCGCCGGTGGCTGGTGGGATGACGAAGAAGAAGGCTTAGGGGTGACTACCGCAAGCGCGGCGGCGGGCTCGCCGTCGCGCTCGCCCGGCATGCCCAATATCGGTTCTCGGGCACGCAAGCCTTTGGCCTCTGAGGCGCTCACGCTCTGATGATCCCTATGCGCCGGTCGCGACGCGTACGGAGCATTGGGGGCATTCATGACAAACGCGCTGCAGGTCGTTCCTATCCGCACTCGCCAGGCCCGGACCGGCGCCGCCCAGAACGACCTTTCCGATATCGAACTCCTCCACTCGATCAGCGTGGCCCTGATCGGCGAGCAGGATCGCTTCGAGCTCTACGGCAAGATCGTCGACGCGGCGATTTCGATCACCGGCTCGCAGTTCGGCACCATGCAACTGCTCATGCCCGCTGGCGACACCTCCGGCCATGGCGGTGAGCTGAAACTGCTGTGTTCGCGCGGCCTGCCGCCCGAAGCGGTGGGCTTCTGGCAGTGGGTCGGCCCCGCCGCGCACAGCAGTTGCACGGCCGCCGTCAAATCCGGCCAGCGCGCGATCATTCCGGACTTCGAGACCTGGAACGAGATCGCCGGCACCGAAGACCTGCTGGCCTTCCGCCGCACAGGTATCCGCTCGGCCCAGACGACGCCCCTGCTGTCGCGGACCGGCGCCCTTCTGGGCATGATCTCCACACACTGGGCCTATCCGCACCAGCCGTCCGAGCGCGACCTGCGCCTGCTGGACATCCTGGCACGCCAGGCCGCCGACATCCTGGACCGCACCCTCGCCGAGGAAGCCCTGCGCGAACGCGAGCAGGCCCTGGCCAGGACCTGCGAGACCTTGCGAGAAACCGAGGCCCTGCAGACCATGCTGACGGGCGAGCTCAGCCACCGCGTCAAGAACATGCTGGCGACGGTGCAGGCGATCGCCTCGCAGACCCTTCGGCATAGCGACGATCCGAAGGATTTCGTCGAGAGTTTCAGCGGCCGCATCCAGTCGATGTCCCGCGTCCATTCGCAGCTCAGCACCAGCGAGTGGAAAGGCACGCAGCTGCGGGCGCTGGTCGCGGACCAGATGAATCTGGGTCCGGTGGACGAAGCCCAGATTTCCGCCTCGGGACCCGACGTCTACCTGGATGCTACGGCCATGACGAAGATGGCGATGATCCTGCACGAGCTCGGGACGAACTCGCTCAAATATGGCGCGCTGTCGAAACCGGAGGGCGGCGTCACCATCGCCTGGACCTTGGGTCGGCAGACCCTGGACCTGCGCTGGACCGAATGGGGCGGACCCAAGGTCAAGTCGCCGATCCGGCGCGGCTTCGGCACGCGCTTGATCGAGGCCAGCGTGCGCGGCGCCGGCGGTGAGGCGAAGATGTCCGTCGAGGCGGGCGGCGGGCGCTGGGACATCGCTTTTCCGCTGCCGGGCGATCCGTCCAGCGACGATCGTATGATCGACACGCCAGCAGGCCAGCAAGCCTCGCCCCGGGCCGGTCTCGCCCCCGCGCTCGGCGGCCGCGACGCCAAGCCCCTGCAGGCCAAGCGGGTTCTGGTGATCGAAGACGAGCCGCTGGTGGCGATGGAGATCGTCAGCCAGCTGGAAGACGTCGGCGCGACGGTCATCGGCCCCGCCGCCGACGCCGTCGCCGCGCTCGAGTTCGTGGACCGGTTCAGGATCGATGCGGCCCTGCTGGACGCCGACCTGCACGGGGACGCCGTCGACGACATCGCCTCGGCGCTGGCCAGAGCCCGGATCCCGTTCGCCTTCGTCAGCGGCTATGGCCGCGACTCGCTGCCCGTCGGCTTCGACGAGGTGGAGTTGCTGCCCAAGCTGTTCGCGACCGAGCAGCTGCTCGAGGCAGCGAGACGACTGATCGCCTGACGGCGACCTGGTCGGGCCTACGTGAAGCGTCTGGCTTCGTCGAAACGGTAACAACTCTACCCAACTGCGGGCGTCGCCCGGGCGCTCGCCGTCCCTTCCATCGCTTCAGCGGCCAGCCGCGTGAGGGCGAGCGCGCACGCCCTTGACCTCCCCTCTCCCGCGCCGCACAACACGGCCAAACCAAACACGCGTTTGAGGGAGACTACGGGCATGACGGACATCCGCTTCGACGGCAAGGTGGCGATCGTGACGGGCGCCGGCGGCGGGCTCGGCCGCCAGCACGCCCTGGAGCTGGCGCGTCGCGGGGCCAAGGTCGTGGTCAACGACCTGGGCGGCAGCGTCGACGGCTCGGGCGGCTCGTCCGAAGCGGCCCAGAAGGTCGTGGCCGAGATCGAGGCCTTTGGCGGCGAAGCCATCGCCCACGGCGCTTCGGTCACGGACGACGCCGGCGTCGCCGACATGGTCAAGACGACCCTGGAGAAGTGGGGCCGCATCGACATCCTGATCGCCAACGCCGGCATCCTGCGCGACAAGACCCTGACCAAGATGGAGCTGGCCGACTTCGAGCTGGTCATGCAGGTGCACGTGTTCGGCACCTTCAAGCCGATCAAGGCGGTCTGGGACATCATGAAGGCCCAGAACTACGGCCGCATCGTCGTGACGACCTCGTCGTCGGGCATGTACGGCAACTTCGGCCAGAGCAACTACGGCGCGGCCAAGATGGCGGTGCTGGGCCTGATGAACACCCTCAAGCTCGAGGGCGCCAAGAACGACGTGAAGATCAACGCCATCAGCCCGGTCGCGGCCACCCGCATGACCGAGGGCCTGATGCCGCCGGAGGTGCTGGCCAAGCTGGCCCCCGAATACGTCACCCCGGGCGTCGTCTATCTGTGCTCGGAAGAGGCCCCCACCGGCGCGATCCTGACCGCCGGCGCCGGGGCCTTCGCTCTGTCGCGGATCTACGAGACCGAAGGCGTCTACCTCGGCGAAGGCGGCCTCTCGGCCGAAGAGGTCCGTGACAACTGGGACAAGATCACTGCCGAGGATGGCCAGAAGGCCTACTTCAACGGTGGGGAACAGGGACAGAAGTTCTTCCGGAAGATGGCGGGAGGCTGACGTTACGGAAGGAACGTGATTGCTCGAATACCTGCATTCTCGCCACATTTGACATAACGACGATTGATACGGGGGCCTCGAGCCCCCGTTTCTTTAACAAAACTGACAAAATTCACCGCTCTATCAATTTATAGCAACGCTATTTGAGCAGATGCGTTAAAGGCGGCGCTCCTTGATCACCCAACAGGTGTTCGACCAGCCTCTTCCTCCCCAAGAAGGTCGTAGTCCCATGTCTCTCTCGCGTACCAGCCTCGCCGCCGGCGTCGCTCTGCTGGCGCTCGCCGCCGCTTCCCAGGCCTCCGCTTCGGCCTTCTATCTGCAGGAACAATCGGTGCGCGGCACCGGCCGCGCCTATTCGGGCGAAGTCGCCGACAAGGGTGTCGGCAGCCTGTGGTGGAACCCTGCCTCGATCGCCGGCATCGAGCGCAGCGAGGCCGCTTTCGGCCTGAACCTGATCCAGGTCGATTCCAAGGTCACCAACAGCGGCTCGACGATCACCCGTCCGGTCCCGCCGACCGGCCTGACCACGCCCGTGGGCGGCGCCAACACCGCCTTCGACCCGATCAACGACGGCGTCGTTCCCAACGGCGGCGTGGCGTTCAAGGTCAATGACAAGCTGTCGCTGGGCCTGTCCGTCGCCGCGCCCTACAACTTCACCACCGAATACAACGCCGACAGCTGGACGCGTTACGACGCGCTCAAGTCGCACCTGCGCACGATCAATGTCGACGGCGTCATCGCCTATCGCGTCAACGACATGATCGACCTGGGCGTGGGCGTCACCGCCCTCTACGCCGACGCCGAGCTGACCAACGCCCTGCCGAACATCTCGCCGCTGCAGGCCGATGGTTCGCAGTCGCTGAAGGGCGACGGCTGGGCCTATGGCTACACCGTCGGCGCGCAGATCCACCCGTCCAAGAGCCTGACGATCGGCGCCAGCTACCGCAGCAAGATCGACCAGAAGCTGGATGGCACCGTGACGGTCGCCGGCCTGCTGGCCCCGATCCCGGCCGCCAACAACTTCTCGACCGACGGCCAGGCCAAGATCACCCTGCCCTGGATCGCCAACCTCGGCCTCCGCTGGGCGGTGAACGATCAGTGGACCCTGAACGCCTCCGCCAGCCGCGTGGGCTGGGGCGAGTTCGACGCCATCCGCGTCACCTTCCCGGGCGGTTCGTCGACCAGCCCCCAGAACTACAAGGACGTGACGACCTACGCCGCCGGCGTCGACTACCAGGCCTCGCCGCGCCTGACCCTGCGCGCCGGCGTCCAGTACGACCCGACCCCGACCCCGGACGTCGGCCGCACCGCCCGCGTGCCGGACGGCGACCGCATGATGTACGCCGCCGGCGCCACCTGGGCCGCGACGGACAACATCAAGCTGGACGCGGCGATCAACTACATCAGCTTCGACGACAGCAAGATCAACCGCACCGACACCACCGCGACCAGCTCGGTCGTTCGCCTGAATGGCGACGTGACCGGCTCGGCCGTCGTGCTGTCGACCGGCGCGCGTTTCAGCTTCTAGGGCTGGCGCACCGCTGAAACGACAAGCCCGCCCGGAGCGATCCGGGCGGGCTTTTTGCTGTCAGGGCTCGATCGTCTTCCAGAGCAAGCCTGCCGCCTCGCCGAACACCTGAGCCGCCTGCCCCTTCGGCTCGGAGATCACCACCGGGACGCCCTGGTCGCCGCCCAGGCGGACGGCGATCTCGATCGGCACGCGGCCCAGCAGCGGAACCTTCAGCCGCTCGGCCTCGGCGACGCCGCCGCCCTCGCCGAAGATCGGGATCGGCGCGCCGGTCGAGGGATCTGCGAAGAAGGCCATGTTCTCGATCAGGCCCAGGATCGGGGTGGCGGTCTTCTCGAACATCGCCGCGGCGCGGCGGGCGTCGATCAGGGCGATCTCCTGGGGCGTGGTGACCAGCACCGCCCCGTCGATGCGCAGCTTCTGGACCAGGGTCAGCTGGATGTCGCCGGTGCCCGGCGGCAGGTCGACGACCAGCACGTCCAGCGGCGCATTCTCCGAACCCCAGGCCACGTCGTGGATCAGCTGGCGCACGGCCGACGAGGCCATCGGGCCGCGCCAGATCATCGCCCGGCCCTCGTCGACGATGAAGCCGATCGACATCACCTTGACGCCATGGGCCAGCAGCGGCTGCAGCTTCTCGTTCTCGAACAGCGGATCGCCGTCGACGCCCATCATCTTGGGGGCCGAGGGGCCGTAGATGTCGGCGTCCAGCAGGCCCACGCGCAGGCCCATCTTGGCGAAGGCGACCGCCAGGTTGGTCGAGATGGTGGACTTGCCCACCCCGCCCTTACCCGAGGCCACGGCGATCACGTGGCGGACATGGGCGGGCTTCTCGGCCTCGGGCGGCGGGACCATTCGGGCCTGCGGATCCTCGGTGACCTTGGCGCCCTTGCGCACCCGGGTCGCGCCCTCGGCAGCCTGGGCGGTCAGCACGACCTGGGCGGTCTGGATCCCCGGCAGCGCCGCCAGGGCCTTCTCGGCGGCCTCGCGGACCGAGGCGTACGAGGCCACCCGGCTGGCCGGGACCTCCAGCATGAAGCCGGCGCGGCCCTCGCGGACCACCAACCCTTGCACCAGGCCGGCGGCGACCAACCCCTGCCCGCTGGCCGGATCGGCGATGCGGTCCAGCGCCGCGCGGGCGTCGTCGGGGGTAGCGGGAGTTGCGCCGGTCACGTCAGTCGGGCCTCGTCTTCAAGGGGCCCTCATATCCGCGCGACCAGCGGCATTTACAAGCCTGGGACACCCCTTAGGGGGCGCCGTCCCACGATCAGACCGACGCTTTAAGCAGGTCCATGACGTGGTGCAGGCTGTCGGCGATGTGAATGCACTTGTCGTGCATCTCCTCGTTGGGATCGAGGATGTCGGGGACCATCACCGTCATCATGCCGGCCGCGTGCGCGGCGCGAACGCCAGGGTGGCTGTCCTCCAGCGCCAGGCAATGGGCCGGGTCGACGCCGATGCGCTGGGCCGCCAGCAGATAGGGATCCGGGTTCGGCTTGTGCTTGGTCACGTCCTGGTGGGCCACCACCGCGTTGAAGCGACGCAGCAGGTCGAAGCGGCCCAGGTACTTCTCGACCGCGACCATGCCGTTCGAGGTCGCGATGCCGCGGGGCAGGCCCAGGTCGTCCAGATAGTCGAGGATTTCGATCACCCCGGACTTCAGCTTGGTCTCGGCCGCCAGCAGGTCCTCGACGTCGGACCAGACCCGCTCGAAATAGGACTGGACCGGGAAGGTCTCGCCGTACAGGTCGCGCAGCATGATCCCGCACTCCGGCGTCGTCTTGCCCACCATCGAGGCGTAGGTCTCGCCGGTGAACTGGACGCCGAAGACGTCGCCCGCCTCGATCATCGCCGCGCGATAGACGATCTCGGTGTCCAGCAGCAGGCCGTCCATGTCGAAGACGACCGCGTCGACGCGGCGGGGGAAACTCACTTGTGGAAGTCCTCGGTCTTGTAGCCCTGGAAGTACAGCAGGGTCGTCAGGTCGGTGTGGTCGACCTTGGCGTCGGCCTGGGCCGCCACGATCGGCTTGGCGCGATAGGCCACGCCCAGGCCGGCGGCCTCGATCATCGCCAAGTCGTTGGCCCCGTCGCCCACGGCCAGGGCGTCGACCGGCGTCAGACCCAGCGCGGCGGTTTCCTCATTCAAAGCGGCCAGCTTGGCTTCCTTGCCCAGGATCGGGTCACCGACCTGGCCCGTCAGGGCGCCGTCCAACTCGATCAGGGTGTTGGCGCGGTTCAGGTGAAAGCCCGCGGCCTCCGCCACCCGGCTGGTGAAGAAGGTGAAGCCCCCCGAGACCAGGGCGCAACGCGCGCCGTGCTTGGCCATGGTGCGGACCAGGATCTCGGCGCCCGGGTTCAGCCGGACCCGTTGCTCGTAGCAGGCTTGCAGCGCCTCGACGCCGAGGCCCTTCAGCATGCCGACCCGCTCGCGCAGGGCGCCCTCGAAGGCCAGCTCGCCGCGCATCGCGCGCTCGGTGATCTCGGAGACCTGTTCTTTGACCCCGGCGAAATCGGCCAGCTCATCCAGGCATTCGACATTGATGATCGTCGAGTCCATGTCGGCGATCAGCAGGCGCTTGCGGCGGTTCTCGATGGGCTGAATGGCGAAGTCGACCGACAGGTCCTCGAGGTCGGCCTTCAGGCCTTCCAGGTCGCCACCCTCGACGAAGACGTCGGCGGCCAATGGCCCCAGATCCTCGCGGCGGCTGGACAGCCTGGCTTCGACGCGCGAAACGGCTTGTGCGTAGGCGTCGGGGTTCGCCCCAACGATGGTGAGGACGGTCGGAATGGTGGAGAGTTCGGACATCGCGCCCCGCATCTGGCTGATCGCGGGCCCGACCGCAAGCGGCAAGTCCGCCCATGCGCTGGATTTGGCCGAACGGACCGGCGGCGAGATCGTCAACGCCGACTCCATGCAGATCTATGCAGGCCTGAGGGTCCTGACCGCTGGGCCGTCGCTGGAAGAGACCACCCGCGCCCCGCATCATCTGTTCGAGGTGGTCGACGCGGCCATCGGCTGGTCGGTCGGTCGCTGGCTCGAAGCGGCGACCAAGGTCCTGGCCGAGATCAAGTCGCGCGGCAATCCGGCGATCATCGTCGGCGGCACCGGCCTCTATTTCCGGGCCCTGACCCATGGTCTGGCCGACGTGCCGCCGGTGCCCGAGACCCAGCGGGAGATTTCGGGCCTGCTGTATGCCGCGCGCGGCGAGGAAGCGTTCCGCGAAATCCTGAAGCCCCTGGATCCCGAGGCCGAGGCTCGCATCGAAACCGGCGACCGCCAGCGCCTGGTGCGCGCCCACGCCGTAGCCATCGCGACCGGCAAGTCGCTGACCGCTTGGCAGACCGACACTAGGCCGGCCCTGGCGCCGGGCAGCTGGACGGGCGTCGTCCTGGATCCGCCGCGCGCCGAGCTCTACGCCCGTTGCGACGCCCGCCTGGCGGTGATGGTCGAGCAAGGCGCACTGGACGAGGTGCGGGCCATGGAAGCGCGAGGCCTGGATCCGGCCCTCCCCGTGCTCAAGGCGGTCGGCTATCGCGAACTCGCCGCCCATCTGCGCGGCGAAACCACGCTGGACCAGGCCCTGGACGCGGCCCGGCAGGAGACCCGCCGCTACGCCAAGCGTCAGCTGACCTGGTTTCGCAACCAGACCCCGGATTGGACCAGGCTGCCCGGAGGCGCCGTCAGCGCTCCGTGACGGTCGTCCCGCCGCGGATCAGTCGCGGCTTGACCGCCAACTGGTAATCCTCGTCGAACATCTGGTCCTTGAGGCGGTCCAGGGTCGCGATCACCCGATCTTCGGCCGCCGTCACCGGCTTGGCGAAGACCTCGCAGGTCGTGCCGGCCGGCAGGTCGGCCTGACCGTTCTCGACGGCTTGCAACGGCTTGGTGGCGCCCTCCTCACAACCCAGCAGGCCAGTGATCGAATAGAAACAGAGGTCGCGCTGCAGATAGGACTCCACGATCCAGGCGCAGGGGATGGCCGACACCGTCACTCCCTCGGGCGTCGCCGGTACCGCGCCCGGCTTGGCGATGGTGCGCAGGAAGATTTGGTAGCGCACGACCGCGTTCTCGGTCCGGCCACCCTTGGCCAGCGTCAGCGCCCTGGCCTTCTGCGTGACCGGCGCCAGCCGTTGCAGTTGCGGAGGCTGGGGCGTGGCGGGCGCAGTCGCGGCGGGGGGCGGGGCGGCTTGGACGAGCAAGACGATCTCCAGGTTGAGCTTGGCCATGGTGAGCACAACCGCTCAATCTTGGCGATAGCCTGTGTTTGCAGACCCGCGACTTGCCCCTATGGAGAAGTTCGACAGCCGAAGGAAACCCGATGCCCGATCTCAACGCCCTCGCCGAACGCGTCGCCGAACGCCTGATCGCTCGGGGTGAGACCGTGGCCATCGCCGAGTCCTCGGCCGGCGGCCTGATCTCGGCGGCCCTGCTGGCCGTGCCGGGGGCGTCCAAGTTCTATTTGGGGGGCGCGGTCGTCTACACGGCCCGGGCGCGCCTGACCCTGATGGATATCCCGCAGAAGGCCATGGATGGCCTGCGTTCGGCCAGCGAGCCCTATGCGGTGATGCTGGCCCGTGTGGCCCGCAAGAACCTGAAGGCGACCTGGGGTCTGTCGGAAACCGGCGCGGCGGGTCCGGACGGCAACCGTTATGGCGACGCCCCGGGCCATTGCTGCATGGCCGTGGTCGGCGAGGAGGTTTCGGTCAGCGACACGCTGGAGACCGGCTCGGCCGAGCGTCCCGCCAACATGCGGGCGTTCGCGGCGGCCGCGCTGGAGCTGCTGGCCAAGACCCTCGAGGCCTGACCCTCAGCCCGAGACCACCCACGGCGGGATGGTCGCGAACAGGGCGTAGGCCAGCGCGTCCATCGCCTTCTGGCTGATACTGGTATTGTTGAGCAGCACGACGGTGGTCTGGTCGTCGAACCTGTGGCCCAGCACCGAGCGATAGCCGGCCGCATTGCCGGTCTCCCAGGCGAAGGCGCGCGGCATGCCGTCGGTGAACAGCGTCTTTATCCGCCCGCCCAGGGCGTAATTCTGATCGGGCCAGTTGACGGTCAGCAACTCGCGCTCGCGCCCAGGCGGCAGGAAACCCTTGTCGAAGACCGCGTGCGCGGCCTTCAGCAGGTCACCCGCGGTGCTGACGAAGCCGCCGCTGGCGGCCATGAACGGGAAACGCTCCATCGGCTTGCGCGTCGGCGGTTCGATCGTCAGGTACGAGACGGCGATGTCCGGCGGGTCCGAGGGCCAGGTGCGCGACAGGCCCAGCGGCGTCAGCACCAGCTCGGCCATCGCCTGGGCGTAGGTCTTGCCGGTGACGGCCTCGATGATCGCGGTGACGATGATCCAGGTCGTCGTCTGGTAGTCGAATTTCGTCCCCGGCTCGAAGATCAGGTCGCCAGAGCACCACAGCTTCACGGCCTGCGCGGTCGTGAAGGTCTTCTTGAAGAGGTCGGGATCCGGATTGGCCTTGGTCCAGGGCGTGAAGCCATTGGGGACGCCGCTGATATTGCTCATCAGCTGGCGCAGAGTGACCTTGGCGCCGGTGTCGGGGCGATAGTCGGGCAGCCAGCGGAGGATGGGCGCATCCAGGTCCAGCTTGCCGGCCTCGGCTAGGCGCAGCAGGGCGATCGAGGTCAGCCACTTGGAGATCGAGGCGATCAGATACGGTGTGTCCAGGCTGGCCGGCCGCTGGGCCTCGATGTCGGCGAAGCCGACGGTGCGCGAGTAGACAGACTTGCCCGCCCGACCGATCAGCACCACGCCTTGGAAGGCGTGGGTCTTGAGAAAATCATCGACCGCTCGGTCCGCCGCGCTACCCGACAACACCTTGGCGGACGCCGTCCCGGCAACGGAAAGCGCGGCCGCGCCGGCCAGAAAATCGCGTCGTCCGAGCATCAAGCCACTCCTGCCTTGCGAGAGCGCGACCGTGACGGGGAAAACCTGCCCCTGTCACGTGAAAGTCCGGTAAGGTCACACCGCCCCGAAAAGGCACAACCTTGCGACAAACAGCGCCTTGACGCTCCGCCGGACGCATGCCATCACCCTTTCCGTAGCTTTGGAGCAAGACTCGTGCGCAAAACCATGATCGTACTTATGGAGCGGCCGTTCGCGGGGTGACCTAGAAGTCACGTCGTAGCTCGGTCGCGCGCGCAAAGGTCCTTCGGGACCTTTTTTCTTTTCCAGCTTCACCTTTCCCGCTTCCCGCCCTTTCCCATCGGATCCGTCCCATGACCGCCCACCAGACCATCGAGAGCAAGGCTCCCGCCGACACCGCAGATCGCGCCATGACCGGCGCCGAGATCGTGGTTCGCGGCCTCGTGGACCAGGGCGTCGAGGTCCTGTTCGGCTATCCGGGCGGCGCGGTCCTGCCGATCTATGACGCCCTGTTCCACGAGCCGCGCCTGCAGCACATCCTGGTTCGTCACGAGCAGGGCGCGACCCACGCCGCCGAGGGCTATGCCCGCAGCTCGGGCAAGCCGGGCGTCGTCCTGGTCACCTCAGGCCCCGGCGCGACCAACGCTATCACCGGCATCATGGACGCCCTGATGGACTCCATCCCGATGGTCGTCATCACCGGCCAGGTCCCCACCCACCTGATCGGCACCGACGCCTTCCAGGAAGCCGACACGGTCGGCATGACCCGCTCGTGCACCAAGCACAACTACCTGGTCAAAGACGTCCGCGACCTGCCCCAGATCATCCACGAGGCCTTCAAGATCGCCACCACCGGCCGTCCGGGTCCGGTGCTGATCGACATCCCCAAGGACGTCCAGTTCGCCAAGGGCGAATACTATGGCCCGACCGAGGTCGCCTCCAGCCACGCCTATGCGCCGAAGACCAAGGGCGACGCCAATCGCATCGCCGAGGCCGCCCGAATGATCGCCGGCGCCCGCCGCCCGATCTTCTACACCGGCGGCGGCGTCATCAACGCCGGCCCCAAGGCCAGCCAGGCGCTGCGCGAGTTCGCGGCCCTGACCGGCGCGCCGGTCACCTCGACCCTGATGGGCCTGGGCGCCTTCCCCGCGGCCGATCCGGCGTGGCTGGGCATGCTGGGCATGCACGGCACGTTCGAGGCCAACAACGCCATGCATGACTGCGACGTGATGATCTGCGTCGGGGCCCGCTTCGACGATCGCGTCACCGGCCGCCTGGACGCCTTCTCGCCGAGCAGCAAGAAGATCCACATCGATATCGACGCCTCGTCGATCAACAAGAACGTCCGCGTCGACCTGCCGATCGTCGGCGACGCCGGCTCGGTTCTGGAAGATTTGATCGCCGCCTGGAAGGCCGGCGGCCACCAGCCCAACAAGGCCGCCCTGAGCGACTGGTGGGCCCAGATCGACCAGTGGCGCGCCCGCCAGTGCCTGAACTACCGGCGCTCCGACACCGTCATCAAGCCGCAGTACGCCATCGAGCGCCTGTACGAGCTGACCAAGGACAAGGACGTCTACATCACCACGGAAGTCGGCCAGCACCAGATGTGGGCCGCGCAGTTCTTCCGCTTCGAGGAGCCGAACCGCTGGATGACCTCGGGCGGCCTGGGCACCATGGGCTACGGCCTGCCCGCCGCGTTGGGCGTGCAGCTGGCCCACCCCAAGAGCCTGGTCGTCGACATCGCCGGCGAAGCCTCGATCCAGATGTGCATCCAGGAGCTGTCGACCGCGATCCAGTTCGATTTGCCGGTCAAGATCTTCATCCTGAACAACGAGTGGATGGGCATGGTCCGCCAGTGGCAGCAGCTGCTGCACGGCGAGCGTTACAGCCACTCGTATTCGGACAGCCTGCCCGACTTCGTGAAGCTGGCCGAGGCCTACGGCGCCCACGGCATCCGTTGCGATGATCCAGCCGAGCTGGACGGCAAGATCCTGGAGATGATCAACAGCGACAAGCCGGTGATCTTCGACTGCCGCGTCGAGAAGCACGAGAACTGCCTGCCGATGATCCCGTCGGGCAAGGCTCACAACGAGATGATCATGGGCGAGGTCGAGGACATCGGTAATGTCATCGGCGAGGACGGCGCAGGGCTGGTCTAAGCCCTCTCGCCCTTCGGCATCCCTTTGGCATAGAAGCGATCCATGACCGCCAACGTCCAACCCGCTCCCGCCTCGGCCTACGACCTTAGCCCCACGGGTCAGGCCGAGCAGACCGCCACCTTCGCCCTGCTCGTCGACAACGAGCCGGGCGTCCTGCACCGCGTGGTCGGCCTGTTCGCCGCGCGCGGCTACAACATCGAGAGCCTCACGGTCGCCGAGACCGACCGCAAGGCCCACACCAGCCGCATCACCGTGGTGACGCGCGGCACCCGTCAGGTGCTGGACCAGATCGAAGCCCAGCTGAACAAGGTCGTGAACGTCCGCCGCGTGCATGACGTGACCCGCGACCCCAACGGCGTCGAGCGTGAACTGGCCCTGGTCAAGGTGCGTGGCTCGGGCGCCGATCGCGTCGAGGCCCTGCGCGTCGCCGACATCTTCCGCGCCAAGCCGGTCGACACCACGCTGGAGAGCTTCGTGTTCGAGATCTCGGGCGCGCCGTCCAAGATCGACAAGTTCCTGGACCTGATGCGCCCGCTGGGCCTGGTGGAACTTTCCCGCACGGGGGTCCTTTCCATCGAGCGGGGCGTCGAAGGGATGTAGCGCATGAGCGGCGGCTGGGCAGGACTGATCGCGGGGCTGACCCTCGCCGTCCAGCAGGCCCCGCCGCCCGCGCCGCTCCCCGACCCGGCGACCTGGTGGTCACCGGACGTTCCCCGCCCGCCGCCCGAGGTCGAGCCGCTGTACAATCGTCGCCTCGGCCGCGACGAGCGCCCCATTCCGATCGACAACGGCGTCGAGCCCCTGCTCTATCGGCTCTGGGGCTTGCAGCCGCTTCAGAGCCAGATCGTCAAGCGCGGCGAGGTCATCCTCGAGGTCTGGGCCCGCCCGGCGCGGGGCGTGCGCCAGGCCGTCATCCGCGTCACCCTGCGTCGCGACGGTCGGGCCTTCGTCCAGGCCCGGGCGGGCCTGGGCTGCTGCACCCCCGAGATCGGCCGCCGCGTCGACATCGACGCCGAACTCGCCGACGCCCAGATCGCGCCGCTGAGGACCGTGTCCGCCGATCCCGCCTGGAGCCAGCCGCGCGCGGTGATCGTCGACTATGGCGGCGGTGCGGTGTCCGCCCTGTGCGTCGACGGCGTCTCGTGGGACGTCACCCTGCTGGTCCCGGGACAGGCCCGCCATCTGCGCCGCGCCTGCGACGACGCCGAGGTCGGTTCGATCGCGCGGATCCTGGCGGCGGCGGTCGGGGCAGCGGTCGGCCGCGACCCGCGCTTCGACGCAGTGCTGCCCAGGGGTGCAGACTTCTCGCGTCAGCAGAGGGCCTATGAGGACCTGATAGCCGCGGGCGGCGTCCTGAAAGCCGGAGAATCGAACCGACCCCAGCCGCCGGCGGTTCCGGTGGGCCCGGACTCCGAACCCGAGCCACCGCCATCACTAGAATAGCAATGTGATACAACTCACAGCTTTATTCGGATAACGCCGTTATCGTCCCTCCATCATCGATCCTGGGAGGGACGCCATGACAACGCGTATCGCAGTCACCCATGCGTTGAAGACCACACTGATCGGCGCATCCGCGCTATGCGCTGTCGTCGCGCCGGTCGCATCCTGGGCGCAGTCCACGCCGACCATCATCCAGATCCCAGCGACGGGCGCGCCGCCGCCCCCCGCTGGCATGAAGGTGACCTGCATGGTTGGCCCCGACAGCCTGCAGTCCAGCCCCACCTGCCCCGTCATCCAGTATCAGGGCCTGTACACCTGGGCCTTCAGCTTCATCGACAACCGGGTGTCCTACGGGATCGTCACGTACGACGGCCAGGCCAACCTCATCAAGAACACCACGCGCGACGGCGCGCGCTACGTCTACAAGATGACCGTCGATCCGGCGTCGCAGACCGTCGGCGTCTGGGGCCAGGCCAACGCCAAGGTCGACGTCGCCTGGAGCAGCCTGCCGACCGCCGCGCCGCAAGTGGCGCAGGTTCCGGCCAACGCGCCACCGCCCATTCCCGGCGGCCTGAAGGTCACGTGCCTGAAGGGGCCGAACACGCTGGAGTCCAGTCCGACCTGCCCGGTGGTGCAGTACAAGGGCCACACGACCTGGGCCTTCAGCTTCATCGACAACCGCGTCGCTTACGGTCTCGTCACCTACGGTCCCAACAATCAGGTGCTGGCCAACAACACCCAGAACGGCGCGCGCTACGTCTACAGGGTCACCGTGGACTCCAGCGCCCAGACCGTCACCTTCTGGGGGCAGGGCGACGACAAGGTCACCGTGCCCTGGTCGGCCCTGCCCTGACCATTAAGCCCCCGCCATCTGCTCCGGCTGTTCGCGCAGGCGCGCCACGTCTCGAAGCGGCGGCGCGCCGAACAGCCGGGCGTATTCGCGGCTGAACTGCGAGGCGCTGTCATAGCCGACCGTATGGCCGGCCGTGGCGGCGTCCAGCCGCTGGACCAGGATCAGCCGCCGCGCTTCCTGCAGGCGGATCTGCTTCTGGTACTGCAGCGGCGACAGCGAGGTCACCGCCTTGAAGTGCTGATGCAGGGCCGAGGCGCTCATCCGCGCTTCCTCGGCCACGACGTCGATGCTGAACGGCTGGTCGAAGTTGCGCTTGATCCAGCCGATGGCCCGATTGACCTGGCGCAGCCGGCCGTCGCGGCGGGCGATCTGGGCCAGGCGCGGCCCTTGCGGGCCGGTCAGCAGGCGATAGAGGATCTCGCGCTCGATCAACGGCGCCAGGACGGGCGCGTCCTCGGGCGTGTCCATCAACCGCAGCATCCGACAGGCGGCGTCGAACAGCTCCGGCGTCATCGCGCCCGCCGACATGCCGCCGACCAGCGGCGCGGCCGCGTCCAGCCGAGTGGCCAGGCCGCACTCCATCATCATCTCGCTGATCAGGTTGGCGTCCAGTACGATGCGGAAGGCCAGATACGGCTTCTCCATCGAGGCCTCGATCACCTGGCCGGCCACCGGAACGTCGATCGACGACAGGAAGAAGTTGAGGTCGTCGTATTCATGGATGGCCTCGCCCACCAGCACGCGCTTGCGACCTTGGGCCAGGACGCAGAAGGACGGGTCGTGCACGGCGTGCATGGGCTCGGTCGGCGCGTGCACGCGGTACAGATTGACCCTGGGGCAGCAGGTCTCGACCGGACCTTCATCCGGCGCGAATCGTTCAATCAGGGCAGCCAACGCCTCGCGCGTGCTCATGAAATTTCCCTTCCTGGAGCGAGGCTATTTGTAAGCCTTGCACGATCCTCCGTCACGCGACGCCGTTCGCTTCTGGATTTTCGTGCAATCATGTCGGAGCATCGGTCTACCGGCTGGACGAGTTGATGCCCCATAGTGGCCTCGTTCCGCTCCCCGACGCGGCAACTCCCAAAATCAGAGCTCGTGATGAGACGCTACACGCCCCGACGCGGCGTGACGGCTCCGCGTTGGTTCGTCGCCGCCCTGCTGGGCGGGACGGCCGCGCTGACCGCCGCGACCGCCACGCTCCCTTCCGCCTCGCCCGCCCCGGGCGCCCAGACCCAAGCCTTCCAGACCCAAGCCTTCCAGATAGGGAGCATCACCCGATGATGATGTCCGCCATCGTTCCCCACATCCCCGTCGCCGGCGTCTGGACCTCGCCCGACGGCCACATCTCGCTGGAACTGCGCGCCGACGGCCGCTTCATCGAGACCCGCGACGACTTCGCCGACGTCTTCACCGGCGTCTACGTGCTGGTCGGCGAAACCCTGAAGCTGTTCGAGGATCACGGCGCGGTCGTGAGCGGCACTTTGTCCGACGGCCGCCTCAGCCTGGGGACAGTCCAGCGTTCGGCCTTCCATACCGAGGTCGAAGCCCCTATATTGTGACTGTCCGGCTTCGGCCGAACTATGGGAATAAACGCGCACGTAATAAGCGGACTGGACCCGGGTGCGATTCCCGGCGGCTCCACCAATCTCTCCCAAGTTATCATGGGACTGCATGGGGCCGATCAGCATCGACAGACGTGTAAAGGTGTCTGCTTTTCCTCGGCTTGATCCACCGTTTCGGGTCATTTTTCTAAATGCGAACGATAACTTCGCTGAAGAGTTCGCCGTCGCCGCGTAATGCGGTGCAGGTGAATTCGCCTCTTAAGTCCTAGGGGTTCAGATCCCTAGGCGGGGCCCGGAGGGAGCCTGCCAACAGAATCCCTCCACTTTCCACCACGTCGCCGAGGCTCCCTCCTCTCTTTCGAGAAGGCTTGAGGGAGCCTGCCAACAGAATCCCTCCACTTTCCACCACGTCGCCGAGGCTCCCTCCTCTCTTTTGAGAAGGCTTGGGGGAGCCTGCCAACAGAATCCCTCCACGTTCCTCACAGCGCTGTGAATGACATCGATTGCGACCAGTGGGATTCCGCAGTCACCCGCTTTGCGCGAAGCCTCCGACGCGCTACGTTCGCGGCTTCGTTTCCAGTTCGAAGTACCGACCCCGCGCATGTCCCAGACTCAACCGCCCGAAGACCTCATGCAATACGAGGCCATGGCCCAGGACGCCCTGCGCGGCGTGGTCAAGGCGGCCCTGAAGAAGGCCGCCGCTCCGGGCGGCCTGCCCGAGCCGCACCACCTGTACATCACCTTCAAGACCAAGGCGGCGGGCGTCTCGGGCCCGCAGGACCTGCTGGGCAAGTATCCGGACGAGATGACCATCGTCCTGCAGCACCAGTACTGGGACCTGGCGCCCGGTGACGCCTTCTTCTCGGTCACGCTGAAGTTCGGCGGCCAGCCCAAGCGCCTGTCGGTGCCTTACGCGGCCCTGACTCGCTTCTACGATCCGTCGGTCCAGTTCGCCCTGCAGTTCGCCCCGCCCGAGATCGTCGAGGACGAGCCGGAACCGGAAGCCGAACCCGAGGACAAGACCCCCGCCCCGGCGGGCGACGACGGTCCCAAGATCGTCTCCCTGGACCAGTTCCGGAAGAAATGAGCGACATCGCCTCGGACGCTCCTCAAACCCTGAGCGACGAGGCGATCCTCGCGCGCTTTCGCGCATCCAAGAACCAACCGACCGGATCCCGAACCCTGGGCTTCGAACTGCTGGCCGTGCGCCAGGCCGACCGCGAGGTCGAGGTCGGTTTCACCGCGCGCGCCGAGCTGCTCTGCAACCCGATGGGGCAAATCCAGGGCGGATACGTCTGCGCCATGCTGGACGAGTGCATGTCGGTGGCCGGCATGATCACCTCGGGCATGACCCACGTCGTCCCCACCCTGGAGATGAAGACCAGCTTCCTGCGCCCGGCCATGCCCGGCGCGCTGCGTGGCGTTGGCCGTGTCGTGAAATGGGGCCGCACGGTCTGCTTCATGGAAGGCGAACTCCACGACGCCGAGGGGCGGTTGCTGGCCAAGTCGACGGGCACGGCGATCCCGACTCCCTTTTCCAGTTTCAAGAAGTAGGAACGGTCATGCGCGGAGCGGCTGTGGTCATCGGACTTCTGGCTCTGCTCTTCGCCCCGCCGCAGGCCGCGCGCGCGGCCGGACCATTCTCGAACTGGACCGCCGTGGTGGTGGCCGGCGACTTCCACGCCCATTCCGCCGGCACGACCGAGGCGTTCGACAACGCCCGCCGCGACGTCTCCAGGGCGCTGGTCGAGCTGGGCTTCGACAAGTCCGCGATCCAGCAGTTCTCGGTGCGCCCCGAACGCTATCCCGCCGATTCGCCTGGCCGGGCGGACGCCCGCGCCATCCATGACGCCCTGCGGGTCCGAGCCCAGAAGGCCAAGGCCGGCTGCCTGTTCTACATCAGCTCGCACGGCAGTCCCGAAGGCGCGGTTCTCGGCGAGACCATGCTTCGCCCCCAACTGCTGGCCGCGATGCTGAACGACGCCTGCCCCGGGCGCCCCAGCGTGGTGGTGATCTCCGCCTGCTTTTCGGGCGTGTTCATCCCGCCGCTGCAGAAAGGCGACCGCCTGATCCTGACCGCCGCTCGCGCCGATCGCGCCTCGTTCGGCTGCGGCGAGGACGACAAGTACCCGTATTTCGACGACTGTTTCCTCTCCACCCTTCCCGGCGCCCACGACTTCGCGACCCTCGGGGCGGGCGTCCAGGCCTGCGTGGCGCGCAAGGAAAAGGAGACGGGGGCCGAGCCAGCGTCCGAGCCGCAGGTGTGGATAGGCGCCGCTCTGCGGCCGATATTGCCCCTCTACGCCTTCAATCGCGGCAAGTCTGGCGCCCCTTGACCGGTGATCGGGTTTGACCCTGGCCGCCAGCGCGTTACACAAAACCCTGGAAGTTTTCCGCTTCACCCAGGGGACATCGTTGACGTTGCGCGTTTCGTCCGCAGCCGCCTTCGCGGCGGCCTTCATCGCACTTTGCTCCTGGGGGGGATCCGAGGCGCGGGCGCAGGACGCTTCGCCGCCGCCCGCCGCGCCCGCCGAACCGGTCCTGAACACCGCGCCGCGCCCTTATAACAGCTTGCGTCCGCGCCGCGTGGGGCCGGCGGCTCGTTCCGCCGCGGCGACGCCCGCCTCGCTCGTGCCGCCCGCGCCGACCGCGACGCCGACGCCGGCCGCCGTCACACCCACGCAGACGCCCACGCCCGTCCTGGCGGCCGCCGCGCCCCTGCCTGGCCCGCAACTGGAAGCCTTCGTCGACGGCGTCGTGCGCCGCGCGATGAGTCGCGACCACATCGCCGGCGTCACCCTGTCGGTGGTCCAGAACGGCCAGGTCGTGCTGAAGAAGGGCTACGGCTTCGCCAACCTCGACCAGCGTCGCCCCGTCGATCCCGACAAGACCCTGTTCCGGGTCGCCTCGATCTCCAAGACGTTCACCTGGATCGCCCTGATGAACGAGATCGAGGCTGGTCGCATGCGCCTGGACGGTCCGGTCAACCTCTACCTGCCCGAGCCGCTTCAGTTGAAGGACCAGGGCAAGAAGACACCGGTTCGGCTGAAGGACCTGATGACCCACACGGCCGGGTTCGAGGACCGCGCGCTGGGCCAGCTGTTCGAGCGCGATCCGAATCGCGTGCGTCCGCTCAACGACTATCTGCGCCAGGAACGCCCGCGCCGGGTGCGCGAGCCGGGCCTGCTGCCCAGCTATTCCAACTATGGCGCGGCCCTGGCCGGCGCGGCGGTCGCCAACGTGGTCGGCAAGCCCTACGAGGAGCTGATCAGCCAGGAGATCATCCTGCCCGCTGGCATGACCCACACGACCTTCCGCGAGGCCCGGCCGTGGAACGACCGCCTGCCCGCGCCGATGAACGAGGCCCTGGCGGCCGAGCTGTCGGACGGCTTCTCGTGGACGCCGATGGGCTGGAAGACCCGCCCGCGAGAGTTCATGGGCCAGATCGCGCCCGCCGCCTCGGCTTCCAGCACCGCCGGCGACATGGCTCGCTACATGACCCTGTTGCTGAATGGCGGAACCCTCAACGGCCGGACCATCTTCTCGCCGAAGACGGCCCTGGCCTTCCGCACGCCGATGTATCGCCCCGCGCCCGAGGCGGCCGGCTGGAACGCCGGCTTCATGGACATCGCCCTGCCCGGCGGTCGACGCGGCTTCGGCCATGGCGGCGCCACCCTCTATTTCCACTCGAACCTGGTGATCGTTCCGGAGCTTGGCCTGGGCATCTTCGTCTCGGCCAACACCGATAGCGGCGCGAACCTGCCCGCCACCCTACCCTCGACGATCATCGAGCACTTCTACGCCGACGCCCCCGCCGTGCCGCCCGCCAGCGCGCTGACCTACGATCAGGCCCGCGCCTACGAAGGTGACTATCTGACCACCCGCCGGGCCTATGGCGGACTGGAGGGCTTCACTAACCGCATCATCGGCCGCGCGACGGTGCGGGCGACGCCAGACGGCCGCCTCAGCATCATCGAGGGCGGCGTCGGCTCCCTGTTCAACGGCACGGACCACCCGGGCGTGTTCAAGGCCATCGACGGCCCGCTGACCCTGGTCTTCGATCCCAATGGCGACCGCCCCTCGCGCTTCTACGCCGCGCGCGGTTGGTCCACCTACGAGCGGATCGGCTTCTTCCGCTCGGCCAATCTGCTGATCTGGACGGCGGTGATCGCCGGCCTGGCCAGCGCCGCCACGGTCCTGGGCGCGATGGTCCGCAACCGCCGCGAGGCGCGCCAGACCCCGGTCCAGGCCCGCGCCAGCCAGATGCAGACCATGCAGTCGGTGCTCTGGCTGATCTCGGCCGCCTGCATGGGCGTGTTCGCCGCCAAGGCCAGCGACCAGACCAACGTCTTCTTCGGCTGGCCCAGCGGCTGGCTGCTCAGCGGCTCGGCCTGCGCCCTGGTCGCGGCGGTGCTCAGCATCCTGACCCTGGGCGCCCTGCCGATGGTCTGGCGCGGCGGACGGCGGGTCGACAGCTGGAGCGGCTGGCGCAAGGTGGCCTTCACCTTCACCGCCCTGCTGTTCGTGTTCCTGGCGGTCCTGCTGGGCCTTTGGGGCTACCTGCTGCCCTGGAGCTGACGAGCCAGGATCGCCTCAGCCCTCGAGCGTCCGGCGCATGAGGTTCGTGTCCAGCTTCCGCACCTGGATGACGATCCGCTCGCGCTCGCCCGGCCGTCGCTCGACCAGCAGCCGGGCGACCTGAGCGTCGTCGTGGAAGGCATAGCCCTTGATGGCGTCCAGCAGCGCCTTGGCCAGGTTATCCAGGTCCATCCACGGCGGTTCGCCGACATATTCCATGCCGATCTCGACGCTGAACTCGCCCCAGGCCGGCCGCGCGCCGCGCCAGGACTTGCGGAAGAACTCGTAGATCAGCGGCTTGTAGTACTTGCCCTGGGTGGTCAGGCCGTCGACCACCAGGGTCAGCGCGCCGTCGGCCTCGCGAGCCCGGACCTTGCCGTGATGGGTCCAGTCGGCGCCGTCCAGCGACAAGGTCATGCGCCCAGCATCTCGGCGAGCTTCAGCACGGTGTTCCAGTTCCGCGTCGTGCCGACCGGATTGCGCTTGGTCTTCTTCCAATCCCGGTCGAGCAGCGAGTCGGCGATGCTGATCGGGAAATCGACATAGAGTTCGCGCGCCGCCACGACGAAGCGCTCCGGACCGGTGTTCGCCGTCCGCAGGATTTCCTCATCGCCGCCGGGCAGCGGGACCTTCAGGAAATTGACGATCACGTGGCTGGGATGGTCCCGCGCCTCGGCCTCGAACGGATTACCGTCGATGATCCGCCTCAGGTCTTCCGATGCGCGGACCATGAACTCGGTTCGCAAGCCCATGCGGGCCTCCAGGGCGTCTTCCAGCCGGCGCTCCAGATCCTCACCGCCCGCGTGATCGCCCCACAGCAGCAGGTTGCCGCTCGCCAGATACGTCTTGGCTTCCTTGAAGCCGATATCCTGGGCGACGCCCAGCAGATCCTCCTTCAACACCTTGCGCTTGCCGGTGTTGATCGAGCGCGGAAAGGCGACGAACGCCGCCACCTAGAGGGCCTCGACCTTCACGGCCGTACCGTAGGCCAGGACCTCGGTGATCCCATCCATGATCTCGTTGGCGTCGTAGCGCATGGCCAGGATGGCGTTGGCGCCGACCTCGCGGGCATGGGCGACCAGCAGGTCGTAGGCCTCCTGCCGCGCTGTCTCGGCCAGCTTGGTGTAGATCGTGATGTTGCCGCCGAAGATCGACTGCACCGCGCCGCCGATATTGCCGATGACGCTGCGCGAGCGGACGGTGACGCCCCTCACCAGCCCCAGGTGCTCGACAATGCGATAGCCGATCAGGTCGTTGGTCGTCGTGACGATCATGGGCGTCTCCTGGGTCGCTTTCGATATAGCCAACGCCGTTGCGCCGCACCATGCCATTGCGCTTGGAGCCGTTGCGAAGCCGGTCCCCAAGGTCTAGACCGCGCTCGACCGTTTTTCCGGAGACCGCCGCATGACCGCCACGCGCACCGAGACCGACACCTTCGGCCCCATCGAAGTCGCCGCCGACCGCTACTGGGGCGCCCAAGCCCAGCGCAGCCTGGGCAACTTCAAGATCGGCTGGGAGAAGCAGCCCCTGCCGGTCGTCCGGGCCCTGGGCATCGTCAAGCGCGCGGCCGCCGAGACCAACTTCAAGCTGGGCAAGCTGGACGCCGGTCTGAAGGACGTCATCGTCCAGGCCGCCAACGAAGTGATCGAAGGCAAGCTGAACGACCACTTCCCGCTGGTCGTCTGGCAGACGGGCTCGGGCACCCAGTCGAACATGAACGCCAACGAGGTGATCTCGAACCGCGCGATCGAGATCCTGGGCGGGGTGATGGGCAGCAAGAAGCCTGTCCACCCGAACGACCACGTCAATATGAGCCAGTCGTCGAACGACACCTATCCGACGGCCATGCACGTGGCCTGCGCCGAGCAGATCGTCCATGACCTGCTGCCGGCCCTGAAGCATCTGCACGCCGCCCTGGAGGCCAAGACCAAGGCCTGGGCAGACATCATCAAGATCGGCCGCACCCACACCCAGGACGCCACCCCGCTGACCCTGGGCCAGGAGTTCGGCGGCTATACCCAGCAGGTCGCCAACGGCATCGAGCGCATCGAGAGCACCCTGCCCAAGCTGATGCAGTTGGCCCAGGGCGGCACCGCCGTCGGCACCGGCCTGAACGCCCCGATCGGCTTCGCCGAGGGCGTGGCCGAGGCCATCGCTTCGATCACCGGCCTCGCGTTCACGACCGCCCCGAACAAGTTCGAGGCCCTGGCCGCCCACGACGCCATGGTGTTCTCGCACGGCGCCATCAACACGGTCGCCGCCAGCCTGTTCAAGATCGCCAACGACATCCGCTTCCTGGGTTCGGGCCCCCGCGCCGGCCTCGGCGAACTGTCCCTGCCGGAGAACGAGCCGGGCTCGTCGATCATGCCAGGCAAGGTCAACCCGACCCAGTGCGAGGCCCTCACCCAGGTCTGCGTCCAGGTGTTCGGCAACCACGCCGCCCTGACCTTCGCCGGCAGCCAGGGCCATTTCGAGCTGAACGTCTTCAACCCGGTGATGGCCTACAACTTCCTGCAGTCGGTCCGCCTGCTGGCCGACGCGGCGGTCAGCTTCACCGACAACTGCGTCGTCGGCATCGAGCCGCGCATCGACAACATCAAGAAGGGCGTCGAGAACAGCCTGATGCTGGTCACGGCCCTGAACGGCCGCTTGGGCTACGACATCTGCGCCAAGATCGCCAAGACGGCCCACAAGAACGGCACCACGCTGCGCGAAGAAGCCGTCGGCGGCGGCTACCTGACGAACGAGGAGTTCGACCAGTACGTCCGTCCGGAAAAGATGGTCTCGCCGGGCTGATCCGACTTGCTCCAGCTCGTCCGCATCTTCGACGAGCTGCCGGACGGCTTCGACGACTTGGTCGCCGAGGCCTCCGGCGAAGGCGTGCGCAACATGGCCCTGCTGGCCGACGGCTGGGCCAAGGGCGCACGCTTCCAGGACGACGGCGAGGCCCTCCTCGCCGCGTATCTGGTTGGAGAGCTCGCGGGGGTCGGCGGCATGACCGTCGAACCCGCGTCCTCCGAACCCGCGCGCCGTCTGCGCCGCTTCTACGTCCGCCCCGCCATGCGCCGGAGGGGCGTGGCGACCGCCCTCGCCTCGGCCCTGATCCACGAGGGCTTCGATAGCGTGCGGCTGCTCACGGTCAACGCCGGGGCCTCGGAAGCCTCTGGGCCGTTCTGGGAAGCGCAGGGGTTTGTGGCGGATACGAGCGGGCCCTGGACGCACGTGATGCGACGCGCCGCACTCCATATCAATTCATAGTTGATTTCCCGCCGCCACTCGCCAAACTGGCCGCTCCGCTGTGAGCCAGGAGCACGTCGTGCTAGCCTCTCGCCCCATGAACGCGCCGCACATCGATCCGGAACTGCTGGCCCAGGCCGAGCGGCTCGGGATCTCGGTCGCCGGCATGAGCGAAACTCAGCTTCGCCTGCATCTTCAGAAGGTCGATCCGGCCGGAGCCGAAGAACGCGCCCGCCGCTGGGCCGAGGACAACGCTGAGGCGATCGCGGACCACAATGCGCGGATTGCTCGGCGCGGACTGATCTCGGACCATTTCAGAAAGTGGTAACTTGAGACAGTTCGACGCCTATGCGAACGCGTCTCCAGAGACACGCTCGATCGCGCCGTTCCTCGTTGTTCTCTCTTCGCACCATCTTCTCGACCTTTCGGAGGTCGTTGTCGCGCCAGCGGTTAACGACGCCGAACGCGCGGTGGGCGACCTGGA
Source organism: Caulobacter segnis (assembly GCF_023935105.1). Classification (NCBI taxonomy): domain Bacteria; kingdom Pseudomonadati; phylum Pseudomonadota; class Alphaproteobacteria; order Caulobacterales; family Caulobacteraceae; genus Caulobacter; species Caulobacter sp. RL271. The sequence continues at coordinate 1,851,892 of NZ_CP096040.1, read as the reverse complement.
AGTCCGCGTCGAGATCGCGGGCGAACCGCTTACCTTGGTTGTCAGCGAACTTTTCAGCGTCTCGGCCACGATTCTACGCCGTCGCGCCGGCAGCTTGGCCCAGCAAGAAGACGCCATCCGGCGCGCGCTGGACCGCCTGTTCACCGGCTTCTAGCGCCGGACCACGTCCCGGCCGATCGGGGCCAGGGCGATGTAGGCCAGTTGCAGGTCCTTGATCGCGAATGGGATGCCGATGATCGAGATGGCTTCCGCGACCGCGACGATCACGTGGCCCAGGGCCAGCCACCAGCCGGCCAGAATGAACCAGATCACGTTCAGCACGGTCCCCAGCGGTCCCGTGCCGATGTCGGAACGGCCCAGGATCTCGCGATGAACGATCTCCTTGCCGAAGGGCCAGAAGGCGAAGCCGGCGATGCGAAAGGCCGCGCCGGCATAGGGCAGGCCCACGATGGTGATGGCCAGCAGCACGCCGGCCAGCAGCCAGCCCAGGCCGGTGACCAGGCCGCCGCAGATGAACCACAGAACGTTCAGAATGAAACGGATCACGTCGTCGCCCTCTCGAAGGCCTTAAAAGGCCAGCGCCCCGTACGTGGTTCCGTCCGGCCCCGCTGTGAAGATCGCCAGGCCCGGATTACGCCGAATTCACCGCAGGCCGCGCGTCACCCGCTCAGGTCCTGCGGCTGACGGCGAAGTCGGCCAGGTCTTCCAGAGCCCCGCGCCAGTCGTTGGCCGGGAAGATCGCCAGCGCCGCCTTGGCCTTGTCGGCATAGTCGGCGGCCAGGTCCAGGGTGGCGTCCAGGGCGCCCGTGCCGACGATCAGCTCGCGGGCCCGACGGAAATCGGCCTCGGTCTGCTCGCGGCGGCCGATGGCGCGTTCCCAGAATTCGGCCTCGCGGGGACCGGAGCGGGCGATGGCCAGCAGCAGCGGCAGGGTCGCCTTGCCTTCGCGGAAGTCGTCGCCGGCGTTCTTGCCCAGGGCCTCGGTCGTGCCGCCGTAGTCCAGGGCGTCGTCGACCAGCTGGAAGGCCAGGCCCAGGTTCAGGCCGTAGGCCTTCAGCGCCTGCGCCTTGGCCGCGTCGACCCCGGCCGAGACCGCGCCAGCCTCGGAGGCGGCGGCGAACAGCTCGGCGGTCTTGGCCTGGATGATCTCCAGATAGACGGCCTGCGACAGGTTCAGGTCGTGGCTGCGCATCAGCTGCAGCACCTCGCCCTCGGCGATGACACGGCTGGCGCGGGCCAGGATCTCCAGCGCCTTCATCGAGTTGGTCTCGACCATCAGCTCGAAGGCCCGGGCGAACAGGAAGTCGCCGACCAGCACGCTCTGGGCCGCGCCCCAGATCAGGTGCGCGGCGACCTTGCCGCGACGCAGCTGGCTGCCGTCCACCACGTCGTCGTGCAGCAGGGTGGCGGTGTGGATGAACTCGACGGCCGCGGCCAGCTTCAGGCAGTGGTCGTTCTCCGAGCCGGCCCCATCCGAAGCCGCCAGGCGGGCGGCGGCCACGGTCAGCAGCGGCCGCAGGCGCTTGCCGCCGGCGGCGATCAGGTGCTCGGCCAGGGCCGGGATGATCGGCACGTCGCTCTGCATGCGATCGGTGATCAGGGCGTTGACGCCCTTCATGTCGGCCTCGGCGAGGCGCACGAGACGATCCACCGAGCCCGACGTCCGGGGGAGGGTCGCTGTCGCTGCGTCCAAAACCATCGTCTCCTAGCGGCGTTCCCCGCACGAACCGTTGCGAGGGACAATGGTGGCGGGATAGGTCAGGGTCAAGGAGAGCACAAGGCCTGAAAGCGTTGGACGATCAGCAGGTGACGGAGGACCGGGTTCTGGGCGGCCGGGTGCGGCTGCGCCAGAAGCCCGACGGATACAGGGCCGGCATGGACGCGGCGCTGCTGGCGGCCGCTTGCGACGCCCTGCCCGGCCAGCGCGTCCTCGAACCCGGATGCGGTGTGGGCGGCGCCCTGCTGGCGGCGGCGACTCGCCGGCCCGGCGCGATCTTCCAGGGCGTGGAGCGTGATTCCGTCGCCGCCGCCCTCGCCGCCGACAATGCGGCGCTGAACGGTCTGGCCGAGCGAGTCGCCGTCGTCCAGGGCGATGTCGAGGCCGGCTTCCGCGCCCTGGACCTGCCTTGCTTCGACGCGGTGATGGCCAATCCCCCGTTCTTCGACGACCCGGCGACCCTGCGCGCCCCCGCCCCGGCCAAGAGCGGCGCCTGGATGGCCGATGGCGGCCTGACGGCCTGGACGGGCTTCTGCCTGAAGGCGGTGCGCGAGGGCGGGACGATCACCCTGATCCACCGCGCCGACCGCCTGGCCGATATCCTCCAACTGCTGTCGCCCAAGGCCGGCTCGTTCCGCATCCGCCCGGTCGCGCCGTTCGCCGACGCCCCGGCCAAGCGGGTGATCGTCCGGGCGATCAAGACCGGCAAGGCCCCGCTGGTCCTGCTGCCGCCCTTGGTCCTGCACGACCGCGAGGGCGGCAAACATTCGGCCGAGGCCGAAGCGATCCTGCGGGGCGAAGCGGCGCTGGCGTGGTGAGGTCACGGCTTTCCCGCTTCACGCGGGCAGCCGCTGAAGGTGTGGGGAGGCGACGGAGCGGCCGGGCGAACCCGGAGACCGTGAGTGTTTGTTTGCGTTTCGGCTCGGACGTCCGCTCCGCCAGGCTGTTCTTGCCCGTGAGGATGGGGGGGCGTGAGCGTTTTGAGCTCGGGACCCCATAGCCCCCGGACGGGCGCGGACCGAACCGAACGGCTTTTCCGTATCGGTCCCGACGATCCACGATAGGCGGCTTTGGATCGATCACCGCCCTGTCGCTCCGCGCTCGCCTCTCTGCGGTCCTTCCCGGGATCCCGGATCTATCCAACGAACAGACCCCGGTCCGGACCGCTTCGAGACCACGCGGCCCCGCTCAGCCTGTCCCCGCCGCCGCTTTGGGCCGGATCCAAGCGCCCTCCCCTTGCGACGGGGACAGCGATCAGTATGGGGGCGGTTTTGAACGCGGATCATTCAGAGGCGTCTAAAATCGATAAGCGATTGATTTCGCTGACTGCGATCTCGCGAACACGGATCATTCAGCACGCTCAATCCCCGTGCTCGCCCAAAACACCCGGCGAAAGCCGGGGTCCAGATCGAACCCAAGGACGCCGGCAGTATCCCAGTTAGCGGTTTGGCTTTGAGGAACGATCGCCGACGCAACTGCGCCAAAAGTCCGATACCGCGCGGCGCTCGCCATTGTCAGCAGCCCCGAGGCTCCGCCTGACGCCGCCCATCGTGCTCTCTAGCTGGCCTGTCTGAGCGAATGCGGCGGCCAGGGGTGAAGCGGGATCAATATCCGCGTTGAGCACTGGAAGATCCGCTTGGACCGGCGGGATAAGATCAAATGTCTGCCGGGCTTTGCCGCTGTGCAGTTCCAGTCTTTCCGGCCAGGTCTCTTCCTCCTCCGAAACGAAGACAACGATCTGAGCACGGCCTGACCCGGCATGGCAGGTGAAGCCGAGAGAGACCACGTCAGTGTTGTCGAGCCCATAGATGAGTTTGGCCGGCCACGCTTCGCTTGCTGCTGCAAAGCCCCATGTCTCACGCGGCCCCGCATCATGCCGAGCGGGAACGGCGCAAGCGGCCAGGAGCAAGGCGGCGATCATCGACGTTGGCTTGAACGAGAAAAGCTGGCGCATAGGGCATCATAGATTGGCCATAACCCATGGCTAGCGGCTCAAACGACGGCTTTCGACCCTTCACGGCAGTTCGGTATGTCCGCTAAACGGCTTCCCGGAAGTCTACTTCACTCCACAGGCTGGAATCGCCTCGTCAACCGCTATCGCCGCGGCCATCGTCACGAGGCGGGAAAAGACCGCGTCAAGGCTTTGAGGCCTTCCTGGCCTTAAGGCGGTAGCAGAAAGGTCGCTGTGGCCGATCACAAGCTGGTATATGCGGCATGCCGCAGGGTCGGGCCACGCAGGCCGGTGGAGGGACTGATGGGCCGCGACAACTACGGGTCGGGAAGACCCAGAAGCATCGGTGCCACAGTCCGTGACGTAATACTTATGGTGCCCGTCGTCTGTATTGGCGGACTTGCCGTATACACGACGATTCAGCGGCTCGAGCGCACAACGAAAGCAGCGCGTTGGCAACCAGCGGCGGACGTTGAGATTGTCACCGTGCAAGGCCACTTTGACGGCTCGTTTAACCCGTCGGCTCGAAGGCCAATAAGATTCACTACCACTGACGGCAAAACGATCGCACTGGACTGTTACGCCAGTAGGGGCATCTACAGCGTGTCCAACCTGAATACCTGCCTGCCCATGCTGAACGCTGGGTTGCTGCCGCAAGACGCTATATACACGGTAAAATACTATATCAATATCTATGATAAAGGTGATAGCTTCGAGAGTGTCATTCTGAGGGTCAATGATAATCGAGAAGTATTGTTTGAGCAGTCTATTTCGGATTCGGCATTGCCGCGCTAAGACGCATGATCATCCCCGTTCAACTCAATAATGCCGCGCAGGCGTCCTCGTCCGCTCCACGCCCAATGGATGCTTGATCATCCGAGCCAAGGTCCGGTTAGCGGCGTGCTGCCGACTTCGGTTCACCACCCAAGCCGGACCTTACCCGTCGCTACTCTCTCGGGCACAGGCCCTTGGGCGTCCAAGCCGAAGTGAGGGTGGTGGGCGGGCTGCCTTCGGCGTGGAGGATCAAGGCGAACCCCTGTCGGGGCTCGTGGCCGATCGCCATCAGCAGCATGGGCGGGCCGCGTCGGACCATGAGCGAATGCCCCGCGCCTCGGGCGACCTGAACGTCATCAGGCGTTTCCAGGCAGCTCCCGCCGCTGATGGCGTAGAACGCCTCGGGGCCGGAATGCACATGAACCGGCGCGGTCATGCCAGGCGCGAAGGTCGACTTCAGATACTCGGCGCTGAAGTCGCCCTGCGTGGCTTCGATCGGCAGCGGCCCGACGTCGGCCAGGTGATCGCCCCTGACGATCTGCCCGCCCTTGGCGCCCACATCGAACAGCCAGACCTTCCCGAAGGCCTGTACGATCGCGCCGTGCGGCGGCTTCGCCCGTTCGGCCGTCTGGACGTCGGTGAAGGCATAGATGTTCCAGTAGAGCGGCGTTGGGGGCAGCGCGCCGAGCGCCTGGTGCGCGACGAGGCAGGCCGGACCCGGCGTCTCCCCGGCCTGTCCCGAACACGTCCGCGAGGTCGCCTGCGCGTGAGCCGCCATCGGCGTGAGCGCGAACAAGGCATACAGGCCAAGACTGACGACCAACGGCTTCGATGACATCCAGATCATGGCGCGCCCTGTCGATGAAGCCCTTCGCGAGCATGCTCCATCGACGTTCGAGTATCCACCCCGCGCCGCCATCGATGTCCGTCCAGAGCGCCTCGCGCGGTCGATTGGACCAGGTTCAGCCGTTGCTCCCCGACGACGCGCCTTCCGAGAGCGGACCTCACCCCCGCAGGATCTTCTCCATCGCCTTGCCCTTGGCCAGCTCGTCGATCAGCTTGTCCAGGTAGCGGATCTCGCGCATCAGCGGCTCGGCGACCTCTTCCACGCGGACGCCGCAGACCAGGCCCTTGATCTCGGCGCGCGCGGGGTTCAGCGCGGGGGCCTCGGCGAAGAAGGTCGTGAAGTCGGTCTTCCGGGCCAGCTGATCCTCGAACGCTTCGGGCCCGTAGCCGGTCAGCCACAGGATGATCTGGTCGACCTCGGCCCGGGTCCGCCCCTTGCGCTCGGCCTTGGCCACGTAGAGCGGGTACACGCTGGCGAAACTGGTCGTGTAGATCCGATGTCCAGCCATTGTTCCTCCCACCCCTCCCGTCCTACTCCGCGTACAGCGCCAGCGCCTGCAGGCACAGCTCCAGGCCGGTCAGGTCGCGCAGCGGGTCCGGGGTGACGATCACGAACAGGCGGCGAGCCTCGCCCCACAGCATGACGGTCTCGGGCAGGCCGTTGTCCTCGATCACGCAGCCGTCACCGTCACGCCAGACGCCGGTCTCGTCCAGGGTCGCGCCCAGGATGGCGTCGACGCGGGCGACGTATTCGGCCTGGACCTCGCTAGTCACGTTCAGATAGGCGAAGGTCGGCTTGCCCAGGCCAGCCAGCACCCCGGCCTCGAACACCGCGGCGGTGTCGGCCGAGGGTCCTCGGAACGGCGTCAGGTTGATGACCCCCGCGTCGGCCTGGCGCAATTGCGCCATGCGGGCGGCATAGAACTGGCGGGCTTCCAGCTCGTCCCCGCCCTGGCCCGGCGGCATGGCGGCCGGGGTCAGGGGCTCGAGGCCGGCTTCCAGGCAGAGCGCCCTTTGCCGGGCGGTCTGGGCTTCGGTGTCGGGGAGCCAGGCCTCGGGGCCGGCCAGCCATAGGGAACGGACAGGACGCATGCGTCTTTACGTCTGGCTCCGGGGCCACGGTGTCAATGTCTGTTGGACGACGGAATGAAGTTGATCGCGCGAAGAACCTTGCTGGCCGCCGGCCTCGCCATCGTCGCCACGCCTGTCCCGACGCGCGTCCGGGCCGCCCCCGCCCAGCCCTGGATCGCCTATGAGCGCCGTCTGCGCGGCCTGCTGGGCGATCCGCCGGACGGCGACTTCGACCCGGACTTCGAAGAGACCCTGCTGGACCTCAACAACATCTTCCGGCGTCGCGAGGGGCCGTCGCCGCTGGCCTGGGACCGGGGCCTGTCGCTGGCCGCCCGCGCCCACGCCGCCGACATGGCCGTCACCGGCGTGTTCGACCACGTGACCCGAGAGGGCTATTCCGCCGCCAGCCGCGTCGGCCTCCTGGCCCGCGACCTGGTCGGCGCGCCGGGCGAGAACATCGCCATGCGCCTGAACGCGTCCGGCGCGGTGCGGCCCGACCAGATCATGGGTCAGTGGCGCGACAGCCCCGGCCATCGCGCCAATCTGCTGCAGCCGGGCTTCACCCATGTCGGCTACGGCGTGCTGCGCCAGGGCCCGCGCGTCATTGCGGTCGGGGCCTATGCCGAGGTCGCCGCCCGCCTGGCCGGCCCCGCCCCGCTCCGGGTGGGCTCCAGCGACGAGATCGCCCGCGCCCTGTCGAACGCCGCTCCGGCGATCCGGCAGTTCTCGGTCTCCGAACCCGGCGGAGAGGTGCTGACCACGACCTATGTCGAAGGCCGCCCGCCCAGCGTGCTGGCTCCCGGCGCCTGGCAGCTGCGCCCGCACCTGTCCTCCGGCGAGCACCGCTATCAGGTCGCCTGGGGGCCGGTGTTCGTGCTGGGGTGAGACGCAAACGAAAACCCCGGCCGCTTGGGAGCGACCGGGGTCTCGTGGGATTTACTCGGTACTAAAACGCGATGGCCGTGAGGCCTTAGTTCTTGGTCTGGTCGACCAGCTTGTTCTTGGCGATCCAGGGCATCATGTCGCGCAGGCGACCGCCGACTTCCTCGATCTGGTGCTCGGCCGAACGGCGGCGCGTGGCCTTGAACGAGGGCTGGCCGACCTGGTTTTCCAGCATGAAGTCACGGACGAACTTGCCCGACTGGATGTCTTCCAGCACGCGCTTCATCTCGGCCTTGGTTTCCGGCGTGATGATGCGCGGACCCGTCACGTACTCGCCGTACTCGGCGGTGTTCGAGATCGAGTAGTTCATGTTGGCGATGCCGCCCTCGTACATGAGGTCGACGATCAGCTTCAGCTCGTGCAGGCACTCGAAATAGGCCATTTCGGGCGCGTAGCCGGCTTCCACCAGCACTTCGAAGCCGGCGCGGACCAGCTCGACGGTGCCGCCGCACAGGACGGCCTGCTCGCCGAACAGGTCGGTTTCGCACTCTTCGCGGAAGTTTGTCTCGATGATGCCCGAGCGGCCGCCGCCGATGGCCGAGGCGTAGGCCAGGCCGAGGTCGTGGGCGTTGCCGGTGGCGTTGTGATGCACCGCGATCAGGCAGGGCACGCCGCCGCCCTTCTGGTACTCGCCGCGCACGGTGTGACCCGGGCCCTTCGGCGCGACCATCAGGACGTCGATGGTGTCCTTCGGCTCGATCAGGCCAAAGTGGACGTTCAGGCCGTGGGCGAACAGCAGGGCCGCGCCGTCACGGATGTTGGGGGCGATGTCGTGCTTGTAGATCGCGGCCTGATGCTCGTCCGGAGCCAGGATCATGATCAGGTCGGCCCAGGCGGCGGCCTCGGCGACGGTCATGACCTTCAGGCCTTCGCCTTCGGCCTTCTTGGCGGTCGGCGAACCGGCGCGCAGCGCCACGGCGACGTTCTTGATGCCCGAGTCCCGAAGGTTGAGAGCGTGCGCATGACCTTGCGAACCATAGCCTACGATCGCGATCTTCTTGTCCAAGATGCGGGCGATGTCGGCGTCGCGGTCGTAGTAGACGCGCATGTTTTTTCTCCAGGACTGGTCAATCAAGGTCGCCCGACGCAACGTCGTAGCGACAAAGGCCGGGCGTTTGAGCGTTTTTTTGCCGTTTCGTCAAGGTGAAGCCGACAGAACGCCGAAATGCCAGGGCCTTCGCGGCCACGTTTTAGTCGCTCGCGCGATCGCGCGCCATGCCGGCGCCGGAAAAGGGTGTCCGGCGGTCGCGCGGCGGGGCCAAAGAAACGGGGCGGAGGATCGCTCCTCCGCCCCGCCTCGACCGCTCGCGAGCGTCACCAGAACAGGTCGTAATAGACGCTCAGGACCTGGCCGCTCCAGACATCGACCAGGATGGCGTTGTCGCCGACCCGGACCCACTCGCAGCCGATCGGCGGCTGCGGCAGGTCGTAGCGCCACCAATCCAGATAGTACGAGCTGCCATACCAGCCGCCGGGCAGGTAGTCGCCGAACGACCAGCTGCGGACATACCAGCCGCGTGGATAGCGGTAGGCCGGAACGCGATAGCGCTGCGCCGCGTGGAAGCTGGGGCGATAGCTGTAGCGGTCGTAGTGCGGACGGCCACGGTCGCGGTCACGAAACTGGCCCTGGCCCGGGCGACGATCGCCGCGATCCCAACCGCCGCGATTGTCGTTGCGGTCGCCTCGGTCCCAGCCGCCAGGACGGCCGTTGTTGCGGTCCCAGCCGCCGGGACGGTTCTGGTCGCGATCGCCGCGATCCCAGCCGCCGCGATCGGGGCGGTTGTCGTTGCCGCGACCATCATTGCCACGACCATCATTGCCACGGGGGCCGCGATTGTCGTCGCGGTTCCAGCCGCCGGGGCGGTTGTCGTTACGATTCCAGCCGCTGGCGGGGTTGTTCTGCGGTTGAGGCTGGGTCTGAGGTTGGGGCTGGGTCTGAGGCTGGGGTTGCGGACGATCGCCGCCCCGGTTCCAGTCCGGCCGGCCGCCACGGTCGCCGCCGCGATCGCCGCGATCCCAGCCGCCATTGTTCTGCGGCTGGCCCTGGGGCTGAGCCTGAGGACGATCGCCGCCGCCACGGTTCCAACCGCCGCGATCGCCGCTGCGGTCGCCGCCTTGCCGCCCCTCACGATCGCCCCGATCGGCGCCGCCGCGATCGCCGCCACGGTCTCCCCTGGGGCCGTCGCCGCCACGCTGGTCGCGCTGCGCCTGCTGCTGGCCAACCACCGCGCCGGCGGCCCCGGCCTGGGCGGCGGCGCCGCCCAGTAGCGAGAGCACCATCGCAGTCGTGATCAGACGTTTCATTTCTTACTCCGAGGGCCTTGAAGCGCGGCCCGGGCTTGTCCCTTGATAGCAGTCTCGGACTCGCCGGATGAACCGGGCTTGAACGGAAGAATAGCGCCTGAGGAGGCCCCCCGATGCGCGCGCATCCCAACGATGTCGTCCATTTCTGGCGCCAGGCCGGCCCCCGCAAGTGGTTCGCCAAGGACCAGGCCTTCGACTCCGCCATCGCCCTGAAGTTCGAGCAGACCCACTATCGCGCCTCGATGCGCCGCTACGACGGCTGGGCGGAGACGGCCGAGGGGGCGCTGGCCCTGCTGATCCTGCTGGATCAGTTTCCGCGCAACATGTACCGCGACACCCCGCACGCCTTCGCCACCGACCCGCTGGCGCGGATGTTCGCCCACGAGGCCATCGCCGCCGGCCACGACCAGGACCCGTCCATCGAGGCGGACCTGCGCCGGTTCTTCTACCTGCCGTTCGAGCATTCGGAATCACTGGTCGACCAGGAATTCAGCGTCCAGCTGTTCGCCGCCCTGCAGGCCGACACCGGCGACGAGGAGTCGATGAAGTACGCCCTGATCCACCGCGACATCATCGCCCGGTTCGGCCGTTTTCCGCACCGCAACGCCGGCCTTGGTCGCAAGACAACCGACGCCGAGCGCGAATTCCTCGACGAAGGCGGGTTCGCGGGTTAACGGGCGGCTCAATCTTGGCGCGACCGGGCGTCGCCTGTAGGGTGGGGCCGCAAGTCCGGGGACCATTTCGGGGAATACCAACGTATGAAAGCTATTCGCAGCGCGCTGGCCATGGGCCTGGCGCTTACCGCCCTGACGCCGGCGACCACCTTCGCCCAGGCCAAGGCCAGCAAGGGCCAGCAGATGCAGACCCAGGCCTCCGGCGAGGTGCCGCGGTGCTCGCGCAAGCTGGGCACCCTGTCGATCGTCGACGGCGATGATCCTCGCGGCTGGACGCAGTACAACCTGGCCTCGCCGCAGAAGGTGCTGCGCGCCATCGTCCAGCGGTCGGGCTGCTTCAATCTGGTCGATCGCGGCGTCGGCCTCAGCGCGGCCGAGAAGGAACGCAACATCGGCGGCAATCTGGGCCTGCAGCGCGGCAGCAACGTCGGCCAGGGCCAGGTCAAGGCGGCCGACTACGTGCTGGTCGCCGAGGTCCAGGGCAGCAACAGCAATGTCGGCGGCGGCGCGGTGGCCGGCGCCATCGGCGGCATCATCGGCGGTCGCGTCGGCGGCCTGGTCGGCGGCATCAAGACCAAGAAGCTGGAAGCCAACACCGTCCTGTCGCTGACCAATGTCCGCACCACAGAGACCACGTCGGTGGCCGAGGGCTACGCGGTGAAGAACGACATCGGCTGGGGCGCCGGCGGCGGCATCGGCTGGGGCGGCGCCGTTGGCGGCGGCTACGAGGACACCGACATCGGCCGCATCGTCACCCTGTCGTTCATCAACGCCTATTCCAAGATGATCGGCGACCTGGGCCTGCTGTCGGAAGCCGGTCCGGCCGCCGCGGCCGCGCCGACCAAGACCTTCGCCGCCCAGCGCCCGATCGCCATGCGCGCCACCCCGGTGGCCGGCGGCAAGCTGATCCGCACCCTCCCCGCCGGCGCCATCGTCTATCCGACCGGCAAGCAGCAGGAGCTGTGGTGGGAAGTCGCCGACGAAAACGACAACGTCGGCTGGGTGCTGAATACCGGCCTGGCGCCGAGCAAGTAATCCAAATCGTGTCATCCTGGACGGCCCTAGGGCCGATCCGGGACCCAGGGGCCGGCGCCGCGCGGTTGCCCCTGGATCCCGGGTCTCCGCTTAACTGCGGCCGGGATGACACGCATTTGATGGAAAACGCTAGCGGTCCTGTGGACGGCTCGAGACGCCGCAGTGTTCAACGCCGCGATTCGCGACCACAATTCGTGCGCCATGCATGAAGCCGTCCTCGCCCCCGCAAAAGCCGCCGCCGACCATCCCGAGCGGCAGTACCTGGCCCTGCTCGCCGACATCCTCGAGCACGGCGTCCAGCGCGGTGACCGCACGGGCACCGGCACGCTCGGCGTGTTCGGCCGGCAGATCCGCTTCGATCTGGCCAAGGGCTTCCCCGTCCTGACGACCAAGAAGCTGCACCTGCGCTCGATCATCATCGAGCTGCTGTGGTTCCTGAAGGGCGACACCAACATCGCCTATCTGAAGGACAACGGCGTGCGCATCTGGGACGAGTGGGCCGACGAGAACGGCGACCTCGGCCCTGTCTACGGCAAGCAGTGGCGCTCGTGGGCGACGCCCGACGGCCGCGTGATCGACCAGATCTCGGCCCTGGTCGAGAACCTGAAGACCAATCCCAGCAGCCGCCGCCACATCGTCACGGCCTGGAACCCGGCCGATGTCGACGACATGGCCCTGCCGCCCTGCCACTGCCTGTTCCAGTTCTTCGTCGCCGACGGAAAGCTGAGCTGCCAGCTCTACCAGCGCAGCGCCGACGTCTTCCTGGGCGTGCCGTTCAACATCGCGTCCTACGCCCTGCTGACGCTGATGGTCGCCAAGGTCGTGGGCCTGCAGCCGGGCGAATTCGTCCACACCTTCGGCGACGCGCACCTGTATCTGAACCACCTCGACCAGGCCCGCGAACAGCTGAAGCGTGAACCGTTCGATTTCCCGACCATGAAGATCGCCGACAAGCGCGACCTGTTCGGCTTCGAATACGAGGACTTCACGCTGGAGGGCTACCAGGCCCACCCGCACATCAAGGCCGAGGTTTCGGTTTGATCCACCTCGCCATCGTCGTCGCCCGCGCCGCCAACGGGGTGATCGGTCGGGACGGCGACCTGCCCTGGCGACTGAAGTCGGACCTGGCCCTGTTCAAGGCCAATACGCTGTTCAAGCCGATCATCATGGGCCGCAAGACCTGGGACAGCCTGCCCCGCAAGCCGCTGCCCGGCCGCACCAATATCGTTCTGTCGCGGGATCAGAGCTTCGAGCCCGAAGGCGCGATCGCCTGTGAGACCTGGATGGAAGCTGTCCAGATCGCCAAGGAGCAGGCGGCGGACGACGGGGCCGAGGAGGTCTGCGTGATCGGCGGCCACGCCCTGTTCGAGCTGGCCCTGCCGAAAGCCAAGCGTCTGTACCTGACCGAGGTCGCCGCGCGGGTCGAGGGCGACGTCCGCTTCCCCGACTTCGACGAGAGCGCCTGGACCGAGGTCCGCCGCGAGGAACACCCCGCCGGCGAGGGCGACGATCACGCCTTCGTCTTCAGGGTGCTGGAACGGCGCTAGAGCCTGCCCGTCACGACTTCCAGGGCCATTTGAACCCCCGCTTTCGCGGCGGTGAAGGCTTTTCGGGAGCCGGCGCGCTGTCTTCCGACATCAGCCTGGGCGTCTTCTCCAGGTTCGCCAGCTTGCGCGTCTTCAGCAGCTTGCCCGTGCAGGGCTGGAACACGACCTCGACCTCGCCGCCCTGATCGAGGGCGGGCATGGCGTACTTGGCCGGGCCGATCCGCTGGGCGGCGATCACGGTGTTACCCTTGTCATCCTTGCCCCAGGCGATCCGCTTATGGACCGCGGTGTCGCCGAACCGCTTCTGGAGATCGCGATCGAAGGTCTTGTGGATCGCGCGGTCGACGATCGGGGCCCAAGCCTCGTTCGTCATCGCCGGACAGCTGGGCCGCGTCGGCATGGCCGCCGACTTCGACCACGGCGCAGAGGGAAGGTCCGCGCAGCCCGTCAGCATCAGCCCCGCCGCCGTCACCGCCATCACAGATGCGCGCATCCTCGAGAATCCCCTATCCGTACTTCGCCCCACGCTCACCGCGAAATCGTGGCGCGCGCAAGGCCTCAGTCATCGGTGAAATAGTCCGCGATCGCCGCATCCACGGTTTCCAGCTCGAACTTCGGCGAGGCCGCGCGCTCCAGGGCCCGGCGGATCTGCCAGGCGCCGCGGCCGACATGCACGCCCATCCCGCGCAGTTCGGCGACGATGGCCTCGCGGGTCACCTCGTCGACCGACCTGTTGTTCTCCAGCCGCGCCTGATCCAGCCGCCAGCCGAAGAAGGCGTCGGGCGTCAGCTCGACCACCGCGCCCGGCGCGGGCAGCCACTCGTAGATCGCGCTCTGCCGGTCGACGGCGTGGTCGACATAGTTGGCCAGGCAGTTGCGGTAGCGTCGGGCCGCGTCGCGAATGGCGGCGGCGGTCTCCAGGGGGCGCAGGCGCTCGGTGCCCGGATGGGGCGGCGGCGGCAGTTCGCGGCGGAAGTCGTCGGCGACCAGGGCGAACAGCGCCTTGGGCGTGGGAACATGGCCCCAGGCCGCCACCCGCTGGGCCAACAGGTCGGGCGACAGGCGCTTGGCCAGCACCGCGTGGGCCTCGGCCAGCAGGGTCGCCTGGGCGGGCGTGACGCGCAGGGCGACGCCACCGATCTCGCGCACGTCGGCCGGCAACGCCGTAAGGGCGCGAACCAGGTCGGGCGTGATCGCCTCGGCGTGGCGCAGGGTCTTGGCCGGCGCGGGATCGGCCAGCAGATGGACCAGGGCGCGATAGTCCTCGGGCGCCCAGGCGATCTCGCCCAGGTGTTCGAGGGCCCGGCGCAGGCCATCGGGCGCGACGCCCTCCAGAGTCAGGCGGATGGCCTTGCGCATCGGCAGGTCCATCAGGCGCGTGACGTCGATCGGCGGCCCGCCCAAGGGCTCGGCCGCCAGCATCAGGCAGATCAGGTGTCGCCGCGCCGCCGTCGCGGTGACGAACGGTGCGTGCGGCGCGGGCCACAGGGCGGCCAGCACCTCGGCGTAGGGCGGCGCGATCAGGCGCAGCAGAGGCGAGGCGACAAGGGTCGAACTCGCGAGAGACTGGACGGTCATCTAAGAGCTCCGGCGGCGGCCGGAACGGCCGCGGCTAGCGGTAGGTGCGCAGGGGGCGGGCGACGGATCGGCGGCACGGCTTCGACGGCGCGCGCCAACCCGCCTTCGGCGGTGCGTTGGTCTGGGCGGCGGCGAGGGTCATGCGGCGGATCGGCTCCCTGGAGCTTGGATGAGGGCGTGCTGATCCCACGATCGACGACTCGCCACAAGCCCCGCGAACGTCGTTATCGCACGCGTGGCGGTTGCTGTGGCCCGCGCGACACGGTTACCCGAACGGCGCCCTAGCGAGGTTCAAACGGGCGTTTATAGTCATCCCCAGCGCCCGTTCAGAGGCGGCAAGGGAGATGCGCTATGGACATCCAGCTGGTCACCGACGGTCTGCTATTCCCCGAGGGCCCGGTCGCCATGGCCGACGGTTCGGTGATCCTCACCGAGATCCAGGGCCAGCGCCTGACCCGGGTCTGGCCCGACGGTCGCAAGGAGACGGTGGCGAACACCGGCGGCGGTCCCAACGGCGCGGCGATCGGCCCGGACGGCGCGATCTACGTCACCAACAACGGCGCCAGCTTCCAGTTCTTCGAGGCCAACGGGCTGAACATTCCAGGCCCCACCCCGCCGGAGCACACGGGCGGTTACATCCAGCGGGTCGACCTGAAGACCGGCGCGATCACCACCCTCTACACCGCGTGCGACGGCAAGACGCTCGTGGGTCCCAACGACCTGGTCTTCGACAAGCAGGGCGGCTTCTGGTTCACCGACCACGGCTGCTCGACGCCCGAAGGCAAGAAGTATGGCGCCCTGTACTACGCCCTGCCGGACGGCTCGAAGATCGTCCGCTGGCGCGATCACTTCGTCTCGCCCAATGGCGTGGGCCTCTCGCCCGACGAGAAGACGGTCTACATGGCCGACACCATGCTGGGCCGCCTGTGGTCGTTCGACGTGGCCGCGCCCGGCGTGCTGGCCGATCCCCTGCCCCTGCAGCCTGGCAACGTGGTCTGCAACCTGCCGGGCTACCAGTTGCTGGACAGCCTGGCGGTCGAGGCCGGCGGCAAGGTCTGCGTGGCGACGATCATCAACGGCGGGATCACCGCCTTCGACCCGGACGGCTCGACCGAGCACTTCGCCTTCCCGGACGTGATCGTGACCAACATCTGCTTCGGCGGCGAGGACATGCGCGATGCGTGGATCACGGCCTCGGGCACCGGCCAGCTCTACAAGTGCCGCTGGCCGCGTCCGGGGCTGAAGCTGAATTTCAACGCCTAGGGTGTGCGTGGACTTGTGCGTTCAATTCACAAGTCCTGTTCCGGGCTAAGGCGTAGTTTGACGGCGCAGCCCTCCCATCTGAGGCTCCGTCAAACAATGGAGCCCAGCGATGGACCTGAAACTGAACGACAAGACCGCGCTGGTGACCGGCGCGACGGCCGGGATCGGCCTGGAGATCGCCCGCGCCCTGACCGCCGAGGGCGCCAAGGTGTTCGTCACCGGCCGCACCCAGGACAAGCTGGACGCGGCCGTCGCCGACATCCGCGCCTCCCTCCCGGGCGGCGCCAAGGTCGAGGGCGTGCTGGCCGACGCGGCCACCGCCGAGGGCGCCGCGGCGATCCTCAAGGCCCTCCCCAGCGTCGACATCCTGGTCAACAACCTGGGCATATACGAGATGAAGGCCTTCGCCGACATCCCGGACGAGGACTGGCTGCGCCTGTTCGACGTCAATGTGATGAGCGGCGTGCGCCTGTCGCGCGGCTACTTCCCCGGCATGCTGGAACGCAACTGGGGCCGGGTGATCTTCATCTCCTCGGAGTCCGGTCTCGCGATCCCCGGCGAGATGGTCCACTACGGCATGACCAAGAGCGCCCAGTTGGCGGTCGCCCGCGGCATGGCCCAGCAGACCAAGGGCACCGGCGTCACGGTCAACTCCGTCCTGCCCGGCCCGACCCGCGCCGCCGGCATCTTCGAGTTCCTCAAGAGCGTCTCGGCCAATCCGGACGGCACGCCCCAGGAGCACGAAGCCGAATTCTTCGAGAAGCACCGCACGTCGTCGCTGCTGCAGCGGATGATCGAGCCCCAGGAGATCGCCAGCCTGGTCGCCTACGTCGCCAGCCCGCTGTCGGCGGCCACCAACGGCGCCTCGCTGAAGGCCGAGGGCGGCCTGGTCACGACGATCGCTTAGACCGTCAGGCTTAAAATCCTCCCCCTAGCGGGGGAGGATTTGTTGCGCCGCCCTAGTACAGCGTCCCCAGCGCCGCGCGTTCGAAGTTCTTCAGTTCGTCGTTGCGGCCGTCGCGGATCTTCACGACCCACTCGGGATCCTGCAGCAGGGCCCGGCCGACGCCGACCAGGTCGAACTCGCCGCGCTCCAGGCGTTCCAGCAGGCCGTCGATCGAGGCGGGCTGGCTGCCCTCGCCGCCGAACGCGGCGATGAACTCGCCCGACAGGCCCACCGAGCCGACGGTGATGGTCGGGGCGCCGGTCAGCTTCTTGGCCCAGCCGGCGAAGTTGAGGTCGCTGCCCTCGAACTCCGGCTCCCAGAAGCGGCGTTGCGAGCAGTGGAAGATGTCGGCGCCGGCGTCGGCCAGCGGCTGCAGCCAGGCTTCCAACAGCTGCGGCGTCTCGGCGTTCTTGACCGCGAAGTCCTGCTGCTTCCACTGCGACAGGCGGATGATCACCGGATAGTCGGGACCGACGGCGGCGCGCACGGCCTTGAGGATCTCGGCGGCGAACTTGCTGCGCTCGGCGATGGTCGGGCCGTTCAGGTGGTCGTCGCGGACATTGGTGCCGTTCCAGAAGAACTGGTCGATCAGATAGCCGTGGGCGCCGTGCAGCTCGATGGCGTCGAAGCCCAGGCGCTTGGCGTCGGCGGCGGCCGTAGCGAAGGCGGCGATGGTGTCGGCGACGTCCGAGTCGGTCATCGGCGTCGTGAAGGGCTCACCGCCGGCCTTGGAGATGCCCGAGGGGCTATCGACCTTGCCCAGCTTGTCCTTCCCCTGGGCCGAACCGACGTGCCACAGCTGCGGGGCGATCAGACCGCCCGCGGCATGGACCTCGTCGACGACCTTCTTCCAGGCGGCCAGTTCCTTGTCGCCGTGGAAGCGCGGGATGTTGGCGTCGTTCAGCGAGGCCGGACGGGCCACGCCCGTGCCCTCGGTGACGATCAGGCCCACCTGCCCTTCCGCGCGGCGGCGGTAGTAGGCGGCGACATCGTCGGTGGCCACGCCGCCCGGCGAGAACGACCGCGTCATCGGCGCCATCACCACCCGGTTGGGCAGCTTCAGCGACTTGAACTGGAAGGGCTTGAACAGGGCGTCGAGCGACATGGGAGGGTCCGAAGCGAATTAGGTTGCGCGCGATCCAAACACTTGTTCGCACCGCGCGCCAGACAGAAAAACTGGAACACCCACAGTTATCGTCACCCGACCGCGGCTCGGCGGTGAGCCGGGATGAGGAGGATCTCGATCACAGCCCCAGCACCATCTTGGCCATGATGTTGCGCTGGATCTCGTTGGAGCCCGCGTAGATCGAGGCCTTGCGGTAGTTGAAATAGGCCGGCGCCGCCGGGGCCGCGTAGTCGGGTCCGGCCCGGCCCTCGTTGCTCTGGCTCCACGTATCCTGGACGAACGGCGCGGCGTAGGTCCCGACCGCCTCCAGGGTCAGCTCGGTGATCGCCTGCTGGTGCTCGGAGCCCACGCATTTCAGCATCGACGAGGCCGGGCCGATCGCCTTGCCGGTGGTGCGGCCTGAGAAGATCCGCAGCTCGGTGGCGTTCAGCGCCGCCACCTGGATCTCCAGATTGACGATCTTCTCGCGGAAGGCCGCGTCGTCGATCAGCCGCCCGCCGTCGTCGGCCCGCTCCAGGGCGGCGATGCGCTTGACCTTGCCCAGCATGTTCATCAGGCCCGGCGCATAGGCGTTGCCGCGCTCGAACTCCAGCAGGTACTTGGCGTAGGTCCAGCCCTTGTTTTCCTCGCCGATGCGGTTGGCGACCGGCACGCGGACATTGTCGAAGAAGACCTGGTTGATCTCCTGCTCGCCGTCGGGCGGGCCGTCCAGGGTGGGCAGCGGCTTGATCTGGATGCCCGGCGTGTCCATGCGCAGCAGCAGGAACGAGATGCCCTCCTGAGGCCGCCCTTGGCTGGACGTGCGGACCAGACAGAACATCCATTCGGCCCACTGGGCGTGGGTGGTCCAGATCTTGGAGCCGTTCAGCACATAGTCGTCGCCGTCTCGCTCGGCCTTCATCTGCAGGCTGGCCAGGTCCGAGCCCGAGCCCGGCTCGGAATAGCCCTGGCACCACCAGATGTCGGACCGCAGGATCGGCGGCAGGTGCTGGGCCTTCTGTTCGTCCGAACCGAACGCCATGATCACCGGCGCGACCATCTTCAGCCCCATCGGCGAGGAGGTCGGCACGCCGGCCAGGCTCATCTCCATGTTGAAGATGTAGCGCTGCGAGGGCGTGAAGCCCGCCCCGCCCAGTTCGACCGGCCAGTCGGGCGCGGCCCAGCCGCGCTCGAACAGCTTCTTCTGCCAGGCCACTTGGCCGGCCTTGTCCAGATAGCCGTTCTTGGACTGGGAGAGCTGCTTCTTCAGGCCGTCGTCATAGGCGGTCGCGATCCAGTCGCGGACCTCCCGCTGGAAAGCCAGATCCTCGGGCGAGAAGGCCAGGTCCATGCGCCCTACTCCACCGCGTCGAGATACTCGATGACGGGCGCGGCGGCCATGGTCGGCCCCATCGCCGCGCCGGCGGCCTTGAAATAGTCCGAGCCGCCGTGGGCCTTCAGGGCGTCGGCCGAGGCGTACAGCTCCAGCACCTTGTAGACGCCCTCTTCGGTGCGCGACTTGGTCAACTGGTACATCAGGCAGCCCGGCTCGTTGGCCTTCACCTTGTTCTGCAGGCCCAGGAACACCTTCTCGAAGTCCGCCGACTTGTCCGGCTGGACCTTCAGGGTCGCGACGACACCGATCATGCTTGCCTCCCAACGTTTGTTTGAAAGGCAAGATGAGGCGCCGATGAGCGGGGAGCAAGGGGCGCGTGAGATCCCTCTCTTACAGAGAGAGAAAAAGCTTCCTTACGGGCGCTCGTTCCAGCCGTAGGCGACCCACGAGTGGCCGCCGACGTTGCGGGCTTCGATCAGGCCGTCGTCGGCCTGGGCGGGCTTGCGGCCGCGTAGAGCAAAGGCGGCCAAGCCAAACAGGGCGCTGCCGATGAAGCCGACCACCACCACGGTGGCGGCGAAGACCACCGCGAGCACCGCTCCGATCACCACGGCGGCCGACGTCGCCAGGGCGCCGGTGATCCAGGCCAGGTTCCGTAGGGGCGAAGCAGCGACGGTGCTCATCGTGTTCCTTTCGTTCGCGCTGATGCTCAATGAAGATAGTCATCAGCGCTGAATGATGACTGAACACCCGCCGGGCGCGGATGAAAAGTCTTTTCCGCCCCTTAGGGACGGGACGTCTTAAGACAGATTGTCTCGTCAACCCGCCGCGGCAAGACCCAGTTCCCGCCGTTCGCGCATGACCGTCGAGAAGGCGGCGTTGATGGCGGCGGCCTTGGCCTCGGCCACTTCGATGAACTCGGTCGGCAGGCCCCGGGCCCGAGCGCGGTCGGGGTGGGCGCTGGACAGGGCCGATTTCCAGGCGCTGCGCACCGTGGCGTCGTCGGCGTCGGCCGGCACTTCCAGGATGGCGTAAGGGTCGTCGGCTCCGACGCCCAGATGGGTCGCGCGCAGCCGACGGAAGGCCAGGGGCGACATGCCGAACAGGGCGGACACCCGCGCCAGATAGTCCAGCTCGTCCTGAGTCACGACTCCGTCGGACTTGGCGATGTGGAACAGGCCGTCGACCACGTCCTCCAGCAGCTGCGGGCAGCTGGAATAGCGCTTGGCCAGCCGCTTGGCGTAGCTCTCGAAACCGTGGGCGGTCTGGCGGGCCAGTTCGTAGAAACGGTGGATGTTCGGTTCGGACGCCGGGTCGGGCTGGAACACTTCGGTAAAGGCGGCGAACTCGTGCCCGTCGGCGCGGCCGTCGACCTTGGCCAGCTTGGCTCCCAAGGCGGTCACAGCGGTCGAGAAGGCCGGGTCCTCGCCAGGCAGGCCGGCCGGGCACTCGGTGCAGTCGGCCAGATCCAGACGGCGGGCGGCGATGCTCGCGATGTTGCGCCAGAAGGTCATGAAGCGCCTCGAAACCAGCGACGAATGGTTGAACTACGCATGACGGGGCGAAGCGGATCACCTCGTCACCGCGCTTCTAGCACAATGAGAATGATCGTTCACATGACTTTCCCGCAATGCGGCGAAAGGTCATTCCCTTAAGGTGGAGCGTTTCGCCGGCTCGTTCGTTTTACGGCTCAGCTTGCACCAGATCGATCACGCTAAGGTCCCATTCCGGACCGAAATGCTCTAGTCACGACGCTTCGTAATTCGAAAGGACTTCCGCCCGCATGGCGAACGCCCTCCTCCTCGCTCTCGCGCTTCTGGCCCAGGACAGCCAAACGGGGGGGCAAGCGGCCGCCCAAGGCCCGAATGCTCCGCCAACCGACGAGTATGGCTATGTGGCCTGGTGCTACGGCGCCCTGGGCGGCTACGCCAATCTCTACGACCGCGTGATGCCGGAGGTGACGCGGATCGAGAAGGCGTTCCCGGGCCCCGACGGCGTCGCCGCTTCGCTGAAGACCTATCCGGAACTGCGCGCCCAGGCCCAGAAGGACCTCAAGACCTTCGCCTCGGCGATCACCGCGGCCGAGAAGGCCAGTCCGCGCCCGATCTCGGAATATGGCGGCGCCCAGGTCAAGCGCGGCGCGGCCATCTGGCAGGGCGCCGACTCGGTGAGCAAGGCTCGCCTGGCCCAGATGTGGATGAGCTGGAGCCCGCCAGGCGACTGCGAGAAGCGCGCCAAGACCCTGGAGACCAAGTCGACCATCCTGGGCAAGGCGCTGAACTTCAACAGCGCCTCGGCCACGACCCAGGCGCCGCCCCCCGAGACGCCCGCGCCGCAACCGGAAGCGCCCGCGCCACAGCCGGCCGCGGAAGCCGCTCCGCCCGCTCCGGCTCCCGAACCCGTCGCGACGCCCAAGGCCGAGCCGGCCAAGACCGCTCCCGTGAAGGCCGCGAAAGCCGAGACCAAGCCGGCGGCCAAGAAACTGCCCCCGATCGGCGGCAACGAGGTGATCGTCGATCCGGTCAACCCGATCCCCTGCGCCGGCAGCCTGGTCCCCGCCAAGCGCGGCGGCCGCGACGTGCTGATCTGCAAGGGGGATTAGCACCGGAAATCCTCCCCCTAGCGGGGGAGGTGTCGGCTCGAAGAGACGACGGAGGGGGGGAAGAGGCCGGCTCTCCAACCCTTCCCCCTCCGGTCGCTCCGCGCCCACCTCCCCCGCTAGGGGGAGGATGGCAACACCCCGCTCTCCGCCAGCGTCTTGAACCACGCGTAGGACGCCTTGGGCGTGCGCACGCCGGTCGTCCGGTCCATCGCCACCAGCCCGAACTTGGACGTGTAGCCCAGGTCCCATTCGAAGTTGTCGATCAGGGTCCATTCGAAATAGCCGCGCACGTCACAGCCGGCCTCGCGGGCGGCCAGCACCGCCTCGAGATGGCGGCGCAGATAGGTGATGCGGAACTGGTCGTCCAGGATGGCCGGGCCGGTCCCGAACGGGTCCGAGCAGCCGTTCTCGGTGACCAGCGTCTTGGGCGCGCCGTATTCGCGGCGAACGCGGTCGAGCATCTCATAGAGGCCCGACGGGTCGATGTGGCGGCCGAAGGCGTCCAGCTCCGCGCCCTTGGGCGGGGCGGCCATGGCGATCTTGCCAGGCGCGGCCAGATCCAGCCGCACATAGACCGGCGCGTAGTAGTTTACCCCCACGAAATCGACCGGCTGGCGCATGGTGGCGAGATCGCCGTCATGGACGACGCCGCCCTTCAGGAAGTCGTCCATGGCCTTGGGGTAGGTCCCCTTGAGCAGCGGATCCAGCCAGGCCTTGTTCCACAGCGCGTCCAGGCCGTCGGAGGCCAGGCGATTCCAGACCGCCCATGGGCCGCCCGCCGGCCGGCAGGGCTGCAGCGCCAGGGTGGTGCCGATGTTGAGGTCCCGTCCTCCCGCCCGCAGCGCCTGGATGGCCAGCCCCTGGCCCAGGTTCATGTGGTGGACGACCTTGCCCAGCAGGTTGACGTCCTTCAGCCCCGGGGCCTGTTCGCCCAGCACGTGGCCGACGACGGCGTGCACGGCGGCCTCGTTGAGGATGATGTAGTTCTTCAGCCGATCTCCCAGTCGCCCGACCACGGCCTGGGCGTAGTCGGCCAGCCGCAGGGCGGTGTCGCGGTTGGCCCAGCCGCCCTTGGCCTGCAGCGCCTGGGGCAGGTCCCAGTGAAACAGCGTGGCGTAAGGCGCGATCCCCTTGGCCAGCAAGGCGTCGACCAGTCTGGAATAGTGATCCAGTCCCGCCGCGTTCACCGCGCCCTCGCCCGTCGGCAGGACTCGCGACCAGCTGATCGAGAAGCGGTAGGCGTCCAAACCCGCCCCGGCGATCAGATCGACGTCCTCCTGAAAGCGGCGATAGCTGTCGGTGGCGACCGTCGCGTCCGAGCCGTCCTTGACGTGGCCGGGGACCTTCTCGAACACGTCCCAGACACTGGGCCCGCGCCCGTCGACATCCTGCGCCCCTTCGGTCTGGAAAGCGGCGCTGGCCACGCCCCGGATGAAGTCCTTCGGAAACTGACGGCTCTTCGGCTTCAGGTCGGTTTCGGCCGGCCTCTCGCACCCCGAAAGCCCCATGGCCGCGCCGCCCAAGACCCCGCCGAGCGCGAGCCCTCCCAAGGCTCGGCGGCTGACACCTGACCGTTCCATCATCCCCTCCCCGTTTGTTCGTTGAGGGGAAGGATGCGGGGCGGCTCCGCGTTTGACTAGCAAAAGCTAGCGCACGGTCTCGCGCGCGCCAGCGATCACGTCGCCGATGGCGTCGGCCGGCATCGGGCGTCCCAGCAGGAAGCCCTGGAACTCGGCGCAGCCCAGCTTGATCAAGGCGTCCAACTGGCCCTGGGTCTCGACGCCCTCGGCCGTGGTCTTCAGGCCCAGCGACTTGGCCAGGCTGACGATGGCGCTGGCGACCGCCAGGCTCTCGCTATTGCCCGGCAGGCTGGAGACGAACGAGCGGTCGATCTTCAGCTTGTCGATCGGATGGCGGCGCAGATAGGCGAGGCTGGCGTAACCGGTGCCGAAGTCGTCCAGGGCCAGGCGGAAGCCCAGGCGCTTGAGGCGACGCAAGGCCTCGTGGACGCCGTCGCTGTCCTTGAGCAGCGCGGTCTCGGTGATCTCCAGCATGAAGACGTCGGCGCGCGCGCCGGTCTCGGCCAGGACGGCGACCATGTCGTCGACAAAGCCCGGGTCGGCCAGCTGCAGCGCCGAGACATTGACCGAGACCTCCAGCCCCGACCAGCGCAGGCTGTCGTAGCAGGCGCGGCGGAACACGGCCGAGCCGACCGCGCCGATCAGGCCGCAGGACTCGGCAAGCGGGATGAAGATGGCCGGCGCGATCTCGCCGCGCTCGGGATGGGTCCAGCGGGCCAAGGCTTCGACGCCGATGATCTGGCCCCTGGCGTCGGTCAGCGGCTGGTAGGCCACCTTCAGCGCTTCGGTCTCCAGGGCCGTGCGCAGGTCGCGCTCCAGGCCTTTGCGCAGGCGCAGGGCCGCGTCCATCTCGGGTTCGAAGAAACAGTAGCGGCCGCGGCCGCCTTCCTTGGCGCGGTACAGGGCGACGTCGGCCTGGCGCAGCAGCTCGGCCTGGCCCTGCTCGGCGTCGGAGACCACCGCCACGCCCACCGAGCACGACAGCTCGGCGCGGCCGATGGTCAGGTCGACCTCGCCCGACAGGCCCTCGACCACCCGCTGGGCCAGAGCCGCGGCCCCGGCCGGGGTGGTGTCGGGCTGGATGATGGCGAACTCGTCGCCGCCCAGGCGGCAGATGGTGTCGGTGTCGCGGCAGATGGTCTTCAGCCGGCGCGCGACCTCGCGGATCAGCTGGTCGCCGGCGTCGTGGCCATAGCTGTCGTTGACTTCCTTGAACCGGTCGAGGTCGATGCACAGCACGCCCAGCAGACCGGACTTGCGACGCAGCAGGGCGTGGGCGTGGACCAGGCGGTCGGTGAACAGGGTGCGGTTGGCCAAGCCGGTCAGCGGGTCGTGCAGCGACAGGTGTTTGGCCTCGGCTTCGCTGAGCAGCAGCTTCTTGACGGCGCGGCGGGTGGTCCGGAACAGCAGGATCGAGCCGACCACGGCGGCCAGCAGGGCCGCGCCCAGAATCGGCGAGGCCGATCGCAGCAACTCCTCGCCCGGCTTGCGGGGCGTCCAGCGCATCACGATGCGGCGGCCATCGGCGGTCTTGCCGATCACGCGCTGGGCGGCCGGCGTCGCCAGTTGCGTGTCTTGGACCACCTGGATGCGGGCGTCGTGCAGCAGGAAGCGGTCCGAGAACGCCTTGACCACGCTGTCGGCGACGGGCGTGCCGGTGACCAGCAGCGGCGCGCGCGGCCCCCGCGTCCTGGCCTTGAGGTCGGGTCGGACCAGCGACACCGTGATCAGCATCGGGTCGTCGCCGACCAGGGTGACGCGGCTGCGGTGCACGGCGCGCAGTTCGGCGACCTTCTTGGGATCCGCCTCGATCTCGCGGACCTTCTCGATCAGCCGCGTGGCGCGGCCGCCGTAGCGGGCGTAGGCGGTCGGCGGGACGTCCTTGCCGGCGACATGGCCGTAGATGGACTTGTTGTCTGCGTCGAGTACGAACACCACCTCGTTGCCGAGGGCGCCGCCGACCGACTGGCCGATGTTCTGGCTGGCCCAGGCCGGATCGAACCGGTTGTCCAGCTTGATGATCGCCTCGTCCCAGATGATGTAGGGATTGAGCGCGGCCTGGATTTCCTTGGCGCGCTGGCGAAGGCCGTTGCCGACCAAGGTCTGTTCGTAGTCGCGCTCGCGCGTGTCGGCGTGGCGGGCCGCGATGGTCAGGGCGAAGCCGGCGAGCAGGATCATGCCCGCCGCCATGCCGGCGACCAGGCCAAAGATCTTCAGCTCGATATTCCTGCGGTCCATCCCATTCCCCTGAGATGGCGCATCCTTCACCCGAACGGTTGCGGAAATCCTTATTCCGTAAGCTCTACCGCACGTCGTTACGCGATTTGGGTTTTGGCGGAGGCAAGACGCGGCACACCCGATCCAGCACATCCCATTCGTCGTCGGACAAAGCCGGCCGCCCCGGCCGGACCGCGCGGCGGGCCTTCTCGGCCCGGCCGGCGGTGTCGGGGTGGGTCTTGAACCACTCCGCCGCCTGGCGCAGACGCGGGTCGTCGCCGCGATTGGCCATCCGCCCGAAGAAGTCGGCCATTCCCTGGGTCGAGACGCCCTCGGCCTGAAGGATCTGGATGGCCCGGTCGTCGGCCTCCGCCTCCAGGGCGCGGCTGAAGCGATAGTCGGCGAAGCCGCCGGCCAGCACGATCAGCTGTTGCCCGGCGCCGCTGCCGCCGCCGACCACGGCGTCCAGCAGCAGGCCCGCCCCCATCGCGCGCCAGGCGGCCTGCATGGCGTGGCGGCGCTCGACATGGGCGATCTCATGCGCCAGCACGGCGGCCAGTTCATCGGGCCCATGCGCCTGCTGGATCAGCTCGCTGGTCACCAGGATCGTGCCGCCCGGCAGAGCGAAGGCGTTGACGAAGGGCGCGCGCACGGCCTTGACGCGGATCGGGAACGGCGCGTTCGCAGCCTCGCCCAAGCGCTGTCCCAGGTCCCGCAGCAGAGCGGCCGAGTCCGAACCGTCCCAACAGGCGCGAAACGGCACGCTGAGCTGCTTTTCCATGTTCGCGCCGAACCGGGCCTCCAGCGCCAGCGGGGTGCGTGCGGCCAGCGGCCGCGCGGCCATCGGCACGCCGATGAACACCACGGCCGCGAAGGTCAGGCCCGCGGCCACTAGGCCGCCGACCAGCCGCCACTCACGCCCCCTGCCCCGCCGCGCGATGGCCTCGGACGAACGCCCGGCCAGGGCGCGCCAGGCTTCCGCGTCGACCACCAGACGGGCGTCCTCGTCGGCGCGGGACAGCCCGTAGCGGCCGTCCGAACGCGAGATCTCGCGCACCTCGTCCAGCGGCCAGTCGACACCGGTCGCGGCGTCCTCGACCGCGCGGGCGATGACACGACCGCCTTCGATCGTGACCTCGACCGCCCAGGGCCGGGCGACGCGGCCGTCATACAGCTGCCCTTGCACGTCAGTGCCGTCAGAACGGCGAGACGTCGAAGGCGTCGGCCAGGCCCTCGCCGGTCTTGGGTCCGCGCGGCGCCTGATGCGCCTCGGCCAAGGCGACCGTTCCCTCGGCCGAGAGGCGCGAGATCAGGAACTTCACCGTCCGCGCCATGGCCACGGGCTGCAGGAAGCCGAGGCTGAGCAGCACGATCAGGATGTTGCTGATGGTCAGGCCCAGCAGCTCGCCGCCCTTCACGTCCAGCCGCAGGCGCGCCTCACCGATCCTGATCGAGGCGCCGATCTCCCGGAGGACGGCGGCGTGATAGGGCACCGAGGCCAGCACCACCATCAGGGTGTAGACCAAGGCGTAACCGTAGATCTTCAGCACGAAGGCCGCGCCGGGCTCGACGCCCGTCCGCCCGGCCTTCACGGCCATCGGGATCATCAGCGCCAGCAACGCGATGTAACCGGCGAAGCCCACGACCCAGGCGATCGCGAAGGGGCCATACAGATTGTTCTGCTCGGCCCGCTTCCAGCTCAGTGGCTGATCGCCATAGGCCATCTGGCTCCAGATCCGCTCGGACAGGCGCATGGTCATGGCCGGGCTGAACCAGCCCAGCGAGACCGCATTGACCAGGCCATAGCCCAGATACACCAGGCCGTAGTTGGTGGCCTTGCCGCTCAGGTGGAACCGCACGCCGCGCCAGATCGTGCGGCTGGCCTGGTAGCGGTAGGTCATGAAGATCGCCATGCCGATCAGCATGATCATCACGATGTAGACCGGGATCAGCAGCAGGGTGAACAACGGGCTGACGAATTGGATGGCCAGGATCAGCGCCAGATAGGGCACGCCGACGAACAGCGTCGCCAGCAGGAAGCCCATGAACAGCTCCTTGCCCCGGCCGGTATATTCGAAGGGCTCGCCGTTCAGGGTGACGTGCGACCACACGCGCCGCCGCACCTCGGTCTTGCCCCAGAAGCGGTACAGCGTCAGCGTGACGATGTTCAGCAGGCCGTTCTTCAGGCTCAGGCCGATGAAGCTCTTGGGCTCGATCGTCTGGCCAAAGGTCAGGGTTTCGCCGGCCGCCGGCGTCGTTACAGGCGAAGTCGCGCCGTCCATGAAGCTTCCCGAGTTTACCCGTCCGCCTGGAGTGCGAACGCGGCGAGCCTCCTGGGATTTCAGCGCCAGGTCAACCTCAGAT
Organism: Caulobacter segnis; assembly: GCF_023935105.1. Classification (NCBI taxonomy): domain Bacteria; kingdom Pseudomonadati; phylum Pseudomonadota; class Alphaproteobacteria; order Caulobacterales; family Caulobacteraceae; genus Caulobacter; species Caulobacter sp. RL271. The sequence continues at coordinate 1,824,040 of NZ_CP096040.1, read as the reverse complement.
AGCGACCCGTCAGGCCGCAGCGTCGCGCGACCGCGCCGCCGGATCGTAGTTGAGGATCGGCGACAGCCACCGCTCGGCCGTGGCCACGTCCCAGCCCTTGCGGCGGGCGTAGTCCTCGACCTGGTCGGCGTCGATCTTGCCGACCCCGAAATAGTGCGCGCGCGGGTGGCTGAAATAGAGGCCCGAGACCGCCGCGCCGGGGGTCATGGCGTAGCTCTCCGTCAGCTTCAGGCCCGTGGCCGCCTCGGCGTCCAGCAGCTTGAACAGCGTGCCCTTCTCGGTGTGGTCGGGCTGGGCCGGATAGCCGGGCGCGGGACGGATGCCCTGGTACTTCTCGGCGATCATGACCTCGGTGTCCGCGGCCTCGTCGGGCGCGTAGCCCCACAGCTCAACACGGGCCTTGTAGTGCAGCCACTCGGCGAAGGCCTCGGCCAGGCGGTCGGCCAGGGCGCTGGCCATGATGGCGCTGTAGTCGTCGCCGGCGTCCTTGAAGGTCTTGACGATCTCGTCCTCGCCATGGCCGGCGGTGACGGCGAAGCCGCCGACATAGTCCGCCCCCTCGCCGATCGGCGCGACGAAGTCGGACAGGGCGACGTTGGTCTTGCCCTCGCCCTTGTCCATCTGCTGGCGCAGGGTGTGGAAACGGGAATACTCGGCCGTGCGGGTCTCGTCCGTATACAGCACGATGTCGTCGCCCTGGGCCTGGGCCGGCCAGAAGCCGATCACGCCCTTGGCCCCGAACCATTTCTCGGCGATCACCTTGTCCAGCATGGCGCGGGCGTCGCGGTAGAGGTCGGTGGCGGCCTGGCCGACGATGTCGTCCTCCAGGATCTGGGGATAGCGGCCGACCAGCTCCCAGCTGGCGAAGAACGGCGACCAGTCGATGAACGGCTCCAGCTCGGCCAGGCTCGGCTCGAAGGTCCGCGTGCCGATGAAGGCCGGCTTGGGCGGGACGTAACCGCTCCAGTCGATGTCGAAGGCGCGCTGGCGGGCCTGGCCGATCGAGGCGCGGGCCTTGGTCGTCTGGCCGCGCGCGTACTGCTCGCGCACCTTGACGTATTCGGCGCGGGTCTCGCCGATGATCCGGTCACGCTCGCCCTCGGACAACAGGCCCGAGACCACGCCCACCGCGCGGCTGGCGTCGACGACATAGGTCGTGGGACCCCGGCGATAGGCCGGCTCGATCTTGACCGCGGTGTGGGTGCGGCTGGTGGTAGCGCCGCCGATCAGCAGCGGGATGTCGAAGCCCTGGCGCTCCATCTCGGCGGCCACGAACACCATCTCGTCAAGCGAGGGCGTGATCAGGCCCGACAAGCCGATCATGTCGACCTGATGTTTCCTGGCTTCCTCGAGGATCCGGTCGGCGGGCACCATGACGCCCAGGTCGACGACCTCGTAGTTGTTACACTGCAAGACGACGCCGACGATGTTCTTGCCGATGTCGTGGACATCGCCCTTCACGGTCGCCATCAGCACCTTGCCGGCGGCCTTACGCACCTGGCCTTCCTTCTCGGCCTCCATGAACGGCATCAGCCAGGCCACGGCCTGCTTCATGACCCGGGCCGACTTCACGACCTGGGGCAGGAACATCTTGCCCGCGCCGAACAGGTCGCCGACGACGTTCATGCCGTCCATCAGCGGGCCTTCGATGACGTGCAGCGGACGCTCGGCGGCCAGGCGCGCTTCTTCCGTATCGGCCTCGATGAACTCGGTGACGCCGTTGACCAGGGCGTGGGTGATGCGCTCGCCGACCGTGCCGTCGCGCCAGGCCAGGTTGACTTGCTGGGCCGCGCCCTTCTCGCCCTTGTAGCGCGGGGCCATGTCGACCAGGCGCTCGGTATTGGTCTGGACCGGATCGCGCTGCGGGCGGTTGAGGATCACGTCCTCGACGGCCTCGCGCAGCACCGGGTCGATGTCGTCATAGACCGGCAGGTCGCCGGCGTTGACGATGCCCATGTCCATGCCGGCGTTGATCGCGTGGTACAGGAACACCGAGTGGATCGCCCGCCGCACCGGCTCGTTGCCACGGAAGCTGAACGAGACGTTCGACACCCCGCCCGACACCCGAGCATAGGGCAGCATCTGCTTGATGCGCCGCGTGGCCTCGATGAAGTCGACGGCGTAGTTGTCGTGCTCCTCGATCCCCGTCGCCACGGCGAAGATGTTGGGGTCGAAGATGATGTCCTCGGGCGGGAAACCGACCTTGTCCACCAGCGTGTTGTAGGCCCGCTCGCAGATCTCGACCTTGCGCGCCTCGGTGTCGGCCTGGCCGACCTCGTCGAAGGCCATGACCACCACCGCCGCGCCGTAGCGCAGGCACAGCTTGGCCTGTTCGAGGAACTTCTCCTCGCCTTCCTTCATCGAGATCGAATTGACGATCGCCTTGCCCTGGACGCACTTCAGCCCGGCCTCGATCACCTCCCACTTGGAACTGTCGATCATCACCGGCACGCGGGCGATGTCGGGCTCGGCGGCCATCAGGTTCAGGAAGGTGACCATCGCCTGCTGGCTGTCCAGCAGGCCTTCGTCCATATTGACGTCGATGACCTGGGCGCCGGCCTCGACCTGCTGGCGCGCGACCGACAGCGCCTCGGGATAGAGGCCGTCGATGATAAGCTTCTTGAACTTGGCCGAGCCGGTGACGTTGGTGCGCTCACCGATGTTGACGAAGACGGGTCTCATGGTCGGTCGATCCAAATAAACCCGCCTTCCTCGCCCTTGTGGCGAGGACCCAGGGCGCCGCTAGCTCAGCGCCTGGAACGTCGGGCTCCGCGTCAGCGGAAAACTGGGTCCTGGGCACAAGGCCCAGGAAGGCAGGAAAAAGAAAGTTCTAAGCCAACTCGAACGGCTCGAGCCCCGCCAGGCGCATGGCCTTGGGGCGCTCGGGGATCGGACGCGGCGCGACACCGCGCACCTCGTCGGCGACGTGACGGATGTGGTCCGGGGTCGTGCCGCAGCAGCCGCCCAGGATGTTGACCAGGCCGTCCTTGGCCCATTCGTGCAGGGCGTGGCCGGTCTCGTGCGGCTGCTCGTCATACTGGCCCATGGCGTTGGGCAGACCGGCGTTGGGATAGGCCGCGACCAGGGTGTCGGCGATGCGGGCCATCTCGGCGATGTGCGGCCGCATCAGATCCGCGCCCAGGGCGCAGTTGAAGCCCACGGCGAACGGCTTGGCGTGCTTGACGCTGTTCCAGAACGCCTCGGCCGTCTGGCCCGACAGGGTGCGGCCCGAGCGGTCGGTGATGGTGCCGCTGATCCAGATCGGCAGCTCCTCGTGGCCCTCGTCGCGCCAGTCCAGGATGGCCTTGATCGCCGCCTTGCAGTTGAGGGTGTCGGTGATGGTCTCGATCAGGAAGAGGTCGACCCCGCCCTGATAGAGGGCGTCCACCTGCTGGCGATAGGCCGCGTAGACCTGGTCGAAGGTCACCTTGCGCGCACCCGGATCGTTCACGTCCGACGACATCGACAGCATGACGTTCAGCGGCCCGATCGAGCCGGCGATGAACTTCGGGCTCTCCGGGTTCTGGGCGTTCCAGCGGTCGGCGACCGAACGGCCGATGCGGGCGCCTTCGTAATTGATGTCCCAGACGTCCTGTTCGCCCAGATGATAGTCGGCCTGGGCGATCGTGGTGCCCGAGAAGGTGTTGGTCTCGGAGATGTCGGCGCCGGCCGCGAAATAGGCGTCGTGCAGCTCGGCGACGAGATCCGGCCGGGTCAGGCACAGGATGTCGTTGTTGCCCTTCATCTGGCCGTTGTAGGCGGCGAAGCGCTCGGCCCGGTAGTCGGCTTCCGACAGCCCCTTCTTCTGGAACATCACGCCCCACGAGCCGTCCAGGATCAGGATCTTCCGCTTGGCGGCGGCCTTCAGGGTGGCGACGCGATTGGCGCGGATCGAAAGGTCGGTCATCGGTTGGCTCCCGCCGCCTGCTGGCCCGTCAGCGCTTTATTGAAGGCGGCCTCGTAGCCGTCGACGTACCGTCCCAGTTCGGCGGGATCGATGAAGGCGTTCGGATCGCCGCGCAGCATCTTCTGGCGCTTGGCCAGCAGGTCGCCCTGCTCCTCGTGGCTGGGCAGGAGGACGTCGGTCGGGATCGCGCGCATCTTGATGAAGCTCTCGCGATAGTCGGCGACGATATTGCGGTGCTGTTTGTTGCCGACCAGCACGTTGCCGGCCACCGACAGCGAGCACGGGAAGGTCACGCTCAGCGGCCACCCCTTCTCGACCACCGCCGTGGTCCAGGTGGTGCAGCCGATCGTGTGGCCCGGCGTCAGGTGCGCGATCAGGGTGGTCTCGCCCACCTTGAGCTTCTGGCCGTCGCCGAAGGTCTTGTCGACCTTGACCGGCTGCATCGGCGTCGGGCCGTTCTCGTTGTCGCCGATGTGGTGGCCCTGCTCGATCGCCGGCTCGTCGCCGCGCGAGATCCACAGCTTGGCCGTCGGGATATCAGCCTTTAGCTGGGCCAGGCCGCCGGCGTGGTCGTAGTGGGCGTGGGTGTTGATCAGCACCTTCACGTCCGCCAGCTGGAAGCCCAGCGTGGCGATGTTGCGCTCGATCAGCTTGCCGCCCGCGGCCGACGGACCGCTGTCCAGCACGATGTGGCCTTCCGACGAGGTGATCAGCCAGGCCGACAGACCCTCGGACCCGACATAGTAGATGTTGCCGACCACGCGGTAGGGCTTGATCGGCCGCATCCAGTTGGCGTTGTCGTCCGCCTGGGCGGCCGGAGCCATCGTCGCCGTCAGGGCGAAGGCCAGAGAGATCAGAACGCGCTTCATGCGGCAGCCTCCGCCGGGGTCGGAGCCGTCTCGCGCACGCCCAGCACGCGGCAGATGGCGTAGACCAGATCGGCCCGGTTCAGGGTGTAGAAATGGAAGTCCTCGAAGCCCTGCTCCTGCAGCTTGGCGCACATCTCGGTGGCGACCGAGCAGGCGATCAGGCGGCGGGTCTCGGCGTCGTCGTCAAGGCCCTCGAACAGGTTGGCCAGCCAGGACGGGATCGCCGTCTGGCAGGCGGCCGACATCTTCTTCAGGCCGTTGAAGTTGGTGACCGGCATGATCCCCGGCACGATCGGGATGGTGATCCCGGCGGCGCGGACCTTGTCGACGTAGCGCAGGAAGGCGTCCAGATCGAAGAAGAACTGGCTGATGCCCAGCGTTGCGCCGGCGTCGATCTTCTGCTTGAGCACATCGATATCGTGCTCGATCGACGGGCTCTCCGGATGCTTTTCGGGATAGACCCCGACCAGCACCTCGAACGGCGCCAAGCCCCGGATGGCCTTGGTCAGTTCGGTGGCGTTGGCGTAGCCATCGGCGCGCGGGACATAGACCCCGCCGATGCCGCCCTCTCCGGGCGGAGGGTCCCCCCGGAGCGAGACGATGTGGCGCACGCCCGTCTCCCAATATTCGCGGATCACCTCGTCGACTTCCTCGCGGCTGGCGCCGACGCAGGTCAGGTGGGCGGCCGGCTTCAGGCGGGTCTCGTCCAGGATGCGCTTGACCGTGCGGTGGGTGCGCTCGCGGGTCGAGCCGCCGGCGCCGTAGGTCACCGAGACGAAGGCCGGATCCAGCGGGGCCAGGCGGGTGATGGCCTGCCACAGGGCGTCTTCCATCGCCGGGGTCTTGGGCGGGAAGAACTCGAACGAGACGCGCGGCCGCGCGGTGCGTTCACCCGCGCGGGCGACGGGACCGATCACGCGGCGGATAGGCGGAAGGGTCATGCGGCGTTCCTCGCGGCGGCCAGATGGCCCAATTCCCTGAGAGGGGAACGGCGGGCCGTCCAGATCTTGACGGTCAGGCCCTCGGCCGTGGTCGGCGGCAGGGTGATGTTGCTTTCCAGCTGAAGACCGGCGGCCTGCAGCCAGGTGACGATCTCGATATCGTCGAAGCCCAAGCGGCGGTGCTGATGCACCTCGCGCAGGAACTCATGATCATGCGGCGCGAAGTCGGCGATCAGCAGCAGGCCGCCGGGCGTCACCAGCCGCGCGGCCTCGGTCACGGCGTTGGCGGGGTCAGACAGGTAGTGCAGCACCTGATGCACGGTCACCAGGTCGGCGCATCCGCCCGGCAGGCCGGTGCGGAAAATGTCGCCGTGACGCAGCTCGCAGCTGGCCAGGCCCGCCTTGGCCACCTCGTGGCGGGCGATGTTCAGCATCTGCTGCGACAGATCCAGGCCCAGGGCGTTGCCCGCGCGCTTGCCCAGCAGGGTCAGCATGCGGCCCGCGCCCGCGCCCAGGTCGACCAGCTCGTCGAACGGCCCCTCGCCGGTCGCGCGCAGGATAGCGGCCTCGACCTCGGCCTCGTCGACATAGAGGGAGCGGATCTCGTTCCAGCGGGCGGCGTTGCGGGCAAAATAGGCCTGGGCGTCCATCGAGCGTTCGGCCCGGACGGCGGCCAGCTTGTCGGCGTCGGACTGGACGACCTCGTCGGCGTCGTCGATCAGGTCCAGCGCCTGCTCGACCAGGAACCGGCCGGATGACTTGGCGGCCAGGCGGTAGAACACCCAGGCCCCGTCCGGAAAGCGCTCGACCAGGCCCGCCTCGGCCAGCAGCTTCAGATGTCGCGACACGCGCGGCTGGCTCTGGTCGAGGATGCGGCACAGCTCCAGCACCGACAGCTCCTCGGCCGCCAGCAGGGCCAGCAGTCGCAGGCGCGTGGACTCGCCGGCGGCGCGCAGCACCTCGACGACCTGTTCAGCGGACAGCTTCATAAGGACATAAAGATATCTTTATGTCCGATTTGGCAAGAGGAAATTATGCCTCGGGGTCGGCCTTGGCGGCTTCCCAGAGCTCTATTTTCACCCCGGCCGGGTCCATCAGCCAGGCGAACCGGCCATAGCCCTCATCCTGCCGGCCCAGCGGCTCGACGCCCTCGGCGGCGGCCCGGGCGAGGATCCCGTCGATATCATCGACGATGAAATTGATCATGAACGGCGCGGCCGAAGGCGCGAAATAGTCTGTGTCGGCGGCGAACGGCGACCAAGTCGCCTGGCTGGCCTTGGGAGCCTCGAACACCGCCCCGCCCCAGTCATGGACTTCGAACCCCAGCACCCGCGCGTACCAGTCGCGCACGGCCTTGGGGTCCTCGGCCTTGAAGAAGATTCCACCCAGCCCCAACACCTTGGCCACGATCAAGCCTCCAAGCCTTGCGATGCTCTCACTCTTAGCACGGTTCGGAATTTCGCCATGCCGCTCGTCGCCGCCCTGCTCGCCGCCTCCGTCTGTCTGCCGCATGCCGGGCATCAGAGGCTGGAAGGTGTCGTGGTCGCGCGCACCTTCGCCGGGCCGCCAAACTTCGAGTCCGTCAAGGCCGGCGACCAGCCCGAGCGCTATTGGCTGCTGCGCCTGCCGCGCCCGATCTGTGTGGCCCAGGACCCGACCGACCCCGACACTGGCGAAGGCGCCAGGAACCTGCGCGAGATCCAGCTGATGTTCCAGCCCAGCGACTTCGCCCGCTACCGCCCGCTGCTGGGCAAGACCGTGATCGCCGAGGGCGCCTTCATGAGCGCGATCAGCGGCCACCACCACACCCCCATCCTCCTGGAGGGGGCCAAGCTGAGAAAGCGCTAGCGGTCTGAAACGCGCCGGCGTCGCGAGCCTCGGCGAGATGGCGAGGTCAGAGCCCGATGGCGCTTGCCCACTCGTCCGACCACCTCAGCAGGGGCCAGAGCGCGACGATCAGATCCGTCCCGCGCGGGCTGAGGCGGTAGCCGCCCTCCGCCGCGACCACGTCGGCGGCGCGCAGCTCGGCCAGCCGCTTGTTCAGCGTTCCGGGCGGCAACTCGGCCGCCGCCTGGAGGGCGCGAAAAGTCAGGACGCGCCCCTCCCGCAACTCCCACAGAATGCGAAGCGCGCCGCGTCGCCCCAGCAGGTCCAGCGCCGCCATGATCGGCTTGCCGGTCTCCGAGCCGCGGACGGGACGGCCCGGAAGGGGCGCTTCATTTTCTGTAGCGTCGCCGCGATCTTGCATGATACAAATTTTGTAGCATGGAGGATTTCAGATGTCGCCCAGGATCGAACCCGCGCCAGCGCCCTATCCGCCCACCGTCGCCCGGACGCTCGAACAGTTGAAGACGCCCGGCGAGCAGCCGCTGTCGCTGTTCCGCACCCTGGCGCGAGACGAGCGGCTGTTCGGACGCTTCACCAGCGGCGGCCTGCTGGACCCTGGCCATCTGACCCTGCGTGAGCGCGAGATCGTCATCCACCGGACCTGCGCCTTGAACGGCTGCGGTTACGAGTGGGGCGTGCACGCCGCGCTCTTCGCCGAGGCGGCCGGCCTCGACGCCGAGCAACTTCGAGCCACCGTCGCGCCGGGGATCGCAGCCTGCTGGGCCCCGCGCGAGGCGCTGCTGGTCGCCTTCTGCGACGCGGTCAACACCCGCGCCGACATCGACGACGATCTCTGGGCGCGCCTCTCCGAAGCTTTCTCCGAAGAGGCTCGGATCGAACTCATGATGGTGGCCGGTTTCTACCGGACCGTCAGCCTGCTGGCGAACGGCCTGCGGCTGGCGCCGGAGGCCTTCGCCGCGCCCCTCCCCGCCTAGGCCGCGACCGGGCTGGCCAGCGGTTCGCCGTGGAAGTAGCGGCGCAGGTTCTCCAGGGTCAGGCTGACCATGGCCGGAATGCTGTCCAGGGTCGCCCCGGCCGTGTGCGGCGTCAGCACCGTGTGCGGCACACCCACCCAGCGCGCGGGCGATGTCGGCTCGTGCTCGTAGACGTCCAGGGCCGCCATGCCCAGCGTCCCGGCCTTCAGCGCCTCGATCAGGGCGTCCTCGTCGATCAGCGAGCCGCGCGCCACGTTGACGATCAGCCCCTGCGGGCCCACCGCCTCGATGACCGCCTTGTCGATCATGCGCCGGTTGGCGGCGTCGGGCCGGGCGCAGACGACCAGGACGTCGCTGTCGCGGGCCAGAGCCATCAGGCTGTCGGCGCGGGGATAGTCGCTCTCCTTGGGGCGCGGCCCCCACCAGGCGACCTTCATCTCGAAGGCCTGCAGGCGCGTGGCCACCGCCTCGCCGATATAGCCCAGGCCGACGATGCCGGCCTTGCGGCCGCGCAGGCCGTGGCGTGGGGCCATCCGTTCGGCGTGGGTCCAGTGACCCGAGCGCAGGCGGTGATCGCCCTCGACGATGCCGCGCCAGGCGGAGAGGACCAGACCCACCGCGTGGTCGGCGACGTCCGAGGCGTTGAGGCCCGTCGAATGGGTCACGGCGATGCCGTGCGCCTTGCACCAGGGCACGTCGACCCCGTCATAGCCGACGCTGACGCAGGCGATCAGGCCCAATTGCGGCATCTCCGACAGCATGTCGCGGCTGAGCGTCATCTCGCCCGCGTGGACGATGGCCCGCACCCGTCGCCCCGGCCCTTCCAGGAAGGTCATGGGGTCGGGATAGTCCCACAGCCGATGCACCTCGTAGGCGCTCTCCAGCAAGGGCTGCAGCGGCATGAGCATCTCGTGCGACAGCAGCACGCGTGGTTTGTCGGCGGCGGGGGTTTGCGGCATGCGTGTCCTCCATGGAGGCCGGCGCGTGGCCGGCGGGACCATTGGCGTTGCGAGACCAAAGCTACTCCTCTCGGAGCGCTTATCCAGAGCTAAGCAGCGGGCCCTTCGACCGCCAGCGGGAGACCGATCACGCTGTGGTGACGCCCCGCCGCGACGACATCGCGCCCGCCACGAAAACCGGTCCGACGCGCGACGGTTCCGTTCGCACGGCCAAGCTGTGAACAACCCAGGCCGTCAGGGGTTTTGCTTGCGGCGCCATGATGGCGCTTCCACCCGGAGAAACCTCCATGTTGACCAAGACGCTCGCCGCTGCCGCGGCGCTCTCGATGCTGGTCGCCGGCGGCTCGGCCCTCGCCGCCCAGAAGAAATCGCCAACCGTCGCCGGCCCCAAGGTGCCGGTCCCCTACGATCAGCTGGACGCCTATATGAAGGCCTCGCCCAAGGCGCGGGCCAGCAAGGACTGGTGGGCCGGCTCGGCCTCGACGGGCATGTCCGCCGACACGGCCGCGACCGCCCCCGCCACGGCCAGCGATCCGGCGACCAGCGCGCCGGCCATGCCGATGCCGACAGACACCGCGGTGAACCCGGCCCCCACCGCCGCGCCACCCAGCCTGCCGGTCACGCCGCCGACCAACGCCGCGCCGCAACCGGGCGATCCCGCCATGCCCACCCCGCCCGCGACCGAGCCTAAATAGAGCCGCACGCGCCGGGACGGCCCCGCGCCGTCCCGGGCGATCAGCCGCCGTTGTAGCTCCAGTAGGATTTGTAATAGCCGTTGGCTGGATCCACGAGGTTGACCGCGAACGGCGCGGAGCCGTCCGCCAGGTCGGTCAGCCACGCCTCGTTGGACCGGGCCATGACGCCCAGCCCTTCCGTGGCCGCCGCCGCCAGCAGGAAGCCGACCATCGCCGCCTTCGTGCCGATGCCCTCCGCGCCGTCGCCGCCATAGGCGGCCAGGTAATCCACGCGCGTGTCGATCAAGGCGTGCGTCTTTGCGTCCGTCGGCGTGCCGCCGAAAATCTCCGCATAGGCCTGCTTTGTGGCCTCGAAGAGCGACAATGCGCCGTACTTGGCCGCGAACGCGTCCTTGCCGTCGCCGTTCTTGCCCAGATTCACCGCGAAGTTGATGTAGCGGTTCACGGTGTCGAATTGGGCGTAGTAGGCGCTGTTGAGATTGTTGCCGTTGGCGCTGGTCGGCGAGATGAGGAAGTCGATCCCGCCGCCGCTCGGAACCTTGCCAGTAAAGAACTGATAGCTCAGCGACGCGACCGAGGTCGTCGAGACGGCCGCCTTCACCACCAATTGCGCGGCCTCGGCCGCCGAGATGCTGGTTGTCATCTTCAGCGCCAGGTCGGCGTAAGGCCCCGACTGCAGCGCCCCATTCAACGTTGTCCGCAGGATCGAGGCAAAGGCCGTGTCGTTCGCCGCTGGCGCGGTCACCGAGGTCAGCAGCACGGAGCGATCCGAGAACCGCAGCAGCTCGACGTTCTTCAGCGTGTCGGTCCCATCCGCCGAATTGGCGCGCAGGTCCTTGACCACCACCGAGCCATCGGCGGCCGTCGTCCAGCTGTAGTTGGTGGAAAGACCAAAGTACTGCGCGACATCGACACCATCGCCACCGTCCAGCACGTCCGCGCCGCCGTTGCCGACGAGGATGTCGCTCCCGCCGCCACCGCTCAGCGTATCGGCGCTGGCGCCGCCCAGCAGTCGATTGTCGGCGCCGTCGCCCTTCAACGTCGCGCCAAAGTCGCCCCCTTGCACCGCCTCGATGCTCTGCAATACCACCAGGCCCATGCCCGTGTCCTGCGAGCCCGTGACGCCGAGATCGACGGTCACGGTGGTCTTGGCCAGGCGAAGATCCAGGGTGTCGACACCGATATCGCCACCGATCCGCACGGCGGTGGTATTGCCCAGCGCGACCTGGATGCTGAAGGTGTCGTCGCCCGCGCCACCGCTGATGTCGTAGATGCGCTGGGTCTCGCCCACGCGCACGGCGCCTAGGAAGATCTGGTCGTCGCCGTCGCTTCCGTAGACGTAGTTGTCGCCGAGGTCGGCGTAGATCACATCCGCCCGCATGCTGCCGTAGATCGAATCCGCGCCGGCGTCGCCGTAGATCGTGGCCGGACCCGCACCGCCATGGATCTGGTCGGCGCCGTCCCCGCCGTGGATGACCGCGCCGGCGTCTCCAGCCTGGAGGGAATCGTCGCCCGCATCGCCGAACAGCTGGCCGCTGCCGTAGATCGAGTCGTTGCCATCACCACCGTGGAACTCGCCGCGCACGCCGGGAACGCCGACGATGCGGTCGGCGCCGGCGTCGCCGTAGATCACGTCCACCGCGTTGGCGTCGCCGGACACATTGTTGAAGTCGAGACCGGCATAGAGATCGTCGTCACCGTCCCCGCCGCGGATCACGTCACTGCCTAGGCCGCCAGCGATATGGTCGGCGCCAGCTCCCCCATCGAGCGTGTCGTTACCGTCGCCACCTAGGATATTGTCGTCGCCGGCGTCGCCCCAGATGCTGTCGTCCCCGGCGTTGCCCCTCAGGATGTCGCCGCCCTCGCCGCCATGGATCTGGTCGGCGCCGCCCATGCCATAATAGACGTCACCCCCAGCGCTCCCGGTGAAAGTGTCGTTCCCGCTCGTGCCAAGGGTCGCGGTGAAGTAGTTTTCCTTGAAGCTGGTGGCGCTGATCGCAGCCTTATTCGAGAACTTCACGACCATGTCCTGGTCCGAGATCACACCGTCGTGGTCCAGGTCCATGAACAGGTACGTGGCGTCCGCCGTCGACCAGGTCCAGAGTTGGGTGGCGCCCTCGCCCAGGTCGTCCGTGTCGTAGCGCTGGCCCAGCGTCACCGAGAAGTTCGCGGTCGTCACCGCGCCGCGGAACACCAGAGAGCCGATCGTGTAGTCGGTGACGGCGCCGAGATCGATGCGATCGCCTTCGGCGGCGTTGAAGTCGGTGATGGTGCTGAAGCCGTACTGGCCCCAGGTCCAGAAGTCGTTGTAGCGGGCGTAGAACATATCCGCCCCGGCGCCGCCGGTGATGATGTTGCCGGTCTTGATCCACAACCTGTCGGCGCCGGCACCGCCATCCATCGTGACGTTGGAGGCGTTGATCTCGTCGTCGCCGTCGCCGCCGTTGAAGATGTCGCCCGGGATTTCCTCGCCATAGGCGACGGTCAACAGATCATTGCCCGCCCCGCCGTCCAGGATGTCCTTGCCGCTGCTGGCATAGAGCTTGTCGTCGCCGTCGCCGCCGTTGAGCCGGTTCACCGAGCCCAAGCTGTCGGCATAGCCATTGAAGCCCATCTGGCCGGCGAACAGCGTGTCGTTCCCTGCCCCGCCGTTCAGGGTGTCTCCGCCCTGGCCGCCGGAAAGCACGTCGTCGCCGTCGTCGCCGTTCAGCGTGTCGTCGCCAGCCTCACCCAGCAGGACGTCCGCGCCGGCGCCGCCGTTCAGGGTGTCGTTCCCCGCCCCGCCGGACAGTTGGTCCGCGCCGCCCTGGCCGCTGATCACATCATCGCCGCCGAAGCCGAAATAGATGTCCGCGTCCGCGCCCCCGATCCAGGTGTCGGCGCTCGCCGTGCCGACCACGGCCGTGAAGGTCCCCGCCTTGAAGGCATTCGTCGTGAGCGCCGGCGCGCCCTGGAATTCGATGACGACGTCGCCGTCGTTCAGCACGCCGTTGCTGTTGGTGTCGATGATCAGGTAGCTGGACCCGCCGCTGGTCCAGGTCGACACCGAGACGAAACCGGGATCGGGCGCGTCCGGCAGCGCCGCGCCGGCGACCAGGCTGAAGCCTGGCGTCGTGATCGCCCCGAACCAGAGAAGATAGTCGCCGTTCCCGGACAGCCGCCCGCCGTTGACGCCCAGTGAAAGCGTGTCGCCCTGGGCGATCGAGAAATCGGTGATCACGTCGCGCGTGCTGATCGTGGCGCCGCCGTAGCCGACACCCGACCAGATGTAGGTCTCGAAGACGTCGGCGCCCGAACCGCCCGTCAGGGTGTCGACGGACTCGTCGAACTCGATCGCGATCCGGTCGGCCCCATCCCCGCCATCCAGCGTATCGCGCCCGTAGCCGCCCACCAGATAGTCGGCGCCCGCGCCGCCCAGCAGGATATCGTCGCCACCGCCGGAATAGAGCGTGTCGTCGCCATCTCCGCCTTCAAGGCGGTCGCGCCCCTCATAGGCGGAGATCTGGTCGTTGCCGGCGCCGCCGAAGATCTGGTCGTCGCCGCCGTTACCGTTGATGGTGTCGTCGCCGGACGTTCCGATCAGCGTCTCGTTGGCGGCGGTGCCGTAGATGTAGGCCACTGTGATGATCCCTCGGCGACGCCGGGCATGGGGTGAACTGGGGTCGGCGTCAGCCGCCGAAGATGAAATCGGCCTTGTAGTAGCCGTTGGATGGGCTCAGTAGATCGACCGCGAACGGCGCCTCGCCATCGGCGAGATCGGCCAGCCAGGCGTCGTTCGAGCGGGCCATGACGCCGACGTCCTCGGTCGCGGCGGCGGCCAGCAGGAAGCCGACCATCGCCGCCTTGGTCCCGATGCCGCCGGCGCCGTCGCCGCCGTAGCTGGCCAGATAATCGGTGCGCGTATCGATCAGGGCGTGGATCTTGGCGTCCGTCGGGGTCGCGCCGAAGATGGCCTTGTAGGCCTCCCGGGTCGCGTCGAAGAGGCTGAGGCTGCCGTACTTGGCCGCGAACGCGTCCTTGCCCTCGCCGTTCTTGCCCAGGTTCACCGCGAAGTTGATGTAGCGGTTCACGGTGTCGAACTGGGCGTAGTAGCTGCTGTTCAGGTTGGTCGGGTTCGGACCGGTGGGCGACACCAGGAAGTCAATTCCCGCCTGGCCCGGGATCTTTCCGGTGAAGAACTGGTAGGCCAGTGATGCGACCGAGGTCGTCGCGGCCGCGGTCTTGATCGCCTCGTTCAAGGCCGTCTGGGGCGTGAGCGTTTCCTGGTTCAGCTCGAAGGTGAGATCGGCGGCGTAGTTGGCGGCCTTGTCCGCGTTCAGGCGCAGGATATTGCCAACGATCAGCGGCATGCCGTCGCCGAGATAGATGCTCCCACCGTTGAACTGCAGATTCTCGATGTTCCGGTACAGATCGGCGCCCTGGGGCGACCCGGCGCGGATGTCGGTGACCTTCCAGCCGTCCGTGGTCCACTGGATCTTGAGCTCTTCGAACCGGGCGTAGACCAGGACCGTGTCATAGCCGCCACGACCATCGATGACATCGTCGCCACCCTCGCTCCAGAAGGTGTTGTCCTGCGCGTTGCCCAGCATCCTGTCGTTGAACTGCGTGCCCTGGACGTTCTCGATGGACAGCAAGGTGGCCACCATGCTGGGCGCCAGTTCTTGCCGCTCGGTCAGCGCTAGGTCCAGGGTGACGCCGGCGGTCGGGGCCGGGAAAAAGATTTTGTCGGAGCCCGTCCCGCCATCATAGAGGTCGGCGCCGAACTCGACCCAGAATAGGTCGTCGCCGGCGTCGCCATAGAGACGATCGTTTCCGTTACCGCCCGTGATGTCGTCGGCGCCGTCGCCGCCATGGATTTCGTCGGCGCCATTGCCGCCGACCAGAAAGTCGTCGCCGCCCCGTCCCTCGATGACGTCGTCGCCGTCGTAACCGTGGAGTGCGTTGGGGCCGTCGTCGCCCTTGAAGACGTCGTTGTAGGCCGAGCCCAGGATGCCTTCGATGGAGACGAAGGTATCGCGCCCCTCGTTGGTGTTCTGAGGCCCCTTGATCGCCAGATCGACCCGGATCCCGATGTTCGACTTGAAGAACTGGGCGTAGTCATCGCCATCGCCGCCGTCATAGAGGTCGTCGCCGCCCGCGCCCCAAAGCTGGTCGACGCCACCCTTGCCGTACATGAGGTCGTTGCCCAGCAAGCCCTCGATGGACTCGTTGAGGTCCGTGCCGGTCAGCACGTCGTCGAGCGGCGTGCCTTGGATGTAGCCAGGATTATCCGCCATGGCCGCAGTCCACGAGATCGATACGCAACGCCGCCCCTCACCCCACTACCCAAGCGCGACCAGGGTAGAGGTCGGCCGGGGTTTCGTCAAACTTGAGGTTGAGCTCAAAAAGCGGAAAGGCGGCGGGTTTCCCCACCGCCTTCCGGTCTTCTTCCAGCTTCGTCCGACGACGGATTACCGCGCGAACTTCTGGAACTTTATGCGCTTGGGGATCAGGCTGTCGGCGCCCAGGCGGCGCTTCTTGTCTTCCTCGTACATCTCGAAGTTGCCCTCGAACCATTCGACGTGGCTGTCGCCCTCGAAGGCCAGGATGTGGGTCGCCAGGCGGTCCAGGAACCAGCGATCGTGGCTGATGACCACGGCGCAGCCGGCGAACTCTTCCAGGGCCTCTTCCAGGGCCTGCAGGGTCTCGATGTCCAGGTCGTTGGTCGGTTCGTCGAGCAGCAGCAGGTTGCCGCCGGTGGCCAGGGTCTTGGCCAGGTGGACGCGGTTGCGCTCACCGCCCGACAGCAGGCCGACCTTCTTCTGCTGGTCGCCGCCCTTGAAGTTGAAGCTGCCGACATAGGCGCGGCTGTTGATCTCGCGCTTGCCGACAACCATCACGTCGGTGCCGCCGCTGATCTCTTCCCAGATGGTCTTGTTCGGGTCGAGGGCGTCGCGCGACTGGTCGACATACGACAGCTTGACCGTCTCGCCGACCTTGACCGTGCCCTGGTCGGGCTGTTCGCGGCCGGTGATCAGCTTGAACAGGGTCGACTTGCCGGCGCCGTTCGGGCCGATGACGCCGACGATGCCGTTCGGCGGCAGGCGGAACGACAGGTCCTTGAACAGCACCTTGTCGCCGTACTCCTTCTCCAGGCCGTTGACCTCGAGCACGACATTGCCCAGGCGCGGGCCGGGCGGGATCTGGATATGGGCCTGGGTCTGGGCGGCGCGGGCGTTCTCCTGCGCGGCGACCATTTCCTCGTAGCTGGCCAGACGTGCCTTCGACTTGGACTGACGGGCCTTGGGCGAGCTGCGGACCCATTCCAGTTCGCGGGTGAGCGCGCGTTGGCGGGCTTCCGATTCCGACTGCTCCTGGACGACGCGCTTCTGCTTCTGCTCCAGCCAGCCGGAGTAGTTGCCCTCGTAGGGGATGCCCTTGCCGCGATCCAGTTCCAGGGTCCACTTGGTGACCTGATCCAGGAAGTAGCGGTCGTGGGTCACCAGGATGACGCAGCCTGGGAACTCTTCCAGGTGGTGCTGCAGCCAGGCCACCGACTCGGCGTCCAGGTGGTTGGTCGGTTCGTCGAGCAGCAGCATGTCGGGCTTGCTGAGCAGCAGGCGGGCCAGGGCGATGCGGCGCTTCTCACCGCCCGACAGGCTTTCGATATTGGCGTCGTTGGGCGGGCAACGCAGGGCGTCGATGGCCATCTCGACCTTGGAATCGATGTCCCACAGGTCGCGGGCGTCGATGACCTCCTGCAGCTTGGTCATCTCTTCCATCAGCTCGTCGGTGTATTCCTCGCCGAGCTGGGCCGCGAGGGCGTTGTACTTGTCGAAGATCTTCTTGTCTTCGCAGTCGGCGATCACGTTGCCCCAGACGTCCAGGGTCGGATCCAGCACCGGCTCCTGCGGGAGGTAGCCGCGCTTGATGCCGTCGGCGGCCTTGGCCTCGCCCGAGAATTCCTTGTCCAGGCCGGCCATGACCTTCAGCAGGGTCGACTTACCCGAGCCGTTGACGCCGACCACGCCGATCTTGGCGTCGGAATAGAACGACAGCCAGATGTTCTCGAAGACCTTCTTGCCGCCGGGATAGGCCTTGGTCAGGCCCTGCATCTGGAAAATGTATTGCTGCGCCATGAGGGCTCGCGTTCTCGCTGGACGAGGGTTTCGGGGATTGGGCGCTGAAATAGCGGTCCGGGCGGCTTCGCGCAATCGCGGCGGACGGATCCTTCGCGGCCAGCCGTCATCAAGCCGTCGCGCCAGTGTCGAACAGTCGACATGGAACCGTCGCCGCCCCGTCGTCGACCGCTGTTAGCCGAGCTTCCCAAGCCGATGCTTCCCCGCGTCGGCGAGGGGATAAAGCTTATGAAGAACCACCTGATGCTGGGGGCCGCCGCGGGCGTGCTCCTGATCGTGACCGCCGCGCCGGCCTTCTCCGCCGAAACCGCCGACGCCGCCGCGCCGGCCGCCGCGCCCGCCGAGAACACCGACGTCGACGCCGTCATCGTCATCGGCCAAGGCCAGAGCCGCCAGGTCCAGACGCTGAAGGACGACGCCATCGGCCTGGAAGCCGCCGGCACCAGCGCCCTGAAGGCGATCGACAAACTGCCGGGCGTCACCTTCCAGTCGGCCGACGCGTTCGGCGCCTACGAGTGGTCGACCCGCATCTCGATCCGCGGCTTCAATCAGAACCAACTGGGCTTCACCCTGGACGGCGTGCCGCTGGGCGACATGAGCTACGGCAACCACAACGGCCTGCACATCAGCCGGGCCATCGCCTCGGAAAACATCGGTCGCGTCGAACTGGCCCAGGGCGCGGGCGCGCTGGGCACCGCCTCGACCTCGAACCTGGGCGGCACGCTGCAGTTCTTCTCGCGCGACCCGCAGTCGACGATGGGCGGCGAGATCGACGTCACGGGCGGCTCGGACAACATGCACCGCGTGTTCGGTCGCTTCGAGACCGGCGAGATCGAACAGCTGGGCGGCCTGCGCGGCTACATCTCGGTCGCCGACCAGAAGGCCGACAAGTGGAAGGGCGGCGGCGAGCAGAAGCAGCGCCAGTACGACGCCAAGCTGGTCATGCCGCTGGGCGGACGCGGCGACCTGACCGGCTTTTATCATCGCTCGGAACGCCGCGAGCAGGACTACCAGGATCTGTCGTTCGACATGATCAAGCGCCTGGGCCGCGACTGGGACAACACCCAACCGAACTGGGGCCTGGCGATCGCGGCGGCCGCCGCCTACAACACGCCGGGCGCCACGCTTCCCGCGCCGTTCAAGACCGTGGACGACGCCTACTACGCCGGCGCGGGCGTGCGGAACGACGACCTCTACGGCGCGTCGCTTAACCTCGACCTCACCGACCGGGTCAAGCTGGACGCCACCGCCTACCAGCACAAGAACAAGGGCCAGGGCCTGTGGTACACGCCCTATGTTCCGAGCCCGGGCTGGGGTACGGCCGGTTCCACCGCCGCCCCGCTGTCGATCCGAACCACAGAGTATGACATCGACCGCGGCGGGATCATCGCCGGCCTGACGGTCGACGTCGGCGCGCACCGCCTGAGCGGCGGCTTCTGGCACGAGATCAACCACTTCAACCAGGCTCGCCGTTTCTACGCCGAGACCGCCGCCGCGCCGTCGCGTGATCCGCTGGACTTCCAGTCGAACCCGTTCGTCACCCAGTGGCAGTACAGGTTCGAGACCAAGACCACGACCGGCCACCTGGAAGACGAGTGGACGATCAGCGACGCCTTCAAGGTCAATTTCGGCTTCAAGTCGATCAAGGTGACCAACAACGTCCAGACCGTGGTCGGCAACCCGCTGGCGGGCGAGATCGAGAGCAAGGACAACTTCCTGCCCCAGGCCGGCTTCGTCTGGAAAGCTTCGCCTGATTTCGAGGTGTTCGGCGGCTATACCGAGAACATGGGCGCCTATGTCTCGGCGGCCACCTCGGGTCCGTTCAGCTCGCTGAACCAGGACAACGTCAACTACGTCGCCACGAAGCTGAAGCCGGAAAGCTCGAAGACCTTCGAAGGCGGGGCCCGCTATCGCACCGAGCGCTTCCAGGGCGTGGCCGCCGTCTATCACGTGGCCTTCGACAACCGCATTCTGGCCATCCAGCAAGGCTCGTCGATCCAGGGCAACGCCCCGGTGCTGTCGAACGTCGGCTCGGTCGAGACCAAGGGCCTGGAACTGGCGGGCACCTATCGCCTGACCGACGCCTGGAGCCTCTACGGCGCCTACACCTACAACGACTCCAAGTACGAAGACGACGTCGTCGCCCAGGACGGCACGCTGAAGGCCCATACCAAGGGCAAGACCGTCGTCAACACGCCCAAGAACATCTTCAAGGGCGAGCTGGCGTTCGACCAGGCCGGCTTCTTCGGCAAGCTGGGCTTGGCCTATACCGACAAGCGCTACTACACCTACGAGAACATCGGCGGCCTGGCGCCCTCGACCACGGTGGCCGACCTGACCCTGGGCTATCGCTTCGGCGACGAGGGCTGGGGCAAGGGCCTGGAGATCCAGGCCAACATCACCAACCTGACCGACAAGGACTACATCTCGACCATCGGCTCGGGCGGCTTCGTCAACAGCGATCCGAACGGCGAGGCCATGACGGTCCTGCCGGCCGCGCCGCGTCAATTCTACCTGTCGGTGAAGAAGACGTTCTAGGATCTTCCGAGATCAAACGACGAAGGCCGGGAGGGGAACCTCCCGGCCGTTTTTTCGGCCGACGCCCCAGCCCCCACCTGACCGCTTCGCGGTCGTCCGCCCCCAAAGGGGGCGGAAGGTGCGCACTGACCTTCTTCCCCCTCCGGGGGAGGAGCGCCGAAGGCGCGGAGGGGGCAAGTATCAGCCGTAGCCTGGCCTAGATCGCTGGCGCCGGCTTAGCGGCCGCCTTCTTCCGCCGCTTGGGCGTTCCCGCCGGATTGCCCCAGAAGGTCACCACCGCCAGCGTGCCCAGCAGGGTCAGGGCCAGGCCCGACACCGTCATCACCAGGCGATAGGCCAGGCCGCCGACCTTGGCCGCATGCAGCGGATAGTCGGCGTTGGCGATACGCGCGCCCAGCGGCTGGGCCAGGCCATCCCGGCTGGCGACCAGCTTGCCCGTCGCCGGGTCGAACCAGGCCATGCTGCGGCCGTTGGGCAGCCACTCGGCCTGTTGGCGCAGGCGGATGGCGATCAGTCCGTCCTTCTTCGCGGGCAGGCCGAGGGTCCGCACCTCGGCGCCGGGGAAGCGGGCCTGGGCCTGACCGATCACCGTCGCCCAATCCAGATCCCTGGCCAGCTTGCCGCCCTTGATCTTGGGCGCGGCAGAGGCCTTTTCCATCACCGCCGGCGGCGTGAACGGCGCGCGCAGGGCCTGCGAGAACCACTTCAGGTTCATGGCCGCGCCGGTGGTCAGAGACAGGATCAGCAGCGGCGCGACCAGCACGCCCAGGTCGCGGTGATGGTGGACGATCGCCGCCCGCTTCATCATCCGGGGCCAGGCGCGGACATGGAACATCCGCCGCGTCGGCCACCACAGGATCAGGCCCGTGACCACGAAGCCCAGGCCCGCCAGACCGGCGACGCCGCCGACGATCTCGCCCGCGTCGCCGTTGAACAGGTGGTGGTGGAAATCGAACAGCCAGGCCTCGGGCCGCGCCCAGTTCGAGGTCCAGGCCAGGACGGGGCCGCCGTCCTGGTCGACATAGGCTCCCCGCTCATCCTTGTAATATAGGCGGTGCACACCCAGCCGCTGGGTCGCCAGCACGACCGAGCGCGGGCGATCCTGCTGGGCGAAGACCTTGGTCGCCATCGCCGCCAGGGTCGCGGTGTCCTGCCGCTGAACGTCGGCGGCATGGGGCACGGTGGCGCGCAGGAAGGCGTCCTCGTGCACCAGCAGCGCGCCGGTGAAACCCAGGAGCGCCAGCAGTAGGCCGATCAGGCCGCCGGTCCAGCGGTGCAGCAGGCGCAGGGTCTTCATCAGAAGCGGGCTTCCCAGCCGATCGTCGCGGTGCGGCCGCGGCCGGCATAGATCTTGTCCTTGGTCGGCAAGGTCGTGTCCGAGTAGTAGGTCAGGTACTGCTTGTCGAAGAGGTTCTGGACGCCCAGCGACACGGCCCCGACCGGCAGGGCGTAGCGCACGAAGACATCGGCGACCGTGTAGCCCTCGAAGTCGTCCTTCACGAGCGTGTTCTGCATGTTGCGCGAGATGTACTTCTGCATCTGTGCGCGCAGGGCCCACTTGCCCGTCTGATAGTCGGCCGCCAGGTTCAGGCGATCGGGCGAGATGTTGGCGCCGTCCAGGTCGGTGTCGGTCTTGCCGTCGGCGTTGGTGTCGGTCTTGCCGCGCAGACGGGCGTAGCCGGTCGAGAGCTCCAGGCCCGAGACCGGCGTCCTGGCCTTCACATTGACCTCGAGGCCCTCGATCGCCACGCGCTGGCGCTGGACGTCGAAGATGCCGCCGGCGTTCTTGACCAGCAGCTGACCCAGTTTCGACGAGGACCAGAAATAGGCGACGCTGGCGTCGAACGGGCCGCGCTTCAGTTCGGCGCCCAGTTCGCGGTTGTTCGACACGATCGGCTCGACGGCCAGGTAGGTGTCGACGTCGACATTGGCGACATTGATGGACCGCAGGATGCGGCCGACGTCCGGCACGGTGTAGCCCTCGGCGTAGCTGCCGTAGAGGCGCACGCCCTTGGCCGGCTCGAACACCACCCCGCCGTTGGCCAGGGTCGCCTTGAAGTCGGGATGGCCGCCGCCGACCTTGCGCGAACCGTAGAAGGCCAGGGTCGTGAAGTCGTCGACCTTCAGCTCGACATTCTCGAAACGCACGCCGCCGGCCAGGCGCAGCTTGCCGTCGAACAGGGCGTAGTTGCCCTGTACGAAGGGCGCGACGCTCTGGAACTTGGTCGGCGGCACCCAGGCGCGGCCGGTGGCGGTCAGGACCTGCGAGGTCGTGTCGGTCAGGGCGTCGAGGCCGGCGGTGGCGGTCAGGCCCTCGATCCCGGGAACGGCGCGCTCGTAGCTGACCCGCGCGCCCAGCTTGCGCGAGCGGTTCGAGGATTGGTCGAACAGCGTGCCCGACGGCGCGATGCTGACGTCCTGGAACGTGGCGTTCTTGTCGCCGCCGAACGTGTCGCGCGTGCGGTTGAAGAAGACCTGGGCGTTCAACACGCCGCCATACAGGTCGTCATCGACCAAGGCGGCCGACAGGGTCTCGACCCGGCCCGAGGCCGGCGTGCCGGGAACGACGCCGCGATAGGCCGTCGATGGCAGGCGGGTGGCGCGATTGCCATCGGTCGGCGCGGCGGCCGTGCCGGTGACGGTCACATAGTCGCCGTCGCCCTTCAGCTCGAAGCGGTTGGCGACGACGTCCAGGCGCGTGCTGGGCGCGATCTGCCAGCCGAAGCGGCCGAAGATCGACAGGGTCTTGGAATCCTGGACGTCGCCTTGCGTGTTGTCCATGCCGATGCGGCGGCCATGGGCGTCATAGAAGGCGCCGCGCGCGTCATAGGCGACGCCCACAGTGGCGTCGAAGGCTTGGTCTCGCCAGCCGACAAGACCCGCGACCTTGCCGCCGACCGCGTCGCCCAGCTTGCCGGCCAGGGTCGACTGGACCAGCATCTTGCCCGAGACGCCGTCTTCCTTGGGCGGACCGACCGTCACCTGGTTGACCACGCCGCCGGTGGCGCCGATGCCCTGCAGGGCGTTGGAACCGTAGATCAGCTCGACGCGGTCGATGAAGAACGGGTCGATCGTGTAGCCGTCACGCGAACCGTCGCGGATCGGGGTCGACTGCGGGATGCCGTTGATCGCGTACAGCGGCGAGCGGCCGCGCAGGGTCTCGCCCGCGCCCGACAGCTTCTGGCGCGTGGGCGAGAACGACGGCGACAGGGTCGAGATGGCGTCGACGATCGAACCGCTGACCGCCACCTGCTGCGACAGGGCCTCGTTGTCGACCACGTCCACCGTCAGCGGCAGGGCGCTGGCCGGCAGGTTGGTGCGCGCGGCGGTGATCACGATCTGGTCGACGTCGGTATCGGCCGCCCTTCCCGATTGAGCGTGAGCGGCGGTGGCGCAGGCCAGGGCCAACAACGAGACGGCGGCGAGGCGATGGGCGCGAAGGACGTGAGACGACATGACGGATCCGGACAACGAAGGTCCGGCGGCGGGTATAACTTTTGCGACTGATTTGCAATATCGTCGATCAAATTAAGGCGACGCTTGGCCCCGCCGCCCGCCCCGGCTACGCTTGGACATGTTGCACGATCTTCCCGTCGGGCGAGCGCTGCGCCGGTTCCGCCGCCTGAACGGCGTCAAGCAGGGCCATCTGGCCGAGTTGCTGACGGTCTCGCAGGCGACCGTGTCACGCTGGGAAAGCGGCGCGCAGGCGCCGGACGAGGTTCATCGCCAGCGCATCACCGCCCTGATCGCGGCGCGGGCCGACCATCGCGGCGACGCCGTGCTCAAGCGGCTGGTCGAGAGCTCCACCCTGTCCGTGCATCTGGTCTGCGACGCCACCCACCGGCTGCTGGCCGCCTCACCGGTCCGCGCCGCCACCTGGAATATCGACCTCGGGACCTATCTCGACACCTCGCTCTGGCGCTTCGCCAGTCCCGAGATCGCCGCCGCCGAGGACGGCCTGGCCGACAGCGGCTGGTTCGAACGGCCCTACCAGCGGACCTGCTTCCGCACCGGCGCCAACGGCAGCGCCGAGGTCCCGGTCCAGCCGGGCCTGCTGCAATGGGAAACCATTCCGCTGTCGGACGGCCGGATCGGACGCCTGGCCACCACCTTGGGCAGCCTGGACGGCGTCGACGCATAATTTTTACGTGTCGCGCGCGGGCGGACCGCCCTATGCAGCGGCATGATCCGGACATGGCTGAACATCGTCGCGCTCTGGCTGATCGGGGTGCTGGCCGCCGCGCAGCTGCCCAAGATCGCCGTCCTGGCGCCGGCGCTGCGCGAGACGTTCCACCTGTCGCTGGCCCAGGTCGGCCTGCTGGTGTCGCTGCTGGAGATCGGCGGCGCGGTGTTCGGCATGGTCGGCGGCCTGGCCCTGGGCCGGTTCGGCGGCCGCCGCTTCCTGCTGGCGGGCCTCTCCGTGCTATTGGCCTGCAGCGTCGTCGAGGCCTTGGCGCCCAACGTCGCCCTGCTGTTCGCCGCCCGCGCGGTCGAGGGGCTGGGCTATGTGCTGGTGGTGATCGCCGCCCCGACCATGATCGTCGCCATCGCCCCCGAGCGCATTCGCGGAGCGGCCCTGGCGCTGTGGAGCACCTTCGTCCCGGTCGGCGTCGCCCTGGGCAGCGGCGTGACCGGCGTGGCCGTCGCCCTGACCAGCCCCAAGACCGCGCTCCTTCTGTGGGCCGGCCTGTGCGCCCTAGGCCTGGTCGCGGCGGCGCGGCAGGGCGCGGGCGTTCGCGGCGCGGCCAGGATGGTCCTGCCGCGTCCGGCGGCCGTGGTCGTGACCTTCGGCTTCGGCCTCTACACCGTCTTCGTCTGCGCCCTGACCATGCTGCTGCCCAGCTTCCTGATCGAACGGGTGGGCGCGTCGCTGTCCGGCGCCAGCCTGGCCACGGGCCTCGTTTCGCTAACCGCCCTGCCCGCCTCGGCCATCGCGGTGCGGATCCTGCACGGCGCACCGTCCGCGCCGCGCCGCGTGGTCCTGACGGTCGTTCCGGCGCTGCTGGCCACGGCCGTGATCGCGCCCCTGATCTTCCATCCGTCGGTCGCCGGCGATGCCGTGGCGGTCACCCTGGTGGCGGGCCTGGCCTTGCTGCTGAGCGGGATCGCCTCGCCGCTGGTCTTCGCCCGCCTGCCGGGCCTGGCCGGCGCGACCGCGCCCGACGATCCGCGTATCGCCGCCGCCAACGGCCTCCTGACCCAGTTCGGCGCCGGCGGCGCGCTGATCGGTCCACCGCTGGGCGGGCTGGTCGTGGGACGGTGGGGCTGGCAGGGCCTGGGCGTCTGCGTCGCCGTCCTGGCGCTGGCCATGCTGGCGGCGATCCTGACCGCAGAGCGCCTGGGCCGCGCGAAATCGCCCGAGGACGAGGCCTTTCTCGCCCCGGAAACCGCCGCCTGAAGCCAGGAGTCCGGGCAAAAGAAAAGCCCGGCCAAACGACCGGGCTGAAAGTTATAGGGAGGAAACGCCCAGGAAGGGCAGAGGCGCTCGGCACCTCACGGGATGTTGGTAGCGCTAACACGGGTGCAGGTGCAAGCGATTCTTATCGAACGCGGCGACCTGACGCACTTTTCTGCCTCGGCGCTTTACGACAAGGCCCGGAGGTCATACCAATGTTACCGCTACCGGCAACAAGTCGGAGCGGGAGAAAACGTCGATGAAGATGCTCGCGCGGCCTGCTTTCGCCGCCCTCGGCCTGGCCCTGGCGCTTACCCTGCCCGCGCATGCCCAGACCCCCAAGTGGGTCGGCGCCTGGGCCAGCGCCCAGCTGGCCCCCGACGCCAAGAACAGCCTCGATCCGCAGGACTATCCCGACGCCACCCTGCGCCAGGTCGTTCGGCTGTCGATCGGCGGCGACAAGATCCGCGTGCGCCTGTCCAACGCCTTCGGGACCCAGCCGCTGACGATCAAGGCCGCCCGCGTCGCGGTGTCGGCGGCGCTGAACTCCGCCCGCATCGACCCGGCCACCGACCGCGCGCTCACCTTCTCGGGTCGCGGCGAGGTGACCATTCCCGCCGGCGCCGACTACTGGTCCGACCCGGTCATGCTGAAGGTCGCGCCGCTGACCTCGCTGGCCATCAGCCTGCACTACGCCGCCGCGCCCAGCGTCCAGACCGGCCACCCCGGCTCGCGGGCGACTTCCTATGTCCTGGCCGGCGACCACACGGCCGACGCCGACCTGCCAGGGGCCAAGACCGCCGACCGCTGGTTCCAGATCTCCAGCGTCGACGTCGTCCCGGACAGGAAGGCGCGGGCCGTCGTCGCGTTCGGCGACAGCATCACCGACGGCTATGGCGTGCAGCCCGACACCAACCTGCGCTGGACCGACGGCCTCGTCGACCGGCTGAAGGGCCGGAACATCGGCGTCCTGAACCTAGGCATCGGCGGCAATCGCGTCCTGCTGGACGGCCTGGGCCCCAACGCCCTGGCCCGGTTCGAGCGCGATGTCCTCTCGCAGTCTGGCGTCACCCACGTGATCCTGCTGGAAGGCGTCAACGACCTGGGCGTCCTGACCCGCGACGCACCCGCCACGGCGGAGGCGCACAAAGCCCTGGTCGAGCAGGTCGTCGCCGCCTACCGCCAGATGATCGATCGCGCCCATGCGCGGGGGATCAAGGTGATCGGCGCGACCATCCTGCCCTATTCCGGCTCGGCCTATTACCACCCCGCCCCCGAGAGCGAGGCCGACCGCCAGGCGATCAACGCCTTCATCCGCGCGCCCGGAAACTTCGATGGCGTCGTCGACTGGGACAAGGCCTTGCGCGACCCGGCCCGCCCGACCTTCCTGCTGCCGGCCTATGACAATGACGGCCTGCATCCCAACCTGGCCGGCTACAAGGCCATGGCGGACGCGATTCCGCTGAGCCTGTTCGATACGGACAAGACCAACAGGTAGTCCGATTTCCCCGGCGAAAGCCGGGGCCCAGATCCATCCAGGGAGTCAGACGTGTTCGCGCCCAAGACCTCAGCCAAACTCGCCAATACTCTGGGTTCGATCTGGGTCCCGGCTTTCGCCGGGAAGACGGGAACTGGGGTGATCGTGGCGAGTATGGCCGTGCTGGGCGCCACCGCCCCCCTCTCTCAGGCATGGGCCGCCGACAGGCCCGTCATCGCCTTCACCTGGGACGACCTGCCGGCTCACGCGGCGCTGCCGCCCGGGGTCACCCGCACCCAGGTCGCCACTGACCTGTTGAGGGCCTCGGCCAAGGCCAAGGCGCCGGCGTTCGGCTTCATCAACGGCGTCCAGACCGAACGCGAGCCCGGCTCCGGCGCGGCCCTGACGCTGTGGCGACAAGCCCGTCAGCCGCTGGGCAACCACACCTGGTCACACCCGAACCTCGCCAGCCTGACACCCGAACAGTTCACGGCCGAGATCGCCCGCAATGAGCCGATGCTGCAGGCCCTGATGGGCGACCAGGATTGGCGCTGGCTGCGCTATCCGTTCCTGTCCGAGGGCGACACGCCCGAGAAGCGTCTGGCCGTGCGCGGCTGGCTGGCGGCCAACCACTACAAGATCGCCAGCGTGACGATGAGCTTCGGCGACTGGGCGTTCAGCGATCCCTACGCCCGGTGCGTGGCCAAGGGCGACCAGGCCGCCATCGCACAATTGGAGAAGATCTATCTGGACGGCGCGGCCGCCGTCGCCGACCGCTCGCGGGACATGGCCAAGACCCTGTACGGCAAGGACATTCCCTATGTCCTGCTGATGCACGGCGGCGCCTTCGAAGCCCGCATGGCCGACCGCTTGTTTCAGCTGTACCAGGACAAGGGTTTCGGCTTCACGACCCTGGAGAAGGCCGAAAGCCATCCGTTCTATCGGACGGACATCGATCCCAGCCTGCCGCCCGAGCCGACGACGCTGGAGGACGCGCTGAAGGCCAAGGGCCTGCCCGTCCCGCCGCTGCCGATCGACCTGAAGACCGTCTCGGAAATGTGCCGGTAGGCGTTGCAACGCTGAAACAACTTCCCTGCTGACAACGGCCCCGCTCGCGCATAGCGTCCCGCGCCATGAAAAGCCCCTCGCTGACGGCGCTCGCGGCCGTCCTCGCCCTGTCGACCCCTGCCCTGGCGGAAAAACTCACCCCGGAACGCATCTTCGCCGATCCGGCGCTGTCGGGCCCGACCGCCAAGGGCGTGGCGCTGTCGCCGGACGGCAAGCGCGTCACCTATCTGAAGGCCAAGCCCGAGGCGGCCAACGTCCAGGACCTGTGGGCGGCCGACGTGAAGGGCGGCGAGCCCTATCGCCTGATCGACAGCGCGGCCCTGTCGTCGGGCGCCAAGGAGCTATCGGAAGCCGAGAAGGCTCGCCGCGAACGGGCCCGCGTCTCGGCCCGCGGCATCGTCGAGTACAGCTGGGACAAGCAGGGCCGCTTTGTCCTGGTGCCGCTGGACGGCGACCTCTATCTGGACAGCGTCGCCGACGGCAAGGTCACGCGCCTGACCCAGACCCCGGGTGACGAGGTCGACGCCAAGGTCTCGCCCAAGGGCGGCTACGTGTCTTACGTCCGCGACCAGAACCTCTACATCAAGCCCTTGTCGGGCGGGGCCGAAACGGCCCTGACCACCGAGGGCAAGGACGCCCTGTCGTTCGGGACGGCCGAGTTCGTCGTGCAGGAGGAGCTGGATCGTTTCACCGGCTACTGGTGGAGCCCGGACGAGAGCCGCATCGTCTACACCCGCGTCGACGAGAGCACCGTCGACATCGTGCCGCGCGCCGACATCGGCCCGCGCGGCGCCACCGTGGTCGAGCAACGCTATCCGCGCGCCGGCCGCCCCAACGCCGTGGTCGAGCTCTATGTCCGTGACCTGGCCTCGGGCCAGATCCGCAAGCTGGACCTGGGCGCGAACCAGGACATCTACCTGGCCCGCGTCGACTGGTCGGCCGACGGCAAGACCGTCTACGCCCAGCGCCTGTCGCGCGACCAGAAGACCTTGGACCTGATCGCCTTCGACGCCGCCACCGGCGCGGGCAAGACCATCCTGAGCGACACCGATCCGCACTGGGTCGAGGCGCGCGACGACTTCACGCCCCTGAAGGACGGCACGTTCCTGTGGTCGTCCGAGAAGGACGGGAACAACCACCTCTATCGCCACGCCGCCGACGGCAAGCTGATCGCGCAGTTGACCAAGGGCGACTGGCCGGTGTCGGCCCTCGAAGGCGTCGACGAGGCGCGCAAGGTGGCGATCTTCACCGCCTCGATGGACACCCCACTGGAACGCCGCCTCTACGAAGTGAGCTATGCGAAGCCAGGCAGGCCCAAGGCCCTGACCCCGGCCGGCGGCTGGTGGTCGGCCAAGGTAGCGGCCAGCGGCGGCGCCTTCGCCGGCACCTACGAGGACCCCAAGACCCCGCCCCAGACCGCGCTCTACGACAACGCCGGCAAGCGCGTGCGCTGGATCGAGGAAAACCGGCTGGCTGAAGGCCATCCCTACTGGCCCTACGCCTCGACCTTGCCGGTTCCGGAATACGGGACGCTGAAGGCCTCGGATGGCGAGACCCTGCACTACGAGATCCTCAAGCCGCAGGGCTTCGACCCGGCCAAGAAGTATCCGGCCATCCTCGCGGTCTATGGCGGCCCCCACGCCCAGCAGGTGAAGCGCAACTGGCAGAGCCCGTCCGAGCGCACCTATCTGGAAGCCGGCTACGTTATCTTCCGCGTGGACAACCGCGGCAGCGGCAACCGCTCGGCCAAGTTTATGCGCGCCCTGGACCGCAACCTCGGCACGGTCGAGGTCGAGGACCAGTTGCTGGGCGCCAAGTTCCTGGCCGGCCTGCCCTATGTCGACGCGGGCAAGATGGGCGTGATGGGCTGGTCGTACGGCGGGTTCATGACCCTGATGCTGATGACCGCCGACAACACCCCCTTCAAGGCCGGCGCGGCCGGCGCTCCGCCCACCGAGTGGAGCCTGTACGACACCGCCTATACCGAGCGCTACATGGGCAAGCCGGACGAGAACAAGGCCGGCTACGCCTATTCCGACCTCAACACCCGGATCGACAAGCTGAAGCCTGGCAGCCTGCTGCTGCTGCACGGCATGGCCGACGACAACGTGATCTTCGAGAACAGCACCCGGCTGATCTCGGCCCTCCAGGCCAAGGCCATCCCATTCGAGATGGCGCTGTATCCCGGCGAGCGCCACAGCGCGCCGCGCAGCAAGACCAAGGGCCTCAGCGTGCTGAAGACGCACCTGGAGTTCTTCGACCGCAAGCTGAAGGGCCAGTAGTCCGCGCGGGCGCCCTTCGCCCCGCGAAGGGCGCGCCAGCCTCCGACCTTATGTCGCAGAGCCTTCAAGCCAGGCCGTGGCTATCTTCAGGGTTAACGAGGATAGCGCCATGACCAAGACGACCGACGAAACCGTCGACTGGCTGATCGACGTCATGCAGCAAGCGATCGAGCAAGGCCACGCCACGGCCGCCGAACTCGAGGACTGGCTGCTGGCGGCGATGGCGCTGGAAGACATGGCCCACGCCGAGGCGCGAGACGCCCAGGAGGCGCGGGCCTTCACCAACTGGATGCCGCCCGGCGCCACGCTGCACTAGATCGCAGAGCCCGACACGCCCTACTCCGCCGCCAGCGGTGAGCGAAGGGCCTCCACGTCGCGGGCCGGCGATAGGCCATAGAGGCGGCGATACTCGCGACTGAACTGCGACGGGCTCTGATAGCCGACGCTGTAGCCGGCCGCGCCGACGTCCAGCCCTTCGGCCAGCATCAGGCGACGGGCCTCATACAGCCGCAACTGCTTCTGGTACTGCATGGGCGTCATGTTGGTGACCGCCTTGAAGTGATGGTGCAGCGAGCTCTCGCTCATGCCCACGTGCTCGGCCAGGGCCTCGATGCGCAGCGGCTGGGCGAAATGCTCGCGCAGCCAGGCCACCGCGCGGGTGACGCGCTGGCCCTGGCCCTCGGCCATGGCGATGTGTAACAGACGCGCGCCGCAGGGTCCGCTGAGCAGGCGATAGAGGATCTCCTGCTCGATCAAGGGGGCCATGGCGGCGATGTCGTGTGGCCGCTCCAGCAGCCGCAACAGCCGCAGGGTGGCGTCCAGCAGCTCTCGCGAGGCGGGCGTGACCGCCACGCCGCGCATGCCGCCCTGCGTCTTCGACGCCTGCTCCGGCAGGCGGCCGATCAGTTCGGCCAGCCGAGCCGGGTTGATCGCCACGCCCACGCACAGGTGCGGATCGGCCTCGCTGGCCTGGGTGATCCGCGCGGTCGCCGGAATGTCCAAGGCCACCAGCAGGCAGTCGCCGGCCCCGTAGTGCATCTCCTCGTCCCCGACGGTCAGGCACTTGCGCCCGCCGGCCACCAGCCAGAACGAGGGACGCTGGTCGACGTGCAGCGTGCCGCTGGGCGAGCAGCGCCGCGTCAGATAGAGGCCGTCGATCACCGAGACCGGGTCGTCGTCCTTGGCGTAACGGGCGACCAGCTGGGCGATCTCGGCATAGACGTCGGCGGTGTCGGATGCGCTCAAGGGCTTGGTTTTCCAGCTGTTCGGAACGTCGTCGTTCTACGCCCGCGCCAGAGGCGGGAAAACCGTCTTCGCCACCTTTTGCAGGATCGTGCATGAGCTTTGCAGGATCGGCGTAACGCGGTCGTCGCGACACGTGG
Source organism: Caulobacter segnis (assembly GCF_023935105.1). Classification (NCBI taxonomy): domain Bacteria; kingdom Pseudomonadati; phylum Pseudomonadota; class Alphaproteobacteria; order Caulobacterales; family Caulobacteraceae; genus Caulobacter; species Caulobacter sp. RL271. Next base: position 1,792,587 of record NZ_CP096040.1, on the reverse strand, counting down.
CATGTCTCCGGCCGTTCGATCCTCCCCGATCGTCCTTCCAAAGATCCAAGGAATACTCCGAATGGCCACCGCTAAAGGCTATGCGGCGCCCGCCGCTGGCGCGCCCCTGGCGCCGTTCTCGTTCGAACGCCGCGACCCCAATCCCGACGACGTCGTTATCTCGATCAAGTACTGCGGCGTCTGTCACTCCGACATCCACATGGTCGACAACGGCTGGGGCCAGAGCGTCTATCCGATCGTCCCCGGCCACGAGATCGCCGGCGTGGTCACCGCCGTCGGCGCCAATGTCACCAAGTTCAAGGAAGGCGACCCCGTCGGCGTCGGCTGTTTCGTCGACAGCTGCGTCACCTGCAAGGCCGCCCGCGACCTGGACCGCGAGCAGTACCAGCCGGGCCTCGTCCTGACCTACAGCGGCTTCGAACCCGGCTCGGACACCCCGACCTATGGCGGCTATTCCGATCACATCGTGGTCAAGGAAGACTACGTGCTGTCGATCCCGGGCAACCTGGCTCTGGACGCCGCCGCCCCGCTGCTGTGCGCCGGCATCACGCTGTACTCGCCCCTGCGCCACTGGAACGCCGGCCCCGGCAAGAAGGTCGCGATCCTGGGCATGGGCGGCCTGGGCCACATGGGCGTCAAGCTGGCCCACGCCATGGGCGCCGAGGTCACGGTCCTGAGCCAGACCCTGTCCAAGCAGGCCGACGGTCTGAAGCTGGGCGCGTCGCACTACTACGCCACCAACGACCCTAAGACCTTCGAGACCCTCGCCGACACGTTCGACCTGATCATCTGCACCGTCTCGGCCCCATTGGACTGGGGCGCGTATCTGGGCCTGCTGAAGGTCGACGGGACCATGGTTCTGGTCGGCGCGCCGGAAGAGCCGGCGACGCTGAACGCCTTCGCCCTGATCCCCGGCCGCCGCACCCTGGCCGGCTCGATGATCGGCTCGATCAAGGAGACCCAGGAGATGCTGGATTTCTGCGGCGAGAAGAACATCGTCGCCGACATCGAGGTCATCGCGATCGACAAGATCAACGAGGCCTACAAGCGCATGCACAAGAGCGACGTGCGCTACCGCTTCGTGATCGACATGGCGACGCTGTAGGGACGTCGCCTCCCCTCTCCCCTCGCGGGAGAGGGGGCTACAGCGGCTTCCAGCCCTCGGCGATCACGGCGATCTGCTTGTCCATCACCGCCGACATCTCCGCGGCCGGCACGGTTCCGCCGGCCGCCGCGGTCATGCGGTAGTTCCAGGCGTAGGCGGCCTTCAGGGTGTCGACGATCAGGCGCAGGTCCAGGTCGTCCCGCACCTCGCCCTTGCGCACGCCCTCTTCCAGGACGTCCAGCAGCATCTGGGTCAGGCGCGGATTGCGGCCGTAGGGCGTGACGCCCGGGTCGTTGTTGGGATTGTACGAAGACGCCACGTGGGCGAGGAACAACTTCACCCGCCGGGTCTCGAACTCGTAGTGGATGGCGAAGATCGAGCACAGGCGATCGGCCGTGCTGCCCCGCAGGAACGGCACCACCCGGTCGAACTCCGCGTAGAGCTCGGTCAGGCGATGATCCATGACATGGCTCAGCACCTCCGCCTTGGAGGCGAAGGTGGTGAACACGCTGCCGACCGAGACCCTCGCCCGCTCCGCGATGGCGCGGATGGTGGTCTCGTCGTAGCCAACCTCGTTGAACAGGTCACGCGCGGCGTCGAGAACCTTCTCGCGCGTCGCGGCCTTCTGATCATCTCTTACGCCCACGCACGTCCCCCTCGAACACGCCAGCGTCATTGTTGAATCGAAGCCGCTCCGTTCCCCCGAACGGAGCGGTCTCCGGACTTGGTTAAGCGCGAGCGCCCGCGAAGATGACTTTCAGTTGTTCCGAAAGCCGCGCCAGCAGAGCCTCCACCGACCAACCGTCATAGACGGCGCGGCGATAGTTGGCGACATACACGTCCCAGGTGATCTCAGCCAAGAGCTTAGCGTCGATATCCTTCTTCAACTGACCTTCGTCGACGCCGCGCTGCAGAGCTTCGCCGATCAGGCGGAAGATGTGCTTCAGGTCCGTACGGGCGCGGCGCTCGGCGGCTTCTGAACGGGTCCACGACACCGCGATGCTGGCGCGCAGCAGTGGCAGTTGCTCGACGTGGAAGCCGTAGGCGACGCCGAACAGGCCCATCAGGGCTTCGTCGACGGTCTTGGCGTTGCGCGCGGCCTGGGTCATCTGGGCGTAGATGACTTCGTAGTCGGCGGTCAGGATTTCCTCGAACAGCTCCGACTTGTCGGCGAAGCTGGCGAACACGGCGCCGGTCGACATGCCGGCGGCCTGGGCGATGTCACGGATGGTGGCGCCTTCGTAGCCGCGCTCGCTGAACAGGCGACGGGCGGCGGCCAGGACACGCTCACGGGTGCGCTGCTTGGCGAGGGCCCGGCGGGTCAGCTTCACCGGCGAGTCGGTGGCGGACTCGATATTGACGGACACAAAGCTCATGCGGCGGCCTCCAGGCGGGCGAGAGCGGCTTCGGCGCGCTTCTCGAATTCAGTGCAATATTCATCGACGACGTTCTGAAGGACGTCGGCGTAGCGGCGGGCCAGGTGACGGCCATCCTGCGCGGCGTCGCGCAGGTCGGTGATCAGCTGGCGGACTTCAGCCATGGCTTCTTCGCGATCGGACGCGGAGAGCGCGGCGGCGTTCGCTAGGCGAGCGCTCATGCGGTTATCTCCTGCTCCCCGCTGGGGTGGAAAAGCGTCGAACCGATCCGCGGTGGGGGAGGTTGATCGTGTTCAACGAACGCACACTAAGAAATAGGAAGCGGGCGCAATAACGCTAGGGGGAGGCTATTGCAACCGCGAAATCGAACTAAAATCGCCGAACAATGGCGTTGTTTGTACATATGAGAGCGTTGTCGGAGCGTCACTGTGACAAATGCGCTCACCGAACAGGTTCGGCGAATTGACTCAACGGACGGTGGTCAGCGAACTGAGTCGCGCCCTTAAGGCTAGGGCGCGCCGACGCTAGGAAACCGGTGACAATTTTCATCGCCGGAACAGCCCCTTACGGCTCCGGCCTCTATGGCGCGGGCCGTCCGCCCGGCCTATCTTCCGCGCCCATGAACCACGTCTTCGACTTCCTCGTCCCCGCCGCGCTGCTCGCGGTCCTGGTCGCCCTGGCGGCGGGTCTCTACGCGCTTTTCCGGGGCGGCGACTTCGGTCGCTCCTATTCGAACAAATTGATGCGGCTGCGCGTGCTGCTGCAGTTCATTGCCATCATCGTGCTGGTCGCGGCCGCCTTCTGGTGGCGCAAGGGCGCTTAAGCGTCGCGGGCCTGTTCGCGCAACGAGGATCCACACCGCATGGTCACGCTGAACCGCATCTATACCCGCACGGGCGACGGCGGCTCGACGCGCCTGGCCACCGGCGCGCCGGTCAGCAAGGCGTCGCTGCGGGTCGAGGCCTATGGCGGGGTCGACGAGACCAACGCCGCCGTGGGCCTGGCGCGCCAGCACACGGCGGACGACAGCGTGCTCGACCCGATCCTGGAGCGGATCCAGAACGATCTGTTCGACCTGGGCGCGGATCTCGCCACGCCCGAACAGCATGGCAAGCCCGAGTGGGAGCCGCTGCGCATCCTGGACAGCCAGGTCGAGCGGCTGGAGCGCGAGATCGATCTGCTGAACGGCGAGATGGCGCCCCTCACCTCCTTCGTCCTCCCCGCTGGGTCGTCGGCGGCGGCGTCCCTGCACCAGGCGCGCACGGTCTGCCGCCGGGCCGAACGGACCTGCGTGGCGCTGTCGGGGACCGAGGGCGAGATCGTCGGCAAGCCGGCGATCAAGTATCTGAACCGTCTGTCGGACCTACTGTTCGTCGCCGCCCGCTGGAGCAACGACAAGGGCAAGGCGGACGTGCTGTGGAAGCCGGGTGCGACGCGGTAGATCCAAACTCCGCTTCCCCAGCGAAAGCCGGGACCCAGATCCATCCGGTGAGTTTGAAGTGATCGCGCCTTACGGCTTCGGCTTATCCGCAACAGCGGAGGGCTCGACCTGGGCCCCGGCTTTCGCCGAGGAAGTGGAGGAAGCGGTGGCCGCTTCCGGCTTTTCCCCGTTGATCGGCGGCAGCCCCTTCGGGCGGCGCGTCAGGGTTTCGATTGAATAGACCGTCCCGCACTTCAGCCATTTGCCGGCCCAGGCCCCGCCCCGCGCCTCGCAGCGTTCCTTCGGCCAGACCCACAGGCCGTGATAGGCTAGGACGCCGGCGCTGCCGAGCAGGAACAGGCCCAGGAAGATGTACTTCAAGCGGGTGAAAGTCTTGTTCATGGCGGCCCCTTACCGCCTTTCCGTCCTTAAGGGAATTGGGACCCGAGGCCACTTTCGCGAGACGGCCGGACCACGCGCGCAAGAAAATCGTACAACCGTTTGAACCATACGCGCGTTATCGCATTACGCTTACGCAAAGGGAAACTTGCATTGCGGCGCCGAAGCGGTAAGTCGGATGCCAAGCAGGATAAAAAGCAGCCTGGAGGCGGTGGAAACCGATGAAGGTCCTAGTCCCGGTCAAACGGGTTATCGATTACAACGTCAAGGCCCGCGTGAAGGCGGACCAGACCGGTGTCGACCTTGCGAACGTCAAGATGTCGATGAATCCCTTCTGTGAGATCGCGGTCGAAGAAGCCGTGCGTCTCAAGGAGAAGGGCGTGGCGACCGAGGTCGTCATCGTCAGCATCGGCCCGGCGCAAGCCCAGGAGACGATCCGCACCGCCCTGGCCATGGGCGGCGACCGCGGCGTCCTGATCACCACCGACGCCGATCCCGAGCCGCTGGCCGTGGCCAAGCTGCTCGCGGCCGTGGTGGCCGAGGAAAACCCGAACCTGGTCCTGATGGGCAAGCAGGCGATCGACGGCGACAACAACGCCGTCGGCCAGATGCTGTCAGCCCTGCTGGGCTGGCCGCAGGCCACCTATGCCTCGGCCATCGAGGTGTCGGGCTCCAGCGCCAAGGTCACCCGCGAAGTCGACGGCGGCCTCCAGACCCTGGACGTCGACCTGCCGGCCATCGTCACGGCCGACCTGCGCCTGAACGAGCCGCGCTATGCGTCTCTACCCAACATCATGAAGGCCAAGAAGAAGGAGATCGTCAGCAAGACGGTCGCCGACTACGGCGTGGACGTCGCGCCGCGCCTGAAGGTCCTGAAGGTCACCGAACCGGCCAAGCGCTCGGCCGGCATCAAGGTCGAGACCGCCGCTGACCTGGTTTCCAAGCTCAACACCGCGGGGGTGCTGTAATGGCTGTTCTCGTCGTCGCCGATAACGACAACGCGCACCTGCGCGACGGCACCCACAAGGTCGTCACCGCCGCCCTGAAGATCTCGGGCGACGTGGACGTGCTGGTCCTGGGCAAGGGCGCCAAGGGCGTGGCCGACGCCGCCGCCAAGATCGCCGGCGTCCGCAAGGTGCTGCTGGCCGAGTCCGACGCCCTGGGTCACGGGATCGCCGAAGCCCAGGCCGACGCCGTGCTGGCCCTGGCCGGCAATTACGACGCGATCCTGGTTCCGGCCACCTCGGGCGGCAAGAACTTCGCGCCGCGCGTCGCCGCCAAGCTGGACGTCGCCCCGATCTCGGACATCGTCGAGGTCGTCTCGGCCGACACCTTCACGCGCCCGATCTATGCCGGCAACGCGCTGGAGACTGTCCAGTCGTCGGACGCCAAGAAGGTGATCACCGTCCGCCCGACCGCCTTCGCGGCGGCGGCGGAAGGCGGCTCCGCCTCGGTGGAAACCGTCGGCGGCGCCGACGCCGGCAAGACCCGCTTCGTCAGCGAAGAGATGGTCAAGTCGGACCGTCCGGAACTGGCCGCGGCCAAGATCGTCGTCTCGGGCGGTCGCGCCATGGGCTCGGCCGAGGAGTTCCAGCGTGTGATCGAGCCGCTGGCCGACAAGCTGGGCGCCGCCGTCGGCGCCTCGCGCGCGGCCGTCGACGCCGGCTACGCCCCGAACGACTACCAGGTCGGCCAGACCGGCAAGGTCGTGGCGCCGCAACTCTATGTCGCCATCGGCATCTCGGGCGCGATCCAGCACCTGGCCGGCATGAAGGACTCCAAGGTGATCGTCGCGATCAACAAGGACGCCGACGCGCCGATCTTCCAGGTGGCCGACTTCGGCCTGGTCGCCGACTACAAGACGGCCGTCCCGGAACTGATGGACGCCCTGACGGCGGCGGGGAAGTAAGTCCCTCTCCGTCACGTCACGAAAAGCGAAAGGCCCGGAGAGCGATCTCCGGGCCTTTTTGCTGGCCGGAACACGGCTCAGCGCACGGTATGGGGGGTGATCCCTTCGGCCCAAGCGAAGTTGTCTTGGGTCAGCAATGGGGCCTTCACGGCGGCGCCGGTGAACAGGGCGAGCGTCAGCGCGCCCGCGATGAGCAGGGTCTTCATAATCGTCCGTCCTCGAAAAGAGCGTGGTGTGTGTGAAGCGCGGCGCCGCGATGAGGACCATGCCAAAGCCACGGACGCTTTACGAACGATGGTATCTGCGCGAACTTGTGAGCTGGACTAACATCCTCGCGTCTTGAACATGCGCCTGCCACCCTTCTCCTCGCTGGTCGCCCTGGAGGCGGCCGCCCGCCACAAGAGCTACAGCCGCGCGGCTCAGGAGCTGTTCGTGACCCACGGCGCGGTCAGCCAGCAGGTCCGCAAGCTGGAGGAAGAGCTGGGAGTTCAGCTATTCATCCGGCGCGGCAACCAGATGGAGCCCACGGCCACCGGCGCGGCGCTAGCCGCGCGGATCGGCGAGGCCATGGCCGCCTTGCGCCAAGGCGTCGACAGCGCCCGCCGGGCGGCCAGCGGACCGATCGTTCTCTCGGCCGGCCCGGCCTTCGCCACCAGTTGGCTGTCGCCCCAGCTGGCGCGACTGTCGGCCGAGACGGGCGAGCTGGACCTGACGATCCGCGTCGAGGATCGCGTCTCTGACCTAGCCACCGATGGCGTGGACGTCGCTCTGCGCTACGGCGTCGGCCCCTGGGCGGGCATGGAGTCGGTCCGCTTGATGGACGAGCGCATCTTTCCAGTCTGCAGCCCGACGCTGCTGGCCCGCCATCCCGTCGAACGGCCCCAAGACCTGCTCGCGGCCCCCTTGCTGCGCCATACCGACCTGCCGTGGTCGGTGTGGTTTCGCGCGATGGGCATCGAGCCGCCGGAGCCACGGCCGGCCTTAGGCTTCGACGGCTCGGCCATGATGCTGGACGCGGCGACCCAGGGTCTTGGCTTCGCCTTGGCGCGCGGCGGCTATGCCAAACGCGACCTGGACGAAGGCCGTCTGGTGCGCCCGCTGCCGGGATCGGTCGACGTCGAGACCGGCCACAACTTCGTCTGGCGCGCAGAGAACCCCAAGCTGCCGCGTATTCTCAAGCTGAGGGACTGGTTCCTGAAGGCGACAGAGGATGATCGCGCCCGGTGACGCTTTCGCGCCGGAGGCCGCTTGACTTCCGTAGCGAAAGAAAACGAACCTCGCGCCATGACCCTGTACACCGACCTCGTCGCCGCCGTATCCGCCACGGAGTCCGGCTTTTCCGCCTTCGTCACCGACGACTGGAAACAGGGCCGCACCACCTATGGCGGGCTGTCGGCCGCGCTGTGCGTCGAAGCCGCCCAGCGAACCTTCCCGGAAGCCCCGCCCCTGCGCTCGGCCCAGTTCGCCTTCGTCGGTCCCGCCGCCGGGGAACTGGCGATCCAGGTCAAGCCGCTGCGCCAGGGCAAGTCGACCCTGTTCGTGGCCGTCGACCTGGTCGGCGAGCAAGGCGTGGCCACCCACGGCGTCCTGACCTTCGGCGCGGCCCGCGCCTCGGCGCTGGACTACGGCGATGTCCCCGCCCCCGCGGTCGCTGCGCCCGAGGCCTGCGAGTCGTTCTTCCCCGAGAACCGCGCCGGCGCGCCGCACTTCTCGGCCCAGTTCGAGGTGCGCAAGGCGGGCGGCGCCCGGCCGCTGTCCGGCGGTTCCCCCGAATACCTTCTGTGGATCCGCCACCGTGATCCGGCCGCGACCTCGCTGTCGGCCCTGGTCGCCCTGGCCGACATGCCGCCGCCGCCAGCCATGGCGCTGTTCCCGCAGTTCGGTCCGATCTCGACCATGACCTGGGCCCTAGACATCGTCGGCCTGCCGGGCGCGAACGACGATGGCTGGCGCCTGCTGCGCAGCCGGGCCGAGACGATCGGCGAAGGCTATTCGACCCAGGAGATGCACCTGTGGGACCGACACGGCCGTCCGCTGATCCTGGCGCGACAGAACGTGGCGATCTTCGTCTGAGGAGCCGTCCTCGTCCGGAGTTTATCCGCGGGCCGACCGGCGGTCGGACCCGTGGGACAAGCTCAGGATGAGGACTATTTTTGACCTCGCATTAGAAACCTCATCCTGAGCTTGTCGAAGGACGAGGTTTCGGGCCACCGTCGCGGGCAAGCTCCGGGGAAACGTCCATGACCAAGTTCGCCCATCTGGCCGGCGCGGCCGCCATCGCCCTGCTGGCCGGGACAGTCCACGCCCAGACGTCCGAAGACGCCACCAAGGGCTATCTGGCGGTCATCAAGGACAAGAACCCCGTCCTGCACGCGGTCATCGCCACTAATCCGCACGCCCTGGCCGACGCCCGCGCCCTGGACGCCGAGCGCAAGGCGGGCAAGGTCCGCTCGCCGCTGCACGGCGCGCCGATCCTGCTGAAGGATAATATCGAGAGCGCCGACGACACGGCCACCACCGCCGGCTCACTGGCGCTGAAGGACAACGTCACCAATCGCGACGCCCCGATCGTCAAGCGCCTGACCGACGCGGGCCTGGTCATCCTGGGCAAGGCCAACCTGTCGGAGTGGGCCAATATCCGCTCGTCCAAGTCGATTAGCGGCTGGAGCGCGATCGGCGGCACGGTGCGCAACCCCTATGTCCTGGACCGCAGCGCGTGTGGCTCGTCCAGCGGCTCGGGCGCGGCGGTGGCGGCGGGCCTGGCGCCCCTGGCCATCGGCACCGAGACCGACGGCTCGATCACCTGCCCGGCGGCGATCAACGGCCTGGTTGGCCTCAAGCCCACCGTCGGCCTGGTCTCGCGCACCCACATCGTGCCGATCAGCCACAGCCAGGACACCGCCGGCCCGATGACCACCACGGTCCTGGACGCGGCCAAGGTGCTGACGGTCATCGCCGGTTCGGACCCCGCCGATCCAGCCACCAAGGACGCCGACGCCCGCAAGACCGACTACGCCGCGGGTCTCTCCAAGGACGCGCTGAAAGGCGTCAAGCTTGCCGTGGCGCGGTTCTACACCGGCTACTCGCCCAAGACCGATGCGGTGTTCGAGGCGGCGCTGAAAGACCTCAAGGCCCAAGGCGCGATCCTGGTCGACGTGAAGGACTTCGACGAAGGCCCGATCGGCAAGGCCGAGGGCGTGGTGCTCTATACCGAGCTGAAGGCCGACATGGCCGCCTACCTGGCCTCGACCGATCCCAAGAAGGTCAAGAGCCGCACGCTGGCCGACCTGATCGCCTTCAACAAGGCGACCCCGAAGGAGCTCCAGTGGTTCGGCCAGGAGAGTTTCGAAAAGGCCGAGAAGACCAAGGGGCTGACCGATCCCGACTACCTGAAGGCCCTGGCCGACTCCAAGCGCCTCGCGGGCCCCGAGGGTATCGACAAGATCCTCAAGAACACCGGCGCGGTCGCCATCGTCGCCCCGACTACCGGACCGGCCTGGACCATCGACCCGCTGAACGGCGACAACTACGGCGGCTCGGCCACCACCCTGCCCGCCGTGGCCGGCTATCCGCACCTGACGGTGCCGATGGGCGACGTCACCGGCCTGCCGGTCGGCCTGTCGTTCATCGGCCCGGCCTGGAGCGAGAAGCTGCTGCTGAACCTGGGCTATGCCTACGAGCAGGCGACCCACCACAGGAAGCCGCCGACTTTCCTGAAGACCATCGCCCCGTAGTCGCTCGGCGAGATCATCCTGAAGTTGATCTTTGCAGCGCCTCGCTTTTGTCGTATTACGAATGTAAATGACATGAGGACTTAGCAGGGAGATCGACCATGGTTCGGCAAGGGCTTCACGTCGCGGGCGTCAGCCTGTTGTCCCTGGCCATGGTCGGCGCGTCTCCGGCATCGGCCCTGCCGCCGCCCGGAGACGGCGTGGCCACGCCGGCAGCCTGTGAGGCGTTGGGCTTTCGGAGCAGCCTGGGCGGCGACGTCGTCGTCTCGGGCGCCCGCCCGGCCCCCAGTCGAGCGACCGTCATGAACTACGCGGCGCCGACCGGAGCTCCCCCGCCGCCGCCACCGCCGCCGCCTCCCCGGCCAACATGACGCCCCCGCCGCCGCTGCCGCTTCCTCCGGTCCAGCCGCGCTCCGCGCCGGCGATCATCAGCGCCGCGCCGCGCGTGCCGACCGACACCGAGCGCTATCCCGGCGCCGCCGCGAACCCGGTCAAGCGCGTGGCCGAGGAGCCGGTCTCGACCTTCTCGATCGACGTCGACACAGCCGCGTACGCCAATACCCGCCGCTTCCTCAACGACGGCGCCGCCCCGCCGCGCGACGCCATCCGGGTCGAGGAGCTGATCAACTATTTCGACTACGGCTACGCCCGCCCGGCCAGCGCCCAGACGCCCTTCCGGGCCACGGTGGCGGTCGCGCCCTCGCCCTGGTCGAAGGAGCGCCAGATCCTGCACATCGGCCTGCAGGGCTATGCCACGCCGCGCGCCGACGCGCCGCCGCTGAACCTGGTCTTTCTGGTCGACACCTCGGGCTCGATGATGGGCCCCGACCGCCTGCCCCTGGCCCAGAAGGCGCTGAACGTGCTGATCGACCAGCTGCGGCCGCAGGACCGCGTGGCCATGGTCGCCTATGCCGGCTCGGCCGGCGCCGTGTTGTCGCCGACCGACGGCCGCTCCAAGCTGAAGATGCGCTGCGCCCTGGACGCGCTGCGGGCGGGCGGCTCCACGGCCGGCGGCCAGGGGCTGGAACTGGCCTACGCCTTGGCCAAGCAGAACTTCGCCAAGGGCTCGGTCAACCGCGTGATCCTGGTCACCGACGGCGACTTCAACGTCGGCATCGCCGAGCCAGCCCGGCTGAAGGACTTCGTCGCCGACCAGCGCAAGAGCGGCGTCTACCTGTCGGTCTACGGCTTCGGGCGCGGCAACTACAACGACACGATGATGCAGGCCCTGGCCCAGAACGGAAACGGGGTGGCGGCCTACGTCGACACCCTGAACGAGGCGCGCAAGCTGCTGCGGGACGACTTCCAGGCCAGCCTGTTTCCGATCGCCGACGACGTGAAGATCCAGGTCGAGTTCAATCCTCGCCAGGTCAGCGAGTACCGGCTGATCGGCTACGAGACGCGACTGCTGAACCGCGAGGATTTCAACAACGACCAGGTCGACGCGGGCGAGGTCGGGTCGGGCGCCTCGGTGACGGCGCTGTACGAGATCACTCCGGCCGGCGCGCGGCCATCGTCGGATCCGCTGCGCTACGGCGACAAGACGCCCGCCGCGCCGGCCGCTTCCGCGGGCGAACTGGCCTTTCTGAAGGTGCGCTACAAGCTGCCCGGCGAAACGAGCTCCAAGCTGATGGAGCGCCCGATCGGCAAGGCGGATACGTTCGCCACCCTCTCGGCCGCGCCGGAGTCGACGCGCTTCGCTGTGGCGGTCGCCGCCTATGGCCAGAAGCTGCGCGGCGATCCGTGGGTCGACGACGGCTTCGACTGGCCCGCCGTCACCGCCCTGGCCCAGGGCGCGCGCGGAGACGATCCGGACGGCCTGCGGGCGGAATTCGTCCAGCTGACCAAGGCGGCGCGGGACGTGAAGGCGCGGTAGAGGACCGCCCCCTACCGCCCTGTCGGCATGTCCTTGAACGGCACGTCCTTGTCGACCCGCACGTCACCCGGCAGACCCAGGACCCGTTCGGCGATGATGTTCTTGAGGATCTCGTCGGTGCCGCCGGCGATGCGCAGGCCCGGGGCCCACATCAGACTCTGCTGGAACGCCGCCTCGGCCGGGGCCTGGTCGGGATCGACCAGGATGCCGTACTGGTCCTCCATCTCGACGGCGGTGTTGGCCAGGTCCTGCAGCTGGTTGGCCGAGATGATCTTGCCGATCGAGCTTTCCGGCCCCGGCGTCTGGCCACGCGACAGGGCGGTCATGGTGCGGAAGCGGGTGAACTTCAGCCCCTCCGACTGGACGTACCAGTCGGCCAACTTCTCGCGGAACGCCTGGTCCTTCAGCGCCGGGCCGGTCGAGCCCGACAGCTGGCGGGCCAGCTTCATGATCTCACGATAGTTCGGGCCGGCCGAGCCGCCGACCGCCAGGCGCTCGTTCATCAGGGTGACGAGGGCCACCTTCCAGCCGTCGCCGACCTCGCCCAGGCGCTGGCTGTCCTTGACCCGCAGGTCGGTGAAATAGACCTCATTGAACTCGCGGCCGCCCGACATCTGGTGGATCGGCCGGCACTCGACGGCGGCGTCGCGCATGTCGATCCAGAACATCGTCAGGCCCTTGTGCTTGGGCACATCGGGATCGGTGCGGGTCAGCAGGATGCCGTAGTCGCAATAGTGGGCGCCGGTGGTCCAGACCTTCTGGCCGTTGATCACCCACTCGTCGCCGTCCTTGACCGCTCGCGTCCGCAGAGCCGCCACGTCCGAGCCGCCGGCCGGTTCCGAGAACAGCTGGCACCAGATCTCCTCGCCCTTCACGGCGGGCGAGACGAAGCGCTTCTTGGTGTCGCTATCGGCGAAGGCCATGACCGTGGGCACGCACATGCCCAGGCCGATCGTGAAGTAGCCGTAGCCGAGGCCGGCCTTGGTCTCTTCCTGGCCGAAGATCACCGACTGGATCGGCGTGCCGCCGCCCCCGCCGATGGCCGCGGGCCAGGTGATGCAGGCGTAGCCGGCGCCGGCCTTGGTCGCCTGCCAGTCCTTGGCGGCGGCCATGTGCTCGGGCGTGTTGGGCTTCAGCTCGCCGAACTTGGCGCGGTGAGCGGCGGCGTTCTCGGCGAGCCACGCGCGGGCCTTCTCGCGGTAGGCGGCTTCTTCGGGAGAGTCGTTGAAATCCATGGTCCTCGCGCTCCCTTACGCCGCGTTCTTCTGTTCGAGCTGGCTGACCAGCCGTTCCTTCCAGACCTTGGGCGCGCCGGCGACCAGGCTGAGCTGCCGCGAGCGGCGGTAATAGAGGTGGCAGTCGACGTCCCACGTGAAGCCCATGCCGCCGTGCACCTGGATGCTCTCCTTGCTGGCGAACCAGTAGGCCTCGGAGGCCGCGATCCGCGCCGCCGCCGCCGCGATCGGCAGTTCCGGGGCGTCGTCGTTCAGGGCCCAGGCGCCGTAATAGGCGTTCGAGCGGGCGACCTCGTTCCTGACGTACATATCGGCCAGCTTGTGCTTGATCGCCTGGTAGCCAGCGATGACCCGGCCGAAGGCGTAGCGGCCCAGGGCGTATTCCTTGGCCATCTCCAGGCAGCGGTCGGCGCCGCCCAGCTGTTCGAAGGCCAGCAGCACGGCGGCGCGATCGAGGATCGCCTGGACGATCTCGAAGCCCTGCCCGGCCTCGCCCAGCCGCTCGGCGACCGCGCCGTCGAAGGTCAGCTTGGCCACGCCGCGCGTGGGATCGAGGCTCTTCAGGGTCTCGCGCGCCACGCCCTTGCCGGTCAGGTCGACGAGATAGAGGCCCGGTCGGCCGCTCTCGCTGGCCAGCACCAGGGCGGTGTCGGCGACGTCGCCGTCGGTGACGGGGATCTTGGTCCCGAACAGCTTGCCGGCCTCGACCCGACAGGTCAGCGTCGAGGGCCCCACGACGCCCGGCCCTTCCGAGGTCGCCAGGCAGCCGATCATCTGGCCGGCGGCGATGCGCGGCAGGATGGCCGCCTTCTGGCCGTCGGCGCCATGGGCCAGGACGCCCTCGGCCAGGAAATAGACGGTGGAGGCGAACGGGATCGGCGCGACGACGCGGCCCAGTTCCTCGGCGATGGCGCACAGCTCGACGCGGCCCAGGCCCAGCCCACCATGTTCCTCGGGGATCGAGGCGCCCAGCCAGCCCTGCTCGGCCACGCCCTTCCACAGTTTCTCGTCGAACGAGCGGTCGGCGTTGTCCAGGACGCCGCGCACGACGGCGACGTCGCAATGGGCGGCGAGGAACTTGCGCGCCTCTTCCTTCAGGAACTTCTGGTCGTCCGAATAGTCGAAATCCACGAGCGTTCTCCCTGGGACCAGGCTCTTGCGGCCGATCTCGGGGAGCACACTGAACGACGTTCACGCGAAGGGAAAGATTGACCCGGCGTCAAGAATTTCAAGTTCTTGCGGGGCTGTCGCGCCTTACCCCACGGTATCCGGGACCGAAGCGTCGGACGGCTGGACCGTGTCCGCCTTCGCCTTGAAGTTCCCCTTCTTCCAGGCCAGCCACAGCACCAGGACCGCCGTCGCCGTACCGACCACCATGGCCGGTAGCGAGGCCTCGGGCCCGAAGGCGCCGCCGCTCAGAAACTCCGGCGCGCCGGGCTTGGGCTTGCTGACCAGCCAGCTCTCGACGACCGGGATGCCAGAGACCGAGGCGCCCCACACCCACCCCTGGGTGAAGTTCCAGGCCGCGTGGACGCCGATCGACATCCACAGCCGCCCGGTCAAGAGATAGAAGCCCGCCAGCATCAGGCCCGCCTCGATGGCGATGGCGGCGGCGGCGGTCGCGCTGGCGTTGGGATTGGCCAGATGCAATGCGCCGAACAACGCCGCCTGCAGGACCAGGGCCGGCCAGATCCCGAAGGCCCGCATCAGCAGGCGTAGGACGATGGCGCGCATCAGCAGCTCTTCCATCACGCCGGACTCGATGGCCATGGCGATTGTCCCCCAGGCCGAGGCCGGGCGCGGTCCGCTGATTTCATAGACGCCCAGCGCGTAGAGGCCGCCCACGACGACGCTGAGCATGGCCGCCCCGACCACAAGGCCGATGGCCAGATCCGCCGGCGCCTGGCGCGGGCTCAGTTCCTCGGGCCAGCGCCCTTCGGCCAGCCGCACGATCCCGGCGTAGAGACCCAGGCCCGCCGCGCAGATGACCGCGACCTCCAGGACTTCCAGCAGATGGCCGCCCTTGCTGAACAGAGGATTTCCCACCGTCTGGGCGCCGGCATAGACGATCGCGAACACGACGAAGAGCAGCACCATCCAGCCGCTGGCGCGCAACCAGCGCAGCGGCCCGGGATGCAGGAACCGCCGCCGCCCGACTTCCAGCCCAGCCTGATCTCGCGCCACGACGCCGCTCCTTCTGTTCAGACCGAGAAGCTCGCCATTGCTTTGGCCCGGTATGTCAATCGATGGCGAAAGGGTCGCGAACCTCGATGCTTCCAGGCGGTCGCGGATCACCACCACGCGACTTGCGCTTAACCTGAGGCACCCAAGGTTTCGCAGGTAATCTCATCGGTTGTACCGATGCACCTCATAGTTGAAGCCGCGCATAACCTCGCGGAATATTTACCTTACTGTATTACTTGTGTTGCTTCATGTTCGCCGAACGTGATTCGCTCAAAGCAATGACCAAGGCTCAGTTCAAGAAAAACCAGAGAGTCTGGGTGGACAGCGTCGGCGCGTGGGCGACCGTCGAACGCGTCGTTCCCGCCTGGACTGGAGGTTTATCCGAGCCCGTCCGCATCACCTACGACGTCGGCCTGGGCCGAATGTTCCACGCGGCCGAACTGACGATCGATCCCCGTGACGCCACCAACACGAGCGGCGAGGCCTGGCGCATCATACGCGATCGCAATAAGTGGCGCGGTCACGACGAGACGGTCCAGCATCCGGTCCCCGGCACGCATCCGGTGGTGACGACCGACCCGCAAGGCTGGGGCGGCTGGCGCGTACCTCGGGCGGAATATGACCGCGACCCCACGCGCATAGAGGCCCAGGCGCGCATGATCGCCGCCGCGCCCAGACTGCGAGCCCTGGCCCAGGAGCTGATCACCCTGGTCGCCGATGGGGCCAGGCCCGAGGCGCTGCGCGGTCTGGCGCGGCGCGCGGCGACCATCGAGCTGGAACTGCACGACATGCAGGAGGCCGCGGCGACGGTGGTCCCGCCCGTGGCCGAGGCGGAGAGCCCTGCCACGTCGCCGACCCTCAACGCCCCGTCGCTGACCGAGCGCATGGCCGCTCTCGAGCGCGAGTTGAAGCTGCGCGCGCCGGCGTTCTCGCGCGCCGATCCGGTCCCGTCGCGGACGGACCACGGACATCCGCCCAGCCCACCGGCCGCCAATTTCCTGCGCGGACGCCCCAAGTAATCGCGCTGGACGCTGGCGGAAGCCGCCTCGCGGCCTTAGCTAGGGATCATGCGCACCGACACGCCGCAGCCGATCCGGCTGGCTGACTATCGCCCCTTCCCGTTCGCCATCGAGACCACGCGGCTGGTCTTCGAGCTGCACCCGTCGCGGACGCGGGTGAAGGCCGAGCTGTCAGTGCGGCGAACGAGCGACACGCGCGAGGCGCTGGTGCTGAACGGCGAGCGGCTGAAGCTGCTGTCCGTCGCCATCGACGGCCAGGCGCTGAGCGCCAACCAGTACGCGATCGATCCCGAGCAGCTGACGATCCACGAGGTCCCCGACCAGTTCGTCCTGACCACCGAGGTCGAGATCGATCCGTCGTCGAACAAGGCGCTGATGGGTCTCTACATGTCCGGCGGGCGGTTCTGTACCCAGTGCGAGGCCGAGGGCTTCCGCACCATCACCTACTTCCCCGACCGGCCCGACGTGCTGTCCCGCTACAGCGTGCGCATCGAGGCCGACCGCAAGTTCACGCACCTGCTGAGCAACGGCAATCTGGTGGGTAGCGGCGCGCTGGACGACGACCGCTTCTTCGCCGAGTGGACGGACCCCTTCCCCAAGCCCTGCTACCTGTTCGCCCTGGTGGCCGGCCACCTAGATGTCCTGGCCGACAAGTTCATCACCATGAGCGGCCGCGAGGTCGCCCTGCGGGTCTTCGTCGACCCGGGCCAGGCGTCGCGCGCCGCCTACGCCCTGGACAGCCTGAAGCGGGCGATGAAGTGGGACGAGGACACCTTCGGCCGCGAATACGACCTCGACCTCTTCATGATCGTGGCCGTGCGCGACTTCAACTTCGGGGCCATGGAGAACAAGGGGCTGAACATCTTCAACAGCTCCCTGCTGCTGGCCGATCCCGAGACCGCCACCGACCTGGACTACGAGCGGATCGAGGCCGTGGTCGCCCACGAATACTTCCACAACTGGACCGGCAACCGCATCACCTGCCGCGACTGGTTCCAGCTGTGCCTGAAGGAAGGCTTCACCGTCTTCCGCGACCAGAGCTTCAGCGCCGACATGCGCGGCGAGGCGGTGCAGCGGATCAAGGAGGTTCGCGCCCTGCGCGCCCGGCAGTTCGCCGAGGACGCCGGTCCCCTGGCCCATCCGGTGCGGCCGTCCAGCTATCTGAAGATCGACAACTTCTACACCGCGACGATCTACGAGAAGGGCTCGGAGATCATCCGCATGCTCAAGACCATCCTGGGCGCCGAGGCGTTCCGGAAGGGCTGCGATCTCTACTTCCAGCGCCATGACGGCGAGGCGACCACGGTCGAGGCTTTCATCGCCTGTTTCGCCGAGGCCTCGGGCCGCGACCTCACCGACTTCTTCGGCTGGTACGAGCAGGCCGGCACGCCGGCGGTGACCCTGCAGACCGCCTACGACGAAGCGGCTCGGGCCCTGACCCTGACCCTGTCCCAGACCACCGCCCCGACGCCCGGCCAGCCCACCAAGCGCGCCCTGCCGATCCCGGTGGCGATCGGCCTGCTGTCGACCAGCGGCGAGGTCCTGCGCGACACCGAGGTGGTGCTGCTGGACGAGGCCACGGCCACCGTCCGTTGGGAGAACGTGGCCAGTGAACCGGTCGTCTCGGCGCTGCGCGGCTTCTCGGCCCCGGTGAACCTGACGACCGATGCGCGGCCGGCCGACCGCTACGTCCTGTTCGCTTCGGATCCCGACCTGTTCAACCGCTGGGAAGCCGGCCAGACGCTGGCGCGCGACCTGATCCTGGGCCGCGCGGGCGGCGCGCCGGACGAGGTCGGCGAGGAGCGCTACGCCGAGGCGCTGGGTCAGGCCCTGGTCGACGACGCCGCCGAGCCAGCCTTCAAGGCCCAGCTGCTGGCCCTGCCCTCCGAGCCCGATCTGGCCCTGATGTCAGAGCCCGCCGACCCGGCGGCCCTGCACGCGGCGCGAGACCACCTGCGCGCGCGCATCGCCGTGCATCTGGGCGACCTTCTGCGCCGCCTGCACGGCGATATGCAGAGCGACAACGAGTTCTCGGCCAGCGCCCAGGCCGCCGGCCGGCGCGCCCTCCGCAACGCCTGCGCCGAGGCCCTGTCCGCCGATCCGCACAACGACAACCTGATGCGTATCGTCGGCCACTACGAGGCCGCGCGAAACATGACCGACATGATCGGCGGCCTCTATCCGCTGGTGGCGATCGGCGGCGTCGCGCGCGACAAGGCGTTGGCCAATTTCCACTATGCCTGGCGGACCGAGCCGCTGGTGCTGGACAAGTGGTTCTCGGTGCAGGGCCGTGATCCGAATGAGGACGTCCTGGAGCGGGTGATGGCCCTGACCACCCATCCGGACTTCGAGCCGACCAATCCCAACCGTCTGCGGGCCCTGGTCTCGACCTTCGCCAACTTCAATCCGGCGCGGTTCCACGATCCCAGCGGCGCGGGCTACCGCTTCCTGACCGACCAGATCCTGGCCGTGGACGCCTTCAATCCGATGACCGCGGCGCGCATGATCGAGCCGCTGGGCGGCTGGCGGCGCTACAGGCCGGAGCTGGGCCAGCTGATGCGCGAGCAGCTCGAACGCATCGTCGCCCATCCGGAGCTGTCGAAGAACGTGCTGGAACTGGCGACCAAGGCCCTGGGCTGAATTCCAGTTTTCCATGAGTCGCGATCGCTGGGGTTGCGACCAATGGGCTCATAAGCACGGAATCCGCCTTTCCGGCGGTGACGCGGTCCCGGCCGGTAAGTTAGATTCACCATCTGGCGAAGTGACTCGCCCCAAGGCCCGTCTCTTGCTGGCCTCGGTTCAAAGGTCGGAGCGCGCCTGGCGCGCTTCGGGTGATCTCACGGGAGCCGGGCGTTTTGGACAAAGGCATGGCGAGACACGGGGGCCGGCGGCTGCCGGACCAGCCGCGCCCGCGGCCGTGCGCGCCAAGTCAGCCCGGGCGCCGTCCCAGGCGTTCGTCCGGATCGCCATCCTGTCCGCCCTGCTGCTGCTGGCCATCTACACCGCCTTCGGCGTCAGGCGTTTGCAGAGCGAGGTCTCGTCCAATCCCGGCGGCGCCTCGCTGGCGGCCAAGGCCGGGCTGATCGCCGGCCGTGTCGAGACCAATCTCGCCGCCCAGCGCGCCGGCCTGTCGGCCGCCGCCGACCTGCTCGCGCATGATCCGGGCGCGCCCGCGGACGCGGCCGAGATCGCGCTGCGCGCCGCCGGGGGCGAAGCCGCCGCCGTCGCCATCATCACCGGCTCTGGCGATATCGTGGCCGTGGCCGGCCGTGACGAGGCCGCCGACTGGAAAGCCGCCGCGCATGCCGCCGCCATCACGGGCCGCAACACCTGGACCGGCTCGGTCGGCCGCGCCGGCCGGCTCTATGTCGCCACCGCCGCCACCGTGGATCAGGTCCCCGCCTTCGTGATCGCCAGCGGCGACGCCTCGCGGCTGGTCGTGGATCCGGAAAAGGGCGACAGCGCCGCCCTGGCCCTGCCCGACGGCAAGCTGATCACCCTGCGCGGACGCGATATTCGCGGCGCGACCACCTTGCGCGAGGCCTTCGCCCTGCCCCCCGAGGCCCTGGGCCGCCGCGTCGCCGTTCGCGGCCGAGCCGTCGACGGGGCCCGCCTCGACATCGCCGTGCGCCCGGTGGCCGAAGGCGCCCTGCTGGTGGTGTCCGCCGCGCCGATGCGCTCGGCCGCGACGCTGGAGCGCCAGGTGATGCAAGGCGCCTTCAACATGATGGCCCCGCTGGCCATCGGCATCGCCCTGGCCCTGCTGCTGATGATCCAGAGCCGCAAGGTCGAGCACGCCCACCGCGAGTTCATTGACAGCGAACAGCGCTTCCGCCTGGCCGTCGAGGCCGCCCGCTGCGGCATCTGGGAATGGGATCTGAGCAGCGACCAGGTGTTTCTATCCGACGTCACCGGCGCGATGTTCGGCTGGAGCGGTGGCGGAGTCGTGTCGGGCCAGGACCTCCTGGAGCGCATCTCGGTCGATCACCGCGAACGGGTTCGCAACGCCCTGGCCAACGCGGCCATGTACGGCGCCTTCGACGTCTCGTTCCGCGTCCCCGCCGCCGAGCAAGGTGCGCGCTCCCTGTGGGTCGATGCGCGCGGTCAGGGTTTCGGCAGATCCGGCGCGGACGGCTTCGTCCGCATCATCGGCGTGGCCCTGGACGTCACCGAGGAGCGCATCGCCCAGGCCCGCGCCCAGGCCGCCGAGAACCGCCTGCGCGACGCCATCGAGAGCGTGTCGGAAGCCTTCGTGCTGTGGGACCGCCAAGGTCGCCTGCTGATGTGCAACCGCAACTACCGCAACGTCTTCTCGCTCGAGCCCCGGATCCTCAAGCCCGGCGCCGCCCGCGCCGAGGTCAACCGGTTCGCGGCCCGCGCCATCCGGCAGGAGCATCCCGCGCCCGACGGCGCCAAGGGCGTGCGCGAGGCCGAGCTGATGGACGGCCGCTGGATCCAGATCAGCGAGCGGCGCACGGCCGAGGGCGGCCTCGTTATGACCGCCGCCGACATCACGGCGATCAAGAACCAGGAAGAGGCTCGCCGCCTCAACGAGGAGCAACTGCAGAACGCCGTCGCCGGCCTGGAGCGCAGCCAGGAGCAGCTGGCCGAACTGGCCCGCAAGTACGAGACCGAAAAGGTCAAGGCCGAGGGCGCCAACCGGGCCAAGAGCGAGTTCCTGGCCAACATGTCCCACGAGCTGCGCACGCCGCTAAACGCCATCAATGGCTTCTCCGAGATCATGATGAACGAGATGTTCGGCGCGCTCGGCGACCCGCGCTACAAGGGCTACAGCCAGGACATCCACTCGTCGGGTCAGCACCTGCTGGCGCTGATCAACGACATCCTCGACATGTCGAAGATCGAGGCCGGCAAGATGAACCTCAAGTTCGAGCCGATGCACCTGGAGGACGTGGCCGAGGACGCCGTCCGCCTGATCCGCAACCGCGCCGAGGCCGCCGGCCTCGCGCTCAGCATCGAGTTCCCGCACCTGCCCGAGATCGAGGCCGACTACCGCGCGATCAAGCAGGTGCTACTGAACCTGCTGTCGAACGCCATCAAGTTCACACCCCGCGCCGGCAGCGTCACGATCCGCGCCGAGATCCGTCGCGACCCGTTCGGCGACATGGTCAAGGTGTCGGTCATCGACACCGGCATCGGCATCGCCAAGGAGGACCTGGCGCGCCTGGCCCGGCCGTTCGAACAGGTCGAGAGCCAGTTCTCCAAGACCACCCAGGGCACGGGCCTGGGCCTGGCCCTGACCAAGTCGCTGATCCACATGCACGACGGCGGTCTGGAAATGCACTCCCAGCCCGGCGAAGGCACCACGGTCACCTTCACCCTTCCCGTCCGCCAGAGCGACCAGAAGGCCACGCGCGACTTCGCGGCGGCCTGAGGCGCGCTAGGCGCAGTCACCGCACCGGTGGCGGCGACGCCAATTGGCGACATGCGCCCCGGCCAGGACGAGCCCGCCCAATATGGTCAGCGGTCGCTCCAGGTTTTCGCTGGGAAAGCCCAGCGCGCCCGCCGCCATCAACATCAGGCCGCCCGTCGCCGCCCAGGCCAGCGGCCACGAGCGCGGCCGTCGCGCGCGGAGATCGACGAACGCCAATGCGGCGACCGGCGCGGCGAGCGTGACGAACGCCACGTGCACCCATTCGGCCTGGGCCCACGCCCCCAGCGCCGGCAACAGCAGCGCCAGGGCGGGCAAGGCCAGGCAGTGCGCCAGACACAGACCGGAGAGGCCCACGGCGGAAAGATCGAGGGCCTTGGCCACGGACGGCGTCATGCGGTTCTCCAGTCGATGCGTTATAATATAACATCAGCTAGGCGCGCGCCGACGCCGCCGCAAGACCGACACCCATGGGATTTTACGAGACCGCCGAGGATCGACGCTGCATCGGCGATGTCGGCGCCATTCTAAATTTTCGGAAATATTACTTGTGTTTCATAGACTTAATTCGACGTCATGAAGCACTCGTAACGGGTGTTCCTCGCCAGCCAAGTCTACACCCTCGCTCAACGGATCGCCTCGGGCGGCCACACAAGAGAGGGACAAGATCATGAGCAAGACCGTCAACCGCATCGCCGCCATCGCCGCCCTGGCCCTGGCCGCCACCCCGATCATCGGCCTGACCGCCGCCCATGCTGGCGAACGCGCTCAGCCGGTGGCCCGCATCGCCGTCGGCGATCTGCGCCTGGCCCAGCCGGCCGACGCCCGCGAGTTCGTCCGTCGGGTCGATGTCGCGGCGCATCGCGTCTGCTCGGACCGCGGTCTGCGCGGTCTGTCGGCCCGCGCCTGCCGCATGGACTTCGCCGAGGATCTGAAGGACGCCATGACCGAGCAGCAGGCCGCCGACCTGCGGGTCGCCCAGCGCGCCGGCGCCAACATCGCCCTGGCGGCGAACTAAAGAGGGGCCGAACCCCTGCGCATCCACGCCGCGACCGCCCAGGCATGGGCGTCGTGGCGCAGGGCGACCACCGCGTCGCGCGGGTCCAGCCAGACCAGCGCATGGTCGTCCTCGACCTTGAGGCCGGGCGTCTCGCCCGTGACCTTCACGACATAGATCCCACCGAAGTTCCGGACCGGCTCGCCGTCGGACTTCAGGAAGTGCTGGGACACCGTCTCGATCAGGGACCCGGCCTCGACCACCAGGCCGGTCTCCTCGCCGAACTCGCGGGCGACGGCTTCCCGTTCCGT
The DNA here is from genome assembly GCF_023935105.1 of Caulobacter segnis. Classification (NCBI taxonomy): domain Bacteria; kingdom Pseudomonadati; phylum Pseudomonadota; class Alphaproteobacteria; order Caulobacterales; family Caulobacteraceae; genus Caulobacter; species Caulobacter sp. RL271. The sequence goes on along the minus strand of NZ_CP096040.1, from coordinate 1,769,633 downwards.
TTCGTCACCGTCCACCGCCCCGCCGGGCAGGTCGAAATACGGCGCCTTTCCAGGCTTGATGACCTGAGCCAGGGCGATCTTGCCCTGCCCATTCTCGGCCACCCCGAACGCGGCGCGGCGATCGCGATAGACCAGCCCTTCGACGGGCGTCCCGAACGCCAGCATCAGCAACCTCAGTCCTTGCCGTAGAGGTCGAACCACGGGTCGGCCTTGCCGGCCTCGACGTCCGCCACGCTGATCTCGGGACGATAGCCGATCTTGCCGTTGGCGCTTTCGCGCCAGGCGTCGGTGACCAGGTCGCGCAGCGCCGCGGCTCCGGCCGCGATGCGGGCCTGGACGAAGGCCTTGGCGCGCGGGTCGGTCTCGACCATGCCGCCGGCCTTTTCCAGCTGGTACAGCGGCTCGGTCTGCTTCCAGGTGTCGGTCAGATAGCCGACGACCCGGGTCTCGATCGAGCATTCGCAGGCCTTGTAGGCCGGCACCAGCGCCTTGACCGACGCCTCGTCGCCCAGCGCCTTGGCCAGCGGCCCCTCGAACTGGAAGTGGATCGAGCGCGAATTGGTGTAGCCGTTGGGGTTGGGATAGTCGCCCCAGCCGTTGTAGTGCACCGACAGGTGCAGCGGCTGGCTGCCGTCGCCGACATAGTGGGCCCAGACGCCCAGGTCGCGCAGCAGCAGGGCCTCGCGGCGCGTCAGGTCGGCCTTGTAGTAGGCCAGCTTGGTGGCGTCTTTCTCGGTCTTCACCACCGCCTTCAGGATGCGCCAGTAGGTGAAGTCCTTCACCAGCTGCTGATAGCCGTCGATGATCGAATACGGCAGGTAGCCCGCCTTCCAGCTGTCGACGCCGGCGGGCTGCAGGGCCTTTTCATAGTCGGCGCGGGTCGGCGGCAGGGTGGCGACGGTGAAGGCCGGCCCGCCGAACATCTTTCCCTGATCGTCGATGTCCAGGAAGTGGGCGCTGTCGCGGTCGGTGTCGTGGATCTTGCCTGCGCCTTTCCAGCGATCCGGCTCGCGGGCGTACTCGCCGATCGCCGCGATGGCTTCGGGCGTACGCAGGAAGGCCGGCACGTCGGACGGCAAGCTCTGGGCGCCGACCACGCCGACGACGCGGTGGCCCGCGGCGCCCCAGGCGAAGGCCGAAGCGGCCGGCGCCGACAGCGCGGCGGCGAGGGCGAGGACTTTCAGGCTGGTCGACAGACGCAAGGAAGAACTCCAAGGGATCGGATAATGCCGAGCGCGGTCTCCATCCGCCCTACCCAGTCCGTCACGGCCGGATACTGCGAAAGGTCGAACCCGCCCTCGTGCGCCACGCGGGTGTAAGCCACCAGGGCGATGTCCGCCAGGGTCAGCCGCTCACCGACCAGAAAGGGCGTTTGTTGCAGCTGTGTTTCCAGGCGCGCCAAGGCGGCGTCGCCCCGTTCTATCAGTCGCGCTTCCAGGCTCTCGCGCGCCTTGCCCAGATAGGCGACCTGGAAGCGGACGACCGCCACATAGGGCTCGTGGCTATACTGCTCCCAGAACAGCCACTCGAACATCTTGGCCCGCTTGTAGGCGTCGACAGGGACCAGCGCCGAGCCTTCGGCCAGGTGCAGCATGATGGCGTTGGACTGCGACAGCGGCCGGCCGTCCTCCAGGATCGCCAGCGGAACCTGACCCGCCGGATTCAGGGCCATGAACTCTGGCGTTCGCGTCTCGGCCTTCAAGACGCTGGTCTCGATCCATTCGAAGGGCAGATGCAGACGCTCTGCCGTCCACTTCACCTTCAGGCAGTTGCCCGAAATCGAGTCGCCGTAGATGCGCAGCGTCATGATGGGTTCCCTCCGTGAAGCTTCCTAATCGGAAAAAAGTGAGTCTTTACAGCGCAGTTTCAAGCCTCTGAATCCTTGCCGTTTTTTCGCGCAACGAGCGAGCTTGGCCGGGTGTGGACCAGCCCCTGGGGTTGTCACAGAGCCGTGATGGGGCTAACCAGACGCCGCCCGACAGACAACGCCGATAAGAGGTCCCCCTCGATGCGACGCCAACTCGCCGGAATTTTGGCCACCGCGGTCATCTCCGCATTCGCCATTCCCGCCCTCGCCAATGCCGCCACCGGTGCGGACTCCGCGCCCGCCTCGGCCACGCGCGTCGATCCCCTGGGCGACCTGATCACCTCGGCTCTGACCGGCGCCCTGCCCGGTTCGGTCGACTTCAAGATGCGGGCGACGATGTATCACGCCGGCGCCAAGGGCATCCGCGCGTTCGACTCGCTGGGCTGCAAGGTCGCGGCCATGCGCACCGTCGCGGTCGATCCCAAGGTGATCCCGCGCCGCACCGTCATCTTCATCAAGGAAACCGTCGGCCTGCCGATGCCCGACGGCGGCAAGCACGACGGCTACTGGTACGCTTCCGACATCGGCGGCGCGATCAAGGGCCTGAAACTCGACCTGTTCAGCGGCTTCGGCGCCGCCTCGATGAAGGCCCTGGGCAGCGTGGATCTGTCCAACCTGTCGGTCAGCACCGTCGGTGAATTCAAGGGCTGCCCGCCGCAGTAGCACGCGGCTCGATCCCAAATCCGCTCATCCCCGGCAAAGCGGGACCCAAGCTGACTTTCGGCTTGTGGCGCGGGCTGGAAATCCCCTCCAAACTCGGCTTGGATCCTCGCTTTCGCGGGGATGAGCGGTTGAGGGGGCATATGCGCAAACTATCGATGGCCTTGGTTTCGGTCGCTGTACTGACGGCCGCCGCCGCGCCCGCCCGCGCCGATGACCTCTCCCGCCTTCAGGCCCGCGCGGCCGCCGTCTCGATCACCCGCGACGACTGGGGCATCGCCCATATCCACGGCAAGACCGACGCCGACGCGGTGTTCGGCATGGCCTACGCCCAGGCCGAGGACGACTTCAACCGCGTCGAAACCAACTTCATGACCGCGCTGGGCCGGACGGCCGAGGCGGAGGGCGAGACGGCGATCTGGGCCGACCTGCGCCAGAAGCTGTTCATCGACCCCGCCGTGCTGAAGGCCGACTACGCCAAGTCCCCGCCCTGGCTGAAGGCGCTGATGAACGGCTGGGCCGACGGGCTGAACTTCTACCTGGCGACCCATCCGGACGTGAAGCCGAAGGTCATCAAGCGCTTCGAGCCCTGGATGGCGCTGAGCTTTTCGGAAGGCAGCATCGGCGGCGACATCGAGCGCGTGGCCCTGACCCAGCTGGAAGCCTTCTACGGCCAGCGACAACTGGCCATGACCGCCGACGAGAAGGGCCTGCTGTTCAAGGAGCCCACGGGCTCGAACGGCTTCGCCATCGCGCCGAAGCTGACGCTGGACGGCCACGCCCTGCTGCTGATCAACCCGCACACCAGCTTCTTCTTCCGGTCGGAGATGCAGGTCTCCAGCGACCAGGGCCTGAACGCCTATGGCGCCACGACCTGGGGCCAGTTCTTCATCTACCAGGGCTTCAACGCCAAGGCCGGCTGGATGCACACCTCCAGCGGCGTCGACGTGGTCGACGAGTTCGCCGAGACCATCGTCGAAAAGAACGGCCAGCGGTTCTACAAGTACGGCAAGGAACTGCGCCCGCTGAAGAGCGAGGTGATCGCCGTCCCCTACCGCGCCGCCGACGGAACGATGGCCACGAGGCGCTTCACCGTCTTCAAGACCCACCACGGCCCGATCGTCCGCGAAGAGGACGGCAAGTGGATCAGCATCGCCTTGATGAACAAGCCGGTCGCGGCCCTGCAGCAGTCGTTCCTGCGCACCAAGGCGACCGACTACGCGTCGTTCATGAAGGTGGCGCAGCTGAAGGCCAATTCGTCGAACAACACCCTGTTCGCCGACAGCAAGGGCGAGATCGCCTATCTGCACCCGCAATTCATCCCGGTGCGCGACGACCGCTTCGACTACACCAAGCCGGTCGACGGCTCGGACCCGGCCACCGACTGGAAGGGCCTGACCTCGCTGGACAAGGTCCCGCGCGTGCTGAACCCTCCGAACGGTTGGGTCTTCAACACCAACAACTGGCCCTACACGGCCGCCGGCCCCTATAGCCCAAAGAAGGCCGACTATCCGAAGTACATGGACACCTTCGGTGAGAACCCGCGCGGCCTCCATGCCGACCTGGTGCTGAAGGACGCGAAGAACCTCACCCTGGGCGGGCTGATCGACAAGGCCTACGACCCGTACCTGACCGCCTTCGCCCGGCTGATCCCGACCCTGGAGGCAGCCTATGCCGCCACGCCCGACGGCGATCCAACGAAGGCCAAGGTCGCCGAGCAGGTCGCGGCGCTCGGCGCCTGGGACCGCAAGTGGTCGGCGCGCTCGACGGAGACGTCCCTGGCCGTGTTCTGGGGCGAGGCGATGTGGGCCAAGGCCGCGCCGGCGGCCAAGGCGCAAGGGCTCAACACCTACGACTACATGGCCGACACGCTGACACCCGCCGAGAAGCTGGCGGCCCTGGCCGAGGCCTCCGACCGCCTGACGGCCGACTTCGGATCGTGGAAGACGCCGTGGGGCCAGATCAACCGCTTCCAGCGCAACGACGGATCGATCGTCCAGAGGTTCGACGACGCCAAGCCCAGCATCCCGGTGCCGTTCACCTCGGCGCAATGGGGCTCGCTGGCCTCGTTCGGGGCCAAGCGCTGGCCGGGGACCAAGAAGTACTATGGCACGCTGGGCAACAGCTTCGTCGCGGTCGTCGAGTTCGGCGACAAGGTCCGGGCTCGCGCCGTCTCGGCCGGCGGCGAAAGCGGCGATCCGACCTCGCCGCACTTCAACGATCAGGCCCAGCGCTACGCGATCGGCAACCTGCGCGACGTCTACTTCTATCCCGAGGACCTGAAGAAGCACGCCGTGAAGACCTATCGTCCCGGGCAGTAGGCATGGATCTGATTAGCCTTCCCGTGTCGCCCTTCGCGGCGCGCGTCCGCATCGCGATCCGCGCCAAGGGGCTGCCGATCGACGTGGTCCCGCCACCGGCGGGCTGTGGAAGAGCTGCTGACCGGCGTTGCGATGCTCGAGGGTGTGGTGCAGGGACCGCGATATGCTCTGGGCCACCAGCTCACGATCGCCGATTGCGCCCTGGCGCCCGCCCTCTTCGCCGTCGGCGTGACGGCCGAGCGTCTTGGGATGGACCTGATCGAACCCGCCTCGCCTCTCGACGACTATGCCCACCTTTCACGCCAAGACCCCTCGGTGGGACGCGTGATCGACGAGATGGAGCAAGGCCTGCGCCATCTGGTCCAGGTCAGCTAGGGACAGGCGTCATCCCGCGCGGGGCAGGAGGCGGGATGACGCCCGGCGCCCGCCTCAGAAGCGGATCACGGCCCCAAGGTTCAGGCGCGTCTCGGTCCCGTCCAGCTTGACCTTGTCGCCGCTCGAGAAGGCCGCGACCTTGTCGTCATACTTCACCCGCAGCACCTCACCGCGAAGCGACATGTTCGGCGTCAGCTTCTGCTCGTAGCCCAGGCCGTAGACCAGGCCCTTCTCGGTGACCTTCTTCTTGGCGCCCAGGATCGAGGTCTCGACCTTGCGGCGCTCCAGCCCGACCTTGCCGTACAGCAGGCCATCGTCGGCCACGACCAGACCGGCGCGGGCGGCCAGGCCGTAGCGCAGGCCCGGATCGACCGTCACCTTGTTGCCGGCCAGGCTACGCGAGGCTTTGCCGCCGCCCGCCCCCAGGCTGGCCTCGGCGCCCACGTAGAAGTCGTCGCCGACCACCGCGCCATAGCCCAGGAAGCCGCCGTAATCGAAGCCGGTCTTGTCGGCCTTGCCCGAGACGGGCGCGCCGGTCTTCGGGGTGAGTTCCAGCTTGGTCTTGGGCTTGGCGTAGCCGACTTCGGCGCCGCCGTAGAAACCGGTGAAGCTGCTGGCGTCGGTCGACTGGGCCATGGCCGGGGCGGCGAGCGCCGAGCCCAGCAGGGCGGCGGCGATGAGCGTGGTTTTCTTCGACATAAGAGAGACTCCATCCTTCGTTGACGACCGCCGACTGGGATCACCGGCTTGGATGCAGCCTTGGTGACGGCGGGCCGTGGAGGGCCTGCGCGGGAAGTGTGGAGATCGTGTGGGCCCAACCTTAAGAGTATTTCATTTGCCAGAACGCCGATCGTCCAGCCTTGCGTAGGCTCGCGAGGCCTTCGCCGGGCCTCCGCGAAACCTCGACAGTCCCGGGCCAGGATCGCCCGCCCTCATCGCCGCTCACGCCTCAGGACGAAAGAATGGAAAATGCGCTGATCTGCGTGGTCGAGGATGACCCCGACATCGCTCGCATCCTGCAGACCTATCTGGAGCGCGAGCGTCTGCGGGTGATCTGCGCCGCCGACGGCGAGACGGCCTTGCAGCAGCACCGCAGCCTGAACCCCGACCTGCTGCTGCTGGACGTCAACATCCCCAAGAAGGACGGCTTCGCCGTGCTGGCCGAAGTGCGGCGGCGCGGCGACACGCCGGTGATCTTCACCACCGCCATGGCCGAGGACATCGACCGCCTGACCGGCCTGCGGATGGGCGCCGACGATTATGTGGTCAAGCCGTTCAACCCCGCCGAGGTCGTCGCCCGGGTCAAGGCCGTGCTGCGCCGGACCAGCGGCGCGGCGCGGGCGGGCGTGCTGCGCCACGGCCCGATCGAGGCGGACCTGTCGGCGCACCTGGCGCGCGTGATCGATCCCGAGGTCGGCCCCGCGCCCCTGAACCTGACGCTCAGCGAGTTCCGCATCCTGGTGCGGTTCCTGAACGCCCCGATGCGCGTGTTGAGCCGCGCCGAGATCCTGGACGCCTGCCTGCCCGACAATGACGCCCTGGAGCGCACCGTCGACAGCCATGTCAGCAATCTACGGCGCAAGCTGGAGGGGGCCGGCGCGATCGGCTTCGTCGTCAACGTGCGCGGCGTGGGCTATCGCCTGGCGGCCGGCGCGTGAAGGCCGCCCCCACCCTCGCTCGTCGCCTGAGCGTCTCCATCGCGTGGATGCTGGCCGGCGCGGTCGCCTTCATCGCCACCGCCTCGTCCGGCATCGACAAGCTGATCGAGCTGGAGATCAAGAGCCGCATCCCCGCGCGCCTGGTCCACGCTATCGACCAGCTGGACCGCAACGAGGTCCCGTCCAACGCCGACATGCTGGCGCTGCTCAAGACCATGTCGCACGAGCAGATGCGGGCCGTGGTGCTCAGCTATGCCGGCGTGGCGCTGCTGTCGCTGATCGTCATCATCGTCTACGTCTGGCTGGCTCGTCGCCTCGGCGCGCGCTTCGCCGCGCCCATCATCGCCGTGGCCGACGGGGCCAAGAAGATCGGCGCCGGAGACTTCGGCCACCGCATCGTCCCCCCGCCCAAGCTGACCCGCGAGTTGCAGGGCCTCGTCGACGGCTTCAACGCCCAGGCCGAGGCGCTGGAGCGATCCGAGCGGCGCATGCGCTTCCAGACCGCCTCGATCGCCCACGAGTTGCGCACGCCGCTGACGGTGCTGAGCGGCTACATACAAGGCGCGCTCGACGGCGTCTTCCCGCGCGACGACGCCCACATGCGGGCCCTGCTCACCCAGGTCAACGACCTGTCGCGGATCATCGACGACCTGCGCACGGTCAGTCTCGCCTCGACCGGCGCCCTGGCCCTGGAGGTCGCCGACTGCGACCTGGCCGGGGAGACCGCGTCGGTGCTGCACGCCCTGGCGTCGGGCTTCGCGGCGGCTGGCATGAGGCTGGAGATGGAGCTGGCCCCAGCCCTGGTTCGCGCCGACCCGGCCCGCGTCCGGCAGATGCTGCGGGCTGTACTGGAGAACGCCCGTCGCTACGCCGCCGAGGGCGGCCGGCTCACCGTTCGCACCTTTGTTCAGGACGACGAGTGCGTCCTGCGGATCGAGGATCGTGGCCCCGGCTTCCCGGCCGACCATCGCGCCTTCGAGGGCTTCTGGCGCGCGGACCTGTCCCGCACGCGGGCCACGGGCGGATCGGGCCTGGGCCTGTCGGTGGTCAAGGCGCTGGCCGACGCGCACGGCGGCGAGGTCAGCATCAGCAACCGTCGCAACGGCGGGGCGCGCATCGAAATCCGGTTCTTCGCGCGGGACGAGGCCGTGCGCCTCGCCGTTCCGCGCCTGGCCAAACTCTCGGCCTAGATATCTCCGCCGACGTTCGACGCCACGCCGGGAGCCCGCGCGACGTGGATGCCGCACTCGGTCTTTTCCTGGCCCTGCCAGCGACCCGAGCGGCCGTCGTCCGACGGCTGGGTGCAGGGCCAGCAGCCAATCGAGGCGTAGCCCTGGGCTACCAGCGGGTGAGCCGGCAGCTGGTGCTCGGCGACATAGGCGTCCAGCTCGGCCTTGCCCCAATTGGCCAGCGGGTTGAACTTGATCTTGCCCTCGGCCTCCTCGACCACCGGCAGGCTCAGGCGATCGCCGCCGTGGAAGCGCTTGCGGCCGGTGATCCAGCCGTCGAAGCCGCTCAGGGCGCGGTCCAGCGGCAGCACCTTGCGGATGTTGCAGCAGCCGTCGACGCTGGTGCGCCACAGGTCGGAGTTCGGGTCCTGGGTCGCCAGGTCCGTGAAGGCCGGGCGCAGGTCGCGCACGTCGGTCAGGGCGAAGCGAGAGGCCAGGGTCTTGCGGTAGTCCAGCGTCTGGCCGAACAGCATGCCGGTGTCCAGGAACAACACCGGAATGCTGGGCGACACCTGCGAGACCAGGTGCAGCAGCACGGCCGACTCCGCGCCGAATGACGAGACCAGGGCCAGCTTGTCGCCGAACTGCGCATAGGCCGCGCGCAAGATGGTCAGCGGATGGGCGTCGCGAAGCTCGGCGTCGAGCCGCGCCGCCAAGCCCGGAACCGTGGCGCTGGTCTGGTCGTAGGCCATCAGGAGGCCCTTTCCTCGAACGCGACCACGCGGTCGTCCGCGGCGCGCTGATAGACGTGGCGGAAGCGGCTGGCGGCCTTGGTCCAGGCCTCGGGCGTTGCGCCGTCATTCGGCTCGAAGGCGTCGAAGCCACAGCGGACCATGAAGCCGGCCTGCTCCTGCAGGACGTCGCCCACCGCGCGGATCTGGCCTTCGTACTTGAACCGCTCGCGCAGCAGGCGGGCCGAGGTGTAGGCCCGGCCATCGCGGTACTTCGGGAAGGCCAGGGCCACCACCGCGATGCGCGGCAGGTCATAGGCCAGGACCTCGACCTCCTGGTCGGACTCGATGCGCACGCCCACCCGGCGGCTGTTCGACGACAGCAGGGCGTCACCCTCGGCCTCGAAGCGGGTAAGGGACAGGATCACGTCGCCCGTTTCCGGGATGGCGTCCTCGTCGATGACATGGACGAAGGCGTCGTCGGCCCAGCGGGCCTCGCCGTCAGCCAGCTCAATCAGCTTGGGCATAGACAGCCTCCTTGAAGGGCTCGAGGCCGACGCGGCGATAGGTGTCGAGGAAGCGCTCGCCGTCGGCGCGGACGGTCAGATAGGCGCCGACCAGTTGGTCGACGGCGGTGGCGACCTTGTCGGCCGGCAGCGCGGGACCCAGGATCTTGCCGATCGAGGCGTCTTCCGCGCCCGAACCACCCAGCGACAGCTGGTAGAATTCCTCGCCCTTCTTATCGACGCCCAGGACACCGATGTGGGCCACGTGGTGGTGACCGCAGGCGTTGATGCAGCCGCTGATCTTGATCTTCAGCTCCCCGACCTCTTCGGCGCGATCGGGATCAGCGAACTGGCGAGCGATGTCCTGGGCGATCGGGATGGCGCGCGCATTCGCAAGAGCGCAGTAGTCCAGGCCCGGGCAGGCGATGATGTCGCTGATCAGGTCGATGTTCGGCGTAGCAAGGCCCGCCGCCTGCAGGGCCGCGAACACGGTCGGCAGATCGTCCAGCTTGACGTGCGGCAGGACCAGGTTCTGGGCGTGGGTGACGCGCAGGTCGTTGAAGCCGAAGCGCTCGGCCAGATCCGCGGCGACCTCCAGCTGCTCGGCCGTGGCGTCGCCCGGCGTCTGCTCCTGGGCCTTCAGCGAGATCTCGACGATCGCATAGCCCGGCTGCTTGTGGGCGCGGACGTTGTTGCGGACGAAGCGGGCGAACGCGCTGTCATTGGCCTTGGCCAGCTCGAACGCTTCGGAGCGGGCCGGCAGGGTCTCGAACGGGGTCTTGGCGAACGACGCGCGGATGCGGGCCAGCTCGGCGACGGGCAGGTCGGCGCGGGCGGCGTCGATCTTGCTCCACTCTTCCTCGACCTGCTTGGCGAACTCCTCGGCGCCGAGAGCCGCGACCAGGATCTTGATGCGAGCCTTGTAGATGTTGTCGCGGCGACCGTGGCGATTGTAGACGCGCAGGACGGCTTCCAGATAGCTCAGCAGACGGTCGGTCGGCAGGAACTGCTTGATGGTCGGGCCGACATAGGGCGTGCGCCCCTGGCCGCCGCCGACGATCACCTCGAAGCCATGCGTCCCGTCGCGGCCCTGGCGCAGCAAGAGGCCGATGTCGTGCACCTTGGCCGCCGTGCGATCCTTGGCCGAGGCGGTGATGGCGATCTTGAACTTGCGCGGCAGGAACGAGAATTCCGGGTGCAGGGTCGACCACTGGCGGATCACTTCCGACCACACGCGCGGATCGTCGATCTCCTCGGCCGTCGCGCCGGCATAGGGGTCGGAGGTGGTGTTGCGGATGCAGTTACCGCTGGTCTGGATGGCGTGCAGGTCCACCTCGGCCAGCTTGTCCAGGATGTCCGGCGCGTCCTTCAGCTTGATCCAGTTGAACTGGATGTTCTGGCGCGTGGTGAAGTGGCCGTAGCCCTTGTCGTAGTCGCGGGCGATCTCGGCGAGACGGCGGACCTGGGTGGGATTCAGCGAGCCGTACGGCACGGCGATCCGCAGCATGTAGGCGTGCAGCTGCAGATAGAGACCATTCATCAGCCGCAGCGGCTTGAACTGGTCCTCGGTCAGCTCGCCGGACAGGCGCCGGGCGACCTGTCCCCGAAACTCGTTCGAGCGGTCGACGAGGAATTCTTTGTCGATGACGTCGTACTGGTACATGGCTCTGCGCCCTACTTGCGGCGGATCAGGTCGACGCGGCCGGTCGAGCGCGCCGCGCCCGAGGCGTGGCGCAAGGCCTCGACGACGTCGCCGCCCTCGGCCTGCTTGCCGTGGGTGGGTTCATTGGTGGGGCCAAGGGCCCGGATGCGTTCACGATAGCTGACCGGGGCCCAGTGGCCGTCGGCGGGGGTCAGGTCGATCGGATAGACGTCGACCACCACGGTCGGCTGGCTCTTGCCCGTGGCGACGGCGGCCTCGACGTCGGCGGCCTCGGCCTCGTCGAACAGCTGCGCGTCCCCAAAGCGCTCGACCCACTGGCCGGACTTCCAGAACACGACGTCGCCATCGAGCAGGCGATTGGCGGTGATGGCTTTCATGAGCGCGAACTCCGCTCGAGGGACATGGACGAAAGATCTTCGGCGACGACCGGCGTGACGTCGGCCAGCGACATGGATTCGCCGACCATCAGCAGCGCCGGCCCCTTAACGTCCTGCGCGGCGCGCGCCAAGCCCGCCAGGGTGGTGAGCACGCGGCGCTCGTCGGCGCGGCTGGCGTTCTCTACGATCAGGGCCGGGGTCGAGCCCGCGCGGCCGGCCGCCGTCAGGCGCTCGGCGATCAGGCCGGCGGTCGAGACGCCCATATAGACGACGACGGTCTGGTTCGGACGCGCCAGGGCGGTCCAGTCGAGATCCGGGTCGCCGTGGGCGGCGTGGCCGGTGACGAAGGTCACGGCCTGGGCCGCGCCACGATGGGTCAGGGGCGCGCCGGCGCCGGCGCTGGCGGCCAGGGCGGCGGTGACGCCCGGCACGACGTGGCACGCGACCCCCGCCGCGCGGCAGGCCAGCAGCTCTTCGCCGCCGCGGCCGAACAGGAACGGGTCGCCACCCTTCAGGCGCACCACGTTGAGGCCATCCAGGGCCAGGGCCACGATCAGCTGGTTGATATCGTCCTGCGGCAGGGTGTGGCGCGACTTGCGCTTGGCCACGTTGATCCGGCGCGCGCGGCTGGGCGCCAGGTCCAGGATCTCGTCGGAGACCAGGCCGTCATGCACCACGACATCGGCGCCGCGCAGGGCGTTGAAGGCCCGAAAGGTCAGCAGGTCCGGATCGCCTGGGCCCGCCCCGACCAGCCATACCGCGCCCAGGGCGCGCTTGGCCCGCGTCCCGCCGACGACGACGAGACCGGGCTTGCGGCCGAACTTGCTGGGCGGCGCCTTGCGAGGGGCCATCGGCGATCAGGTCCTCTAAAAGCGCGAAGCGACGTCCCCGCCGCCGCGCGACCCTGAAGTTTATCAACGCAATACGGGGCGGCTCTCGCGAACCACCCCGCTAGCGTAAGCTGACGAAAAGGGCCAATCCGTCAGCCAACGCTTGCAAACTCGGCGCTGGCGGTCCAATTCGCAAACAAGGACTTCTGCCGGGGCGTTCAGTAAAACTCATGGAAAGACCGAACGAGCGCCGTCGCCTGCCGCCCTTGAACGCCCTTCGCGCCTTCGAGGCCGCCGCGCGGCACCTGAACTTCAGCCGCGCCGCCGACGAGCTGTCGGTGACGCCCGGCGCCGTCAGCCAGCAGATCCAGAACCTCGAGGACTATGTTGGCGCGGCTCTGTTCAAGCGCACGCCCAAGGGCCTCCTGCTGACCGACGCGGCCCAGACCGCCCTGCCCGCTCTGCGCGAGGCCTTCGACCGGCTGGCCGAGGCCGCGTCCCTACTGACTGCCGCCGTCGACGGCCGCCGCCTGACCCTGACCGCCGCTCCCTCGTTCGCCGCCAAGTGGCTGGTGCCGCGCCTGGGCAAGTTCGAGCAGGCCCATCCTCAGGTCGACGTCTGGCTGTCGGCCGGCATGGAGGTCGTGGACTTCGCCACCGGCGAGGTCGACATGGCTATCCGCTACGGCTCGGGCCGCTATCCGGGGCTGGAAGTCATCCGCCTGATGCACGAGACCGTCGTGCCCGTCGCCAGCCCCGAACTGCTGGAAGCCAACGCCCTGGAACGCCCCGAGGACCTGGCCCACCACATCCTGCTGCACGACGGCTCGCCCGACGCCGACGACAGCTGCCCTGACTGGGCGATGTGGCTGGCGGCGCGCGGCATCAAGGGCGTCGACGGCGCCCGGGGGCCGCGCTTCAACCAGTCCAGCCTGGTCATCGAGGCCGCCGCCAACGGGCGCGGCATCGCCCTGGCCAAGCGCACCCTGGCCCAGGCCGACCTCGATTCCGGCCGCCTCGTGATCCCGTTCGAGGCCTCCACGGCGGTCGACTTCGCCTATTACGTCGTCCACCCCAAGGCCAAGGGCCGCCTGCCCCAGGTGAAAGCCTTCGTGAACTGGCTCAAGGCCGAGGCCGACGCCCACGAGGCGGCGCTTCAGACCCTGGACAACGGCGCCGGAATTTAAGCCTGGCGGCTCTGGTTTTGGCGCGCGGAACCGGCTTAAAGGGACCCATGAAAACGACGACTCTCACGGTCGACGAGCGGCTCGCTCCCGTCGACTGCCAGACCATGGTCGATGTGCGCCGGGGCGTTGACGCCCTGGACCGGGCCCTGGTCCAGTTGCTGACCGAGCGTCAGGGCTACATGGACGCCGCCGCCCGCATCAAGGCCGACCGCTCCAAGGTGTTCGACCGCGCGCGGATCGAGGACGTGGTCGACAAGGTCAAGGCCGCCGCGCGCGCTTCGGGTCTCTCGGAAGCCATCGCCGAACCGGTCTGGCGCACGCTGATCGACCGCTGCATCGCGTACGAGTACGACAGCTGGGACAAGACCAAGGGGTAAGCCCGTCCATCTCCCCTCGCGGGAGAGGGTGGCCCGCGAAGCGGTTCTGGTGAGGGGTCGCACGGCGCCGCCGAGCGCCCCTTACCGTCAGCTACGCTGACACCTCCTCCCACAAGGGGAGAAGGAATGATCGTCAGTTCCCGTCGATCATGTCGCCGAACCGCCCCAGGATCGAACCCTCGCCGCGATTGCCGCCCTGGCCTTGCGCGGCCTGCATCATGCGGCCGGCCAGGCGCGCGAATGGCAGGGACTGGATCCAGACCTTCCCCGGTCCCCGCAGGCGCGCGAAGAACAGCCCCTCGCCGCCGAACAGCACGCTCTTCACGCCGCCGGCCATGACCAGGTCGAAGTCGACGCTCGGCGTATAGGCCGCCACGCAGCCGGTATCGATGTGCAGCTCCTCGCCGGGCGCCAGTTCGCGCTCGACCAGGGCGCCGCCCATCTGCACGAACACCCAGCCGTCGCCTTCCAGGCGCTGCATGATGAAGCCCTCGCCGCCGAACAGGCCGGTCATCACCCGCTTCTGGAACGCGATGCCGATCGAGACGCCACGCGCGGCCGCCAGGAAGCTGTCCTTTTGGCAGATCAGCGTCCCGCCCAGCTGACCCAGGTTCAGCGGCAGGATCGAGCCCGGCGTCGGCGAGGCGAAGGCGACACGCGCCTTGCCCTGGCCGGTATGGGTGAAGACGGTCGTGAACAGGCTCTCGCCGGTCACCAGGCGCTTGCCCGCGCCCAGCAGCTTGCCCATGAAGCCGCCCTGCTCGGCCGAGCCGTCGCCGAAGACGGTGGTCATCTGGACACTGGCGTCCTTCCAAACGAAGGCGCCGGCCTCGGCCACGGCGCTCTCGCCGGGATCCAGCTCGATCTCGACGAACTGCAGCTCCTCGCCCTTGATCTCGAAATCAATGTCGTCGGCGACGCCGGCGCTGCGTTGGTGGCTCCAGGGACTGGGGGGCATGGGGACGACTCCTCGTGTCTAGAACATCGTTCTAGCGAGGCAGCGCGCGCCTCGCCAATTACGCTTCTTTTAACCGCCGATCACGCGCTTCGCGGCGGTCAAGTCGGCGCGCCAATCTGGTCATACCATTGGTCAGACAAATGGCTTAGGCGCCGCGACGTCAACCTTGCCCTGTGCGCGCCCGAAGGGCCTGATTTTCAGCTCGAATTCGAGTTCCGCCGCCTTTTACGAGATGGACGCGCTTCCATTGGTGAGCGGTAAACCCGCATCGCGGCGTTTGGCCTGACCAAGTGGTCGCCATATTCTTACAAGTGGCATTACCAATTCTTGACAAGAGTTCGAACTGGTCGGATAAGTCAGCCCGAGGGCGCCAACTCAGTGCGCCGGGGGAGGCACATCATGATCCACACACGCACCACCTTTGCGCTTCGCGCCGCCTTGATGGCGTCCTGCGCGGCCCTGGCCGTCGGCTCGGCCGCCCATGCGCGCCAAGCCGCGCCCGCCTCGACCGAACAGAAGCCGGAAGCCGAAACCGTGGAGGCCGTCGTCGTCACCGGCTTCCGCCAGGCCTACGCCAACGCCATCGCGACCAAGCGCGAGACGCTGGAAATCTCGGACGGCATCTCGTCGGATGGTCTTGGCCGCTTCCCCGACCTGAACGTCGGCGAAGCCATCCAGCGAATCCCGGGCGTGCAGATCAACCGCGAGGCCGGCAGCCGCAACGCCACGATCAGCCTGCGCGGCCTGCCGGGCAGCTTCGCCCGCACCACCTTGAACGGCGGCGCCTTCGCCGACCCGATCCTGAATGGCTCGACTCCGCTGGGCGCGTTCAACTCCGACATTTTCACCGCGATCAACGTGATCAAGTCGCCGTCCGCCTCGAACTTGGCCGGCGGCCTGTCGGGCAATGTCGATCTGCGCATCAATCCGGCACTGGCGCGCAAGGACGGCGGCTTCGCCAAGCTCTCTTATGAGTACAATGACCTGGGCAACCTCGGCAGCCCGCTGGCCTCGCTGGGCTACAACAAGCACCTGACCGACGACCTGGCCGTGTTCGGCGTCGTGGCCTGGAAGGACGAGAAGTTCCGCCGCGACTCGATCACCGTGAACTCGTGGGGCAATCGCCTGGGCGGCATCCAGCTGGGCAACCAGGCCGCCGTCGTGGACGCGCAAGGCAAGTACATCCCCGGCGCCAATCCCGGCTACGACGCCATGCAGGCCGCGCTGCCGGACAGCTACAAGGCCCAGTTCGCGCCCGGCCTGGCCCCGCTCTACTACCCCAGCCAGACCCGCCAACTGGTGAAGTTCAACCGCGGCAGCACGCTGTCGGCGGCGACCGGCTTCGAGTGGCGCATCACCGACGAGTGGAAGTTCGGCGCCAACGGCTTCATCACCAAGCGCAAGCTGGATGAGGCCACCAACAACCTGCTCTATATCGACGCCGGTCCGGGCAACAACAGCTTCACCGGCCTGACGGCCACCTCGGCCGTCGCCAAGATCACCAACCTGGGCGCGCCCTATATCGTCCAGACGCCGAACGGCCCACGCGCCTACGTCAACAGCTTCAAGGCCGAGAACATCAACACGTTCGACTCGGTCCGCTCCGAGCCGGCCGGAAACCAGACCTGGGCCATCAACCCCAGCCTGGAGTTCAAGAACGACGACTGGAAGGCCACCGCCAACCTGACTGTGTCGCGCGCCAAGGCCTACGCCAACCAGATCGAGTTCGACGTCGTCCAAAACCCCTATCGCAACCTCGGCCCGGCCGGGCTGAACGGGATCGTGGCCACGGTGAACACCGGCGGCGCCAACCTCGGCGACTACACCGCGACCCTGATCACCCCGCACGCCACCCACCTGCCGTCGGGCGGCTTCCTGATCCCGGCCACGCCGACCGCTCCGACCCAGGCCGGCGCCCAGATGCCGGGCCAGAGCGCCACGACCGCCGCCGACCGTTTCGGCATCACGGGCACCAGTGGTCAGGCCGACAACGTCCTCGACGCGTTCCAGCTCGACTTCGAGCGCGATCTGGGCGGCTTCGTGAACGCGCTGCAGTTCGGCGGTCGCGCCGAGCACAACAAGTTCACCTCCAGCGGCTCGCGCAACACCGCCCTGGGCGCCCAGACCCAGAACATCACCCCGGACATGGCCTCGCCACTGTCGTATGCCCGCGACTTCTTCGGCGGCCAGGCGCCCGGCGCCACGTCCAACTGGATGAACGTCGATGTCGCCCGCATCCTGAAGGCGATCACCCCGGTCAACACGACCCTGCGGAATACGGCCACCAATCCGAACGGCCTGCCCGACCAGTTCCTGCTGGGGGCGCCGGGCGTGTTCCTGACCCCGTACGGCGTCGTGAACAACTACACGGACGGCAACTATTGGAACAACAACTTCAGCAACCAGAACGATGTCTTCTCGGCGTACCTGGCGGCCAAGTTCAAGGGCGAGTTGTTCAGCGTCCCGGTCCGCGGCACGGTCGGCGCGCGCTATGAATATACAGAGCAGAAGATCGTCGCGCTGAACTGTAAGAACTGCACCACCGCGCTGTCGAACCAGACCGGCGCGATCAACCACTCGCTGTCCACCACGACGACCAAGAACAGCTTCGACTATTGGCTGCCGTCGGCGATTATCATGGCCGACCTGCGGGACGACCTGGTGTTCCGGGCCGCCGCCTACCGCACCTATGTCCGGCCGCAACCGCGCGACAACGTGCCGACCACCTTCGTTCAGGTTCCAGTCGACGTGAACCCGCCGGTCGACCCGGTCTATACGGTCACGCTGGGGGCCACGGACATCAAGCCCTACACCGCCGACTCGTATGACATGTCGCTGGAGTGGTACAATCGCCCCGGCGGCCTGATCTCGATCGCGGCCTACCGCAAGGAGATCAAGGGCTACATTGGCCCGATCACCGACCAGTCGATCCTCTGCCCGGCCAACGGCAAGATCCCTGGCGTCGATGTCGACCTGGGCGCCCTGCGCATCGACACCTCGGCCGGCACGCCGCGCTGCGTCAGTTCGAACAAGTTCGTCGGCGCCGCCGGCGTCAACGCGCCGCTGGTCGAAGCCCGCGTCAATGTCAGCGGCAAGACCAACCAGTCGCCGATGACCGTCACCGGGCTGGAATTCAACATCCAGCAGAACCTGGATTTCCTGCCGGGCTTCTGGAAGAACTTCGGCGGCGCGTTCAACTATTCGTATACGAAGATCGACGGCAAGGACACGGCCGGCAACAAGATCACCCTGCCCAGCGTGTCGAAGAACAATCTCAACGTCATCGGCTACTACGAAGCCAAGTGGGGTGGCGTCCGTCTGGTCTACAACTGGCGTGACAAGTACGACCTGGCCGCCGGCAACTCGTTCGTCGGCGACGCCCGCACGGTCAAGGCCCGCAGCCAGCTGGACGCCTCGGCCTCGTTCAACCTCACCGAAAGCCTCACGGTCTCGGTCGACGCCTTCAACCTGACCGACGCCCAGCGCGCGGAATACGAAAACGACCCGATGCTGCCGCGCTTCATCGACTACGACGGCCGCACCTATCAGGTGACCATGCGCGCCAAGTTCTAGAGCGCGCGCACGACCCTCTCCTCCTCGGGGGCCGAAGTTCGCTTCGGCCCCTATTTTTTGATCAGACCCTAGACCCGCTGACTAGAAGTCAGCGGCTCTAGCCCTTTAGCGACCGCAGGGCCTGCTCGTGGGCATAGGCGGCGATGTCCATCAGGGCGACGTCCAGGGCGGACTTGACCGCGTCCAGCCCCACCTCGCCCGCCTCGCAGCGTTCGCAGACCTCGCCCAGCGCGAAAGCCCCCACCCCGCGCGCCGCGCCCTTCACCGTGTGGACCGCGTCCTTCCAGCCGGGATGGGCGGGATCCAGCATCGGAGTCCACAGCGCGGCCTGCTCGCGAAACAGCGCCAGCACCTCGTCGATGACCCCGAAATCTCCCGCCGCAAACCCTTCCAAGTAAGCGAAATCCACGGCTCCGCTAATATCTCGTCTGGCCATGAAAAAAGCTCTTGCGCTCCCAAAATCATTGCGTATGTTCCGCGCCTCGCCGCCGGGGCTCGCAAGTGCTTCGGAACCGCGAATGGGTGTATAGCTCAGTTGGTAGAGCAGCTGACTCTTAATCAGCGGGTCGTAGGTTCGAATCCTACTACACCCACCATTCTCCTATTTCTTTTCAATGACTTGGAAATCACCCCTCCGGGGACCCCACCGCTTTGGCGCCGTTAAAGCGGCGCTAGAACGGGGAAGTCGGCTGTTCGAAAAACAGCTGCGGATTTCCGCGATCTCAAGAAGCCGCCGAAGTGCCTCCCGTCGCTGTCCCGCCCCCTCAGCGGCGACGCGCCAGCGCCATTTGCGGCGTTGATCGTGGTGAGCTCCGGATCGTCATTCGGGCCCAGGCGCGCTGGGCGTTGGGGCGGACGGCGGGGCTTCGAGAGACGCTGACGGCGCGCCGTCAAAATCAGGCAAGGCCTGAACCTCGCCCGTGGCTTCGCGCACCAGGGCCGCGCGGCGCTGGAGATAGGCAGACCGTACGGTCGCATAGGGATCCGTCGCGTGCTCCAGCGCCCTAACCGCGGGGTCGAGATTGGTCCGCGTGTTCACGAGGGTGACGCCCAGCCGCGTCGCCCCGAACGTCGTGCGGAAATTGCCGCCGACCAGGGTGACGGGATCGGTCACGACGTCGACCACCCGCCCCGCGCCTTCGCGCACTGTCATCGGGCCAACAACCGGAATATAGAGGAACACCCCTGGCTGGACGCCATAACGACCCAGGGTCTGACCGAAATCGCCTCGATGGGCGGGCAGGTCCAATTCGGCGGCGACATCGAACAGTCCGAGCACGCCGGCCATCGAATTGATAACGAAGCGCGAGGCCGTCACCCCCGCACGCTTGGGACGGCCTTGGGCGATGTCGTTGAGGAGAGTCCGTGGTTCGCCAAGGTTGTTGACGGCCGAGCTGACGCGGTCACGCACGGGATCCGGCACCACGGCCATGTAGGCACGAGCGATCGGACCGGTCACCCAGCGGTCCACGCCCATGCTGAAGCCGTAGCTGGCGCGGTTGAACGTCTGGAAGGGGTCGTTGACAGCCTCGACGCCGGTCGCCGACGGGCTCGCATTGGAGGCTTCCGCGCGGGTCTGGGCCAGAGCGGTGGACGTTAGCACCCCCGCCGCGAAGAGGCCGAGCGCCAAGCACAGTCCGGACCCACGCGCCGCCAGCGTGGGGAGAAAGCGGCGTCCGTCCATGGCGAGCTCTTCTATCTACATAACGCGTGATTGCGTCGTCCTGGCCAATGACGACGCCCCCGAGCAGCCTCCCCACACAATGTCGCCGCGCGTCAGACTGGCCCGCGCGCGACCGCCCCGGAGCGGGTCGTCCGCACGTGTTCGCGCTGGACGCCAGGCTCGACCGCGCCACGGCATTGAAGTTAAAGCAGATGGGGCGGCGGCGTCGCCCCATCTGCAGGCTTTGGCGCCGCTCCGGCCGTCCAATTTCGCCTGGGCTTCACGCGCCCCCTACCGTAGGGACAAGATCAGGTTGGTGCGCGGGTCGACGAAGGCGTTCAGCACTTCGACCTTCGGCGCGAACGCCTCCATGTCGGTGACGTTGGCGAACAGGATCACCAACTTGCCAGACGCGGGGATGGTGACCACCCGAGGGCTGGTCAATGGGCTGTCTGCCGCGAACCGCAGCTGGAACGGCATGAAGGCGTCGTTGCGCAGTTCCAGTTCGACCACATCCTTGGTCAGAAAGCTCTCGATCCGTTTGCGGCCCACGACACGCAGCGCGCCACCGACGATCTCGTCCAGCTCGCGCCGCCGGCCATAGAGGGTCTGACGATAGAGCGCCGCGGTGCGGCTGTGCGCCATAGCCTCTTGTATCGCGGCCCCCGAGCCGTCCCTGGCGATCACCAGAGTCGCGGTGCGGTGCTGGCCCTCCGGGATCTGCCAGTCGACATCAATGGGACCATGAACATCCGAAGCCCCCACCACCGCCAGATCGTGCTTCAGCGCCATGTCGAAGGCGACCGCGGAATATTGCGAGCTGTTGGCGATCTCCACGGCGTCCACCAGGTGGTCGGCCACGAGACCGCGCTGGGCGGCCGGCATGGGGTCGGCCACGGCGTCCAGGCCGGGCAACGCCCAAGGATGGTTCCAGATCACGAAAGCGCCCTGTTCGCGAGCGGCCCGCAAGGCTGGTCTCGGATCCAGGTTCATCGTCGCATCCACCGGTAAGGCGTTCGCGTCCTTCAGGAAAAGGGCGTTGAAGTGACCCCAGGGCGCGTTCCGGGTGATCTCGGTCCCTCGGATCGGGAGGACCTTGGCGCCGATCCTCTTGGCCTCTTCCGCGGCGATCTCGTAAGCGCGGTTGTGATCATCGCCCGTACGGACGTCGGCCTTGTAGCGCTGGTAGTCGAGATGGTCGGTGACCGCGTAGGCAGCCAAATGATCTTGCTCGGCCTCCCAGACGCGCACGGCCGGCCAGACAACGCCGTCGCTGAAAACCGTGTGCGTGTGAGTGTCGACAGCCAGGACGCGTTCGCCCTTGGCCGTGATCGGAAAGTCGATCCGCCGGGTGTCGCCGGCGCGGGTCCAGGTCATCTCGTCAGGCGACTGGGCAAATGCCGGTTGCGCGGACAGCAGCGCGGCGGCCGCGATGGAGGCGGCGAGAGAGGTTTTCAGCATGCGATGGCCCTTTCCGGTGACGCGGCGCGATGCTCTAGCGACGAAGCGTTACAGGAAGAAGACACTTGTACGGATTCTTCCACCCGTTTTTACGGTGGATAATATCCACGCGCATACTAATGTCCGACGAATCCTCAATTCCGCGACGAACCATCCGTGCCCAACCGTTCCGACCTGCAGCCCGTTCTCCATGCCGCCATGTCCCTTGTGGCGGCCGACGGCCTGAAGGGCCTAAGCCTGCGGCCGCTGGCCGAGCATCTGGGCCAAACCGTCTCCGCGCTGACCCACCGGTTCGGCCTGAAGGATGAGTTGCTCAACGCCTTGATCGAGGCGGCTGTCATCCAGGACAGCGCGTTCCTCGACCGCTGGCTGGACCGCATTCAGGCGCTGAATGTCCGCGACGGCGCGACGATGGCCGAACTGGCCGATGCGATCCTCTCCGATCTGGCCGGCCCTGAAGCCCTGCGCACGCGCTTCTACTGCGAACTCTTGCAGGGCGTGGTTTCGCGGCCGGAGCTGGCCCCGGCGGTCGCGGCTTGGTCAGCGCGGCGACTGGCGTTCTGGACGGAGGCGACCAGGGGATTGGACCGCGCCGAGCTGGACACCATTCTGCACGCGTTCAGCGTCGGTGACGCGGCCTACGGCCTGGCTCTCGGCGACTTGGCGGCCTATCGCTGGTTGCGCAAGCTGAACCTCCGCCGTCTGTGCTGCGGCCTGATTCCGGCCGACAACGCTCAAGACCTGCGGCAGTATCAGGTGTTCCGCCAGGCCCTGGGCGAACTGTTCGACGATCCGTCCCGTCCCGTCACACCGCCCCTGACCGAGTGGCAGGCCAAGGCCGCGCCGCACATCTCGGCGGTGATCATCGCCGAGGGCGCCGACGCCGTGACCCATCGGGCCATCGCCGCGCGAGCCGGCCTGGCCAACTCGACCCTGGCCTATCACTTCCCGCGCCAGGAGGACCTGCTGCGCGCCGGCGCCGTCGACATGATCTCGCGCGCCCGCCAGGCCACGGCGGCTCCAGCGCGGGAATCCGACTTCCAACTGACCGCTATCCAAAGCGCCCGCGCCACCTTCGCCCTGGCCCTGATCGCGACCCGCATGCCGGGCTTCAAGGCCGTCGCGGCCGACCTGCGTCGCCAGCGCGGCGAGAACTATGTCGGCGTCCTGGAGCGCGAGATGGGCGAGCGGGTGTTCGACGTGGTGGCCACCCAGGCCCTGTCGTTGACCGGCATGGGACGGATGATGCTGGACGCCGTCATGGATCCGGCCGCCAGCGACGCCGGCTTCAAGCTGAGCGAGCGGATGCGCGCCACTGCCCTGGTAGAACGCTGACGAATTTCCGTACATTCGTATTCTTACGCCAGTGATGTGGGAAATTTTTCCGTACATCCGTAACGCAATCGTCGCAAAGCACTGATACCAGCTCCCCAAGTTCGCAACTTCGGGGATTTGGACCATGCCCACGCTTCATCGCCTTCGCGCCGCGCTGCTGGCCGGCGCCGCCCTCAGCGGCCTTTCATTCGTACAGGCGTACGCAGCCGACGCCACGCCGACCTCCGACGCCGAGCTCGAGCCGATCGTCGTCACCGCCCAGCGCCGCGCCGAGCGACTGCAGGACGTGCCGATCTCGATCACCTCGGTCAGCGCCAATCGGCTGGAGCAATCCAACTTCCGTTCGGTGACCGACCTGCAGTACCTCGTCCCCGGTGTGCAGTTCGAGACGACCAACGGCACGGCCTTCAACATCCGCGGCGTGGGCAGCACGTCGTGGGACTTCTCGAACGAGAAGTCGGTCAGCCTAGTGGTCGACGATGTCGTCATGGACGCCCAGCGCGACAACGGCCTGATGGGCCTTTCCGATATCCAGCAGATCGACGTGCTGATGGGCCCGCAGGGCACTCTGTTCGGCAAGAACGCCACTTCGGGCGTGATCGCTGTCACCACGGTCAAGCCGGTGCTGGGCGCCTTCTCGGTCAAGGGCGACGCGGCCTATGGCGAGCGCGAGGACCGGGCCACGAACCTGACGGTCAATATCCCGCTGGGCGACAGGATCGCCTTGCGTGTCTCGGGCTTCGCCCAGGGCCAGGAAGGCTACGGTCGCTACACCGTACTGAACCAGTCGATGAACACGTACAGGGAGCACGGCTATCGCGCCAAGCTGCTGTTCGCGCCGAGCGACCACGTCGAGCTGATCTATTCCAGCGACTATTCCCGCCATTGGGACAACAACAACCGCACCACCGTCGACGGCGGCTCGGCCTTCTTCACCAACCTGCAGATCGCAAACGGCGTGACGCCCAGCCCGAAGAACGACAGCAACGCCGACAGCAAGATGGGCGTCCTCAGAAACACCAGCTGGGGTCAGGCGCTGCGTGGCCAGGTGCAGATCGGCCGCGACACCCTGACCTCGGTCACGGCGTATCGTGACACGCGCTCGTTCGGCGCAGGTCCCGGCGACTTCACTCCGGTCGACAAGTGGGCCTTTGTGCCGTTCAACCAGGGCTCGGTAAAGACCTGGAAATTCAGCCAGGAACTGCGCTGGGCCTCGCCGACCGGCGGCTTCGTCGAGTATCTAGCCGGTCTCTACTACAACCGTCTGAGCCAGGACGCGAACCAGGCCCAATGGGCGACCTTCGGCGCACCGCTGCCCCTGACCAACATCACGACCACCACCGGCGTCGTCGGCAATTTAGGCAACGCCGTCCGCTTCCGCACCACCAACATCACCGAGGCCGCCTTCGGGCAGCTGAAGTTCAACCTGTCGGACAAGCTCAGCCTGTCGGCTGGCGCGCGCTTCACCAAGAACGACAACAGCCAGACCGAGAGCTTTTTCTATATCGACCCGATGAAGGCGCTAGGCCTGCCCCTGACCTTCACGCCGAGCGGCAAGCCGCCGTCGCAGCCCTACGGCCGGGTCGAGGGCGACAACTTCTCATACCGGCTTGCCGCCCAATACCGGCTGAACGGCGACGTGATGGTCTATGCGTCCTACGCCACCGGCTACAAGCCCGGCGGCACGGCCTTCGTCGGCAACAACTATTCGCCCTACAGGGACGAGACGGTCAAAAGCCTGGAGGCCGGGATCAAGTCCGAGCTGTTCGAGCGCCGGGTGCGCCTGAACGCCAGTGTGTTCAATTCGAAGTTCACCGACTTCCAGACCTCCCTGCTGACCTTCGTGCCGGGCAATCCAGTGGCGGTGATCGCGACCGGCAACGCTGGCGGCCTGCGTAGCCGAGGCTTCGAGACCACCTTCGCGTGGCGCGCAGGCGAGAACCTGACCCTGAGCGGCGGCGTGACCTATGCCGACGCCCAGTTCACCGACTTCCGCTACAACGCCACGACCAACTACGCTGGCACGAGCCTGACCAACGCCCCCAAGTGGCAGGGCTCGCTCAGCGCCAACTATGACCGCGAGATCGGAGCCTATCGCCTGAAGGCCAGTCTCGACTACGCCTACCGCACCCGCACCTGGAGCGCCGTTGGCCAGGCCGCCAACACCGAACTGCCTGGCTACGGCATCGCCAACGGCCGGGTCAGCGTCACGCCAGCCAATGGCGGCGTCGAGGTCGGCCTCTATGGCCGCAACCTGCTCGACAAGTACTTCTCCACGGCGTTCGAGCAGTACAGCACCATGAGCCTGACCCACCGGATATCGCGCGACGCGCACCGCACGCTTGGGGTGTTCGCCAAGTACGCCTTCTAGAGTCCCCTGCGCGCGGAGCCCCCTTTGAAGCCCGCGCGAAACTGTCCCGCCCGCGCGCCACGAGCGCCGGGCGGGGCCTTTCCTGCCTTTTATGAAAGCCCGAACATGGATCGTCGCCTGTTCCTGACAGCCGCCGGGGCCACGGCCTTGGCCGCGGCGGACCGCGTCGCCTCCCCGCTGGACGCCAAGGTCGCGCGCATCACCCCCGAAGCCGTCCGCCTGACATGGACCGGCGCGAACGCGGTATCGGTGTTCGTCTCCGCTGATCCGGATGCAAAGAAGCCGGCCATACGCCCGCTGAAGGCCGCCAGCGGCGGCGCGGCCGACCTGCTCGCGCCGGTCTCGCCCCGGCCCTACTTCCTGGTCACCGCCGCCGATGGTCGCCAGGTCCGCGTGGCCGAGCGGCTGTTGCCCTTGGCTGGCGGTCATAACTTCCGCGATCTCGGCGGATGGCGCGCCGCCGACGGCCGACAGGTGCGCTGGGGAAAGATCTATCGTTCCGGCGTGATGACCGATCTGACGATGGCCGACCTGGACTATCTCCGGACGCTGGGCCTGACCGTCATCTGCGACTTGCGCAGCCCATCCGAACGCGAGGCCGAGCCGAACCCGTTCCTGAAGGCGGGTGACCCGAAGGTCGCGGCGATCAGCTACGATCGGACAACGGCTCTGAGCGGGCTGATGAAGATGACGACCCCCGAGGCGGCCATCCAGGGCTTCGCCAACGCCTATGTCGACTTCCTGGACCTGCTGGCGCCCCACTACGCCGACATGTTCGCGCGACTGCTCGCCAACCAGGGCCCGCTGGCCTTGAACTGCAGCGCCGGCAAGGACCGCACGGGCATGGCCTCGGCGTTGATCCTGTCGGTGCTGGGCGCGCCGCGCCAGACGGTGATCGCCGACTACGCGCTGAGCGAAGCCTATGTCCCGACGTCCCACTACCTTGAGCAGGCGGTGCGGGGCGAGGCGTTCGGGGGTTTCTCGCAAGCCCAGTCCCAGGCCCTAGCCAAGCTGCCGGTGGGCGTGCTCGAGGTGGTCCTGGGCACGAACCCCGAGATCATGCGCCGCGCCTTGACCGCGATCGATGCTCGGTATGGCGGGCCGATCGCCGCGGCCAAGGCGCGCCTTGGCCTGACCGACGACAAGATCGCCGCGCTTCGCCGTATCTATCTGGGGTGACCGCGCGCGGTCGGGGCGATCTCGTCAGCGCCGCGCCTCTCCGCGACAATCGGGCAAGCCCCAAGGCCAAGCTCGTTCAGGCGCGCTTCATGTTGGAGCCAAGATAGTCCGGTCCGCGCGGATGATGAGCCACTCGTGGACTCGATCATCTCCGCCTGCCCAATGGCGAGGACCGAGCGATGGCGGACGGCCATTTTCAAGACGTCGAACTTCTGCGGCGCGAACTCGCCATCCTGGTCCTCGAATGGGCCGGGAAATCGGTGAAGGACGATCCCGACGGACCGATGTCGACCGCCTTGACCCGCGCGGTCGGCGAAGCCGCGCGCGACGCCGTCGCCGAACAGCACCAGGTCTTGAGCGCCGAAGCCGCCGACCGTATCGCCGAGGCGCTGGACCGCCGCGCCAGGGCCGAGGGCCTGATGGTCTGGCGACTGCGCCCCTGGACGCTGGGCGTGATCGCCCTGGCCGCCGCCGCTCTGCTGGCGCTCGCCTTCGTGCTGGGACTGCAAACGGGCCGAGGCGAACCCGCCCCGCCGCCGGAAACCGCGACGACCGCGGCGCCGATCGCTCCCCTCGCCCCGACGGTCGAGGCGCCGTCCCCACGCCCCGCCGCCAGCGAACCCGCGCAACAGCCGGCGCCCCGCGCCCAAAAGCCGCCGGCCCGCGCCCCCGCGCCAGCCGCCAGGGCCGCGCCACGAGAGCTGGGCCGCCCCGCCGCGGCCACCGATGAGGCCGCGCCCCGCTCGACCCAGCCGGTCGGCGCCGCCAACGCCACGACACCGTCGTCCACGCCGACCACGGTCCCCAAGCCATGACCGCCCCGGTCGCCACCGCCGTTATCGGGCCCAAGGCCCAGGGCCGCAATTACGGCCTGCGCCGCTACGCCGGCTCTCGCCTGACGTCCGAGCGCCAGGCGCGCCTGTCCGACTTCGCCCTGTCCTTGGCCGGCTGGGCCATGCTGCGCCGCCGCCGGTTCGTGGGCATGCTGCCGCTGGTCGCTGACGGCTCGGCCTTCGCCGTCGTCCGGGCGCGCCATCTGGGCGAGGGCGAGCTGGGCCCCATCGCCGTCGCCCACCTGCTGATCGTCGAGGCCGCCCTTCTGGAGGCCATCGACTGGGCCTCCCCGCGCCTGCTGCGTCTTCTGCCGGAGCCGGACGACACGGCCTTCGGGCTCGAGCCCTTGACGGTCTCGCCGGCCGCGCTGTCGCCGACCGCCAAGCCGATGACGACGCCGCGCGTCGGCTGGGGCGATGTCGCCGTCGATGTCGGTGACGATGACCCGGAGGCGGCGCTCATCGCCCTGATCGAGGGCGTCGAGCCTTCGGCCCAGCGCGCGCGCTTGACCGGCTGGGTGAGCACCAGCCTGATCGCCCCGGCCGGCGATCTCGACCCGGCTCGCATCTTCAAGCTGGTCACCCACCCCTCGGTCGAAAGCCCGGCCGTCTTCGCCGCCACTCACGAACTGTCGTCGCTGAAGACCACGGCCGAGCCGCCCCTGGCGTGGAAGGCCTGGTTGAAGCTGGCCGCCATCGCCGAGCGCGAACCGGACGCCGCCGCGCTACGCTCGGCCCAGTGGTCGCAGGACAAGGCCCGCCAGCCGGCCGACGACGTGATGTTCGAGGAGATCGCCAGCGCCTGCGCGGCCCTCTCGCCCTCGGCCATGGTGGCGCTGCTGCGGGCGGTGATGCGCCACGCCCAAGGCGGCGACGCCGCCAGCGCGGCGCTGCGCGAGGGCGTGTCAGAGACCTTCGACGCCCTGGTCGCCGTCGCCGACGCGCAAGGCGCGGCCTTCTATGTTCGCGGCCTCGCCGACGGGGCGGACCCTGGCGCCTTGAAAGCCCTGCGTGGACTCGACACGGTGATGGCCAAACCCGCCGTCGCCGCCTGGCTGGGCGATGTCGCTCACAAGCTCGACCTTGCCTCGATCGTCGGTCTGTGGGCGGCGGACCTGACGACCGATCCGGCCTTCGCCGACGATCTCGCCCTGGCCGGAACGGCCTTCCTCGACGCGGTGCTGGACGCCGCCTTGAAACGCCTCGACGACGAAGGCGCGCGGCGCCTGGCCGGCGCACTGTTACGACTGCATTGCCAGCGCTCGCCCCATGACGGGGCGCGAGTCCGCGCGGCGCTGGCGGCGCTGCTCGCCAGGCCGCCAACCACGGCGGACGCCGCCCTCGCCGACCCAGCGGTATTGGCCGCCACCAAGACCTTCGCGCCCGAACTCTCGGCCGACCTGGCCGCGCGGGCCATCCCCGCCGGCCTGCGCCACGCCCAGCGCCCCGCCGACTTCACCCGCGCCGCCTGGGCCCTGGTCGCCGCGGCCAGCGATGGGAGGACGGCGCGATGATCTATTGCGAAATCTGCACCAACGCTTTCTCCGGCGAGGACTTCGTCGACTGCCCGCACTGCGCCCTGGCCGAAGGCCGTGTAGCCAAACCGGCCGTCCACGCGGTCGATAAGCCCGCCGCCAGTGTGACGATGGACGAGGTCATCGACACCCTGCGCCGCATGACGCCGCCGGAAACCCCGTCGGCCATCGAGACCCCGAGCACAGAGCCCCAGGCGCCCGAAGGCCTGAACGAAAGCCTGCGCGCCCTTGTCGAGCAGAAGGTCGACCAGGCCTTCGCCGCTTCGGCCGAGCCGCCGGCCGTCGCGGAGTCCGAACCGGCCACGGTCGCGCCGATCGTCGGCCAGACCACGCGCGAACTGGATGTCGAGACCCTGCGCCGCATCCGCGAGTCCGGCGTCTTCACCGTGGTGCTTCTGGGTTTCCCGACCGCCGGCAAGACCTGGTTCCTCAACCGCCTGAAGTACGAGTTGCAGGAGGGCGACGCCTATGCCTGCTATCCGCGTCGCGCGCCGCCGGGCGACGTGGAGAACACCACGCTGTTTACCGCCCACCGTTTCCGAAAGGGCGCCAACGACTTCTACGTCATCGACATCCCCGGCGAACGCTTCTTGCGCGCCGTGGAGGGCTCGTTCCTGGGCGAGGCCAACACGCTGATGCGGCACCTGATCTTCACGGGCCACGCCTTCCTGACCCTGCTGCCGGCCGACGAGACCCTGCTGTCGGAGCTGGCGCACGACGTCCTGTGGCGGCGCGCGGCGGCCGGCGAGGCGCCCCCGTGGACATCTCCACCCTGCCCCCAGCCCAGGCGCTGATCGACAAGGTCGAGACGCTGAAGCGGCAGATTTCCCAGGCCCGCAGGGCCACGGACGCCGGCGACGGCAAGGCCCAGGCCAAGCTCAGGGCGCTGGTGCGCGAACGCAAACGCCTGCTGGAGGGCGGCGTCGAACAGGCTCTGCAGCGTCTGGCCTCCAAGCACGAGGAGCTGGGCGAATACATCAGCGGCGTCGGCCTGATGGCTCAGATGATG
This sequence comes from Caulobacter segnis, assembly GCF_023935105.1. Classification (NCBI taxonomy): domain Bacteria; kingdom Pseudomonadati; phylum Pseudomonadota; class Alphaproteobacteria; order Caulobacterales; family Caulobacteraceae; genus Caulobacter; species Caulobacter sp. RL271. The sequence continues at coordinate 1,739,995 of NZ_CP096040.1, read as the reverse complement.
GTGGTGATGGAGGAGCGCGGCGGTCCCGACCTCGACCCGTCGATGGACGCCTACGCCGTATTCGACCGTAGCCGCGAGGCCGAGCGCGAGAAGCCGACCAAGCCGATGTTCATCGTCCTGTCCAAGAGCGACGACCTCACCCACAAGTCCGACGCGGTGCAGCTGCCGATCCGACGGCTGCTGCAGGGCCATCCGCAGGCGGCGCATCTGCTGCGGGTCCTGCGTCGCGAGCCACGCAAGGCCGACGCCTTCGCCATGCTGAACACCCTGAGGCCGGGCGTGGCGCGCCAGATCGACGAATGGTTCGCGCTGGCCAGCTTCCAGTTCGCCACCGCCTTCGAGGGCGTGGCGCGAGGCTCCAAGACCATCAACTACCGCTTGGGCCATGTCGGGGTCACGGAGCTGATCCGCGCCCTGCTGCGCCTGAAGGAGCACACCGAGAAGCGCCGCGCCTGGGACGGCGTGGCCAATCTCTTCCGGCGTCGTCCGCCGGCCGATGCGCCGGTCGCGGAGTCCGCCCCATGAGCCGGCGCGGCGGCATAGGCCCTCTGGTGGCCAGCGGTGTCGTGGTCCTGATGGCCCTGATCGCTCTCATCTGGGCGTTCGGCCTGACGCCCAACTTCGGCGTGGCGACGGTCGGCGCGGCGCCGACGCGCGGCGGCGGGCCATGGATCGAGCGGCTGGGCCTGTCGCAGTTGGAGCCCTGGTCGTCGCCGACTCCGGCTTTCGCCGAACGCCTCGCGGCGTTGGGCGAGACACAGCGCGCGGTGCTGAAGCATGACCTCTGCTCGGGGACCGGCATGGACGGCGACCCGGCGTTTCGGGAGGCGCGGCGGGCCCTGGCGCGAGACGACGCCAGTCTCTGCACCGCGCCGGGCGAGCACGTGGCGGCGGTCTCGCCGGTCATCGTCGCCCTCGGCCCAACCTTGGGCTGGCCGGTGCTGATCCTGGTCGGAATCGCCGCGCTGTGCCTGGCGCTATGGCGGCTGCTGGTCCTGAAGCGAGCCCACGATCACTGGCGGCTCCTGGGGCGCTCCACCTTCGGCGTGGCGCGGAGGGCCGGCAGCGGATGAGTGGTGTCCTGCTGGGTGTGATCTGCCTCGTGCTCGGACTGGCTTACTGGCGCGTGGCGACGGAGAGCGTTTCGGCGCGGCGCAAGCCGTCGGTCCAGCGCGTCGTGGCTTTGGTCGTCGGCATCGTCGCGCCAGCCGTCCTGGTCGTCGGCTGCCTGCTGATAGCGGCCGCCCAGGGCCGCACGGGCGACATGCGCCTGTCGCTGCTGCGGCTTACGGCCGAGGTGCGCCAGTTCCCCCTCAGCCTGGGCGGCGACGCCAGTCGCGACGACCTCGTCGTGCCACGCTTGCCGGCCGGCTTCGCTACCGTGCGGCCGGACCTATCGGCCGGTGACGACAATCCGCCATTGGCGCTCGTGGTCGCCGGCTCCGACGCCGCGCCGCCGCCCGCCGTGATCGCCCTGCGCAAGGGCCGTAAGCTGGCCTGGCCCGCCGCCCAGCCCTTCGCCGAGGGCGACGCCGTCTGCGTCCAGGCGCCCTGCGAACGCGCCGGCGCCGCGTGGGCGGTGCTGCGCGGCCGGACCTTCGTCCCGGCCGACAGGCGCGACGATGAGGTCTCGGCGCGTCCCGGCGCCGAAGCCGGTCTGCCCATGCCCGAACGAAAGACCCTGTTGGCGTTCGGCGGCATCAACGACTGGACGCCCCTCCAGGCGATCCACCCGCTGCGCGATTTCTTCCCCCGCCCCGATACCGCCAAGGCGGGCGGCGTGCTGAGCGACTGCGACCGATGGCTCTGCGTCGGCAAGGGCGCGGCGCGGGTTCCGGCCCGTAGCTTCCTGTTCCAACAAGGCGGCTTCAATGGCTCGGCCTGGTCGATTGTCCTGGCCGATCCCGGCGCGCGGATTGCTCGGGGCGGTCGGGTCGTTCCCTATGCCGCGCCCGCCCCCATTGCGCTCGGAACCGGGGTGTCGGTCGAGGTTTACGAGCCGCGCTTCGTCGATGGCGCGCTCGACGGGCCGGACGCGCGGCGCGGCCGCCTGCAGCTGCGTCGCAGCCTGGTCCTGGCCGAGCGCGACGGCCAGGCAGAGATCGCCTTCGCCACCCCGCCCACCGAGATCATCGGCCGCTGCGATAGCGCCGCCGCGCCGCGCCGCCTGGGCCTGGAGGCCACTGTGGTCGGCGGTCTGACCGCCGACGCCCTGCGCTCGGCTCCGAGCTTGCCGCAAGGTCCGGCCTGCGACGCCTTCACCCGCGCCCGGCTGGACGTCCCCGCCGCCGGCCCGGCCCTGCGCACCGCCCACCTGTCCTTGGATCGGCTGGCGACACCCTGGCCGGCGGTGCTGATCGTCCTGGCCTGGACCGCCAGCCTGCTGCTGACCAGCCGCGAACGCTTCAATCGCCGCCCAGTGCTGTGGACGATCCTTAGCCTGCTGCAACTCCTGTTGGCCCTGCGACTGCTGATCGGCCTGGCCGCCGCTGAAGCCGACCCCACCTTGGACTGGCGGGAAATCCTCGGCGACGCCGCCATCGCCTATGTCGCTGTCCCCGCCGCCCTGCTGGCCTGGGCGCGGACGGGCGAGCCGCGCAAGGCCGATGACCTGGCGCTGGACCTCGCTCCGCCCGCGGCCGCGGTCGGCGTCCTGGCCTGGACTCATCACCTCAGCGTCCTGAACCTGCTGCTGCTCGCGATCTGGGGCCTAGCCGTCGTCTGGCGCGCCGGCCTGGCGGCGCGTTTCAAGCGCGAGGCCGAGCCTGGCTCGCCGTGGCGCTCCGGCGTCCTGCTGCTGGTCACGGCGCTGGTCGTCCGCCTGGCCGTCGGAGCGATCGGCTGGAAGGAGCGGATCGACCTCGGGGTGACGGTGCTGGCGATCAGCGTCGTCTACACGCCTCTGATCCTGCTTGGCTTCGGCAAGCTCCTGGCCGCGTCGGAGACCCAGCCCCGCGGCTGGGGCCGGCCGATCGTGTTCTGGGCGTTGCTGGTCGCGACGACCTTCGTCGCGCCGTTCACGGTGCGTGACAGCGGCTACGCCTTGATGGTCCTGCCCATCGCCGGGGTTGCGGCGGGCCTGGCCTTGCGTCGCTCCGTCGCGCGTATCCCGTGGGCCGGTCCGGCCATCGCGGCGGCGGCGCTGCTGATCGCCCTGCCTGTCCTGGGGGCGATCGGAACCGCCCATGCCGACCGCCTCGGCCACACCGCCCAGATGCAGCGCGGTCTCAGCGATGAGCAGGCCCTGAGCACCTTGGACCGCCAGGCCAAGGCCAGCCAGAATCTGCTGCGCCTCTACCTGATCGCGGCCCCCGAGGCGCTGGGCGCCGATGTCTCGACCGAGGCGGAGTCGTTGAAGGTCTGGTCGGCGCAGTTGTCGGACTACACCGGCTCACTGCTGGGACGCGGCTATCTTTCCCCGGCCAACCTGACCGCGCTGAAGCCGGTCCAGGCCACCGACAATCTCACCGCCGTCCACCTGATGTCGCCATTCGGGCGCCTGGCCACCGGCCTTTTCCTGGCTCTGCTGGCCGCCGCGCCGATCGCAGTCTGGAGCATGACGGGCGCCGCCGTCCTCGACACCCGTCGCGCCACCGGCCTGCTGGCGCTGTGGTGCCTGTTCGGCGCGGCGGCCTACATGACCCTGGCCAATCTCCAGCTCGTCCCGTTCACCGGCCGCAACGCCTACCTGCTGGCCCCGACCTCCGGCGGCGACCTGCTGGAAGGCGCGATCCTGTTCGCCCTGGCGGTCTGGGGCCTGGCGCGGGAGGCCAGGCGATGAGCCGCCGCGCCAAGCGCTTCGCGGGTTGGGGCCGCGCCCTGGCGATCGCCGCGCCGCTGATCGCCGTGGTCGGCCTGGTCGCCGGCGCCCCGGCGGTGCTGGCCGCGCTCGGTCGCTCTTCCGGCCAGGGCCCCGCCAGTGGTTACGATCGCCTGGTCGACGCCATCGCCCAGCGCCAGTGGCTGTCGGTGCGCTACGACGACGAGGGCGAGCCGCGCATCGCCCTGCGCGACGGCCCGGTCGGTCGCGATCCACGCCTGCGCGCCTTCGTCAACGCCTCATACCTACGCGCCGACCTGCAGGATCCAGCCGTTTGGAGGCTCAGCGACGACGGCCAATGGGTCGAGGGCATCGATCCCTTCGCCCACCACATCGACCGGCCCTATTCGGGGGGCGGCGCCTGGGCCGGGCCGATCCTGTTCCGAGGCGGCGCAGCGCCGGGCCTTCGTCTCCAGCCCCTGGGCAATCCCGCGCCCGCGCCAATCCGGCTGGAACCGCAAGGCGCGCCCGCCGCCGCGTGCGACATCCTGATGCCGACCCGTAGAGCCGCCGCCGCCGAACCGCGCCGCGCCCTATCGATCTGTCTCAAGGACGGCGACCAGCCGCCTCACGCCGTCGGCTCGGTCATGCTGGTTGGCGACCAGGCCGTGGTGCGGGTGCAGACCCCGTCGATGCTGGAGATCCGCGTGGGCGACCGCGACGCGCGCCCACGCGTCGACGGCGACGTGACCCTAACGCCGCTGCCGCCCGGCGAGACCCTCACCTTGCGGACCGGCCAGTCGGTGCTGCGCCTGCGCCTGGACGGCGGCGCGGCCGACATCGCCCACAGCACCCCGTCGGGCGCCCGCGCCTATTTCCCCGCCCTCCAGCCCCTGGCCCAACCGATCGAGCGCGCCATGACCGGTCGCTCCTCCGCGCCGCTCCGGCTGTCGCTGGACGCTCGTCTGCAACAGGTCGCCCAGGACGCTCTAGCCGCCGGCGTCGCCACGGTGCGATCCAGCGCCCTGCCCGGCGCCAAGCCCGACCCGGGCGACGCCTTCAAGGCCGCGGTGACAGTAATGGACACCACGACCGGCCAAGTGCTGGCCGTCGGATCCTGGCCCCTGGCCGAGACCGACCTCGCCCCGGCCCAGCGCCGCACGCGCCGGGGTCAGAACCTGATGGACCAGAACCACAATTTCGAGCGCCTGCCGGTCGGCTCGATGGTCAAGGGGCCATTCTCGCTGGCCATTCTCGACGCCGATCCCGGCCTGGCCAGCCTGAAGATCCAGGGGGGCGGCACGGGCCGCATCCGCACCGTGCTGGGCATGGACCTCGGCAAGGGTGGGTTCGACAACCACGGCCTGGGAATGACCGACTTCCCGACCTTCCTGGAGCATTCCAACAACCGCTACGCCCTGGCCCTGATGATGCTGGCCTATCGCGATCCGACCGCGCCGTCAGCCCCGCCGCGCGCCCCGCCGGGGCCGGTCGAGGCCTGGTCGCTGGACGGCAAGAGCCGCACCGACGCCCCGCCCTTGCCGGTCTTTGGCGAGGCGACCGCGCCGGGACCGTTCGGCTGGGTCCTGCGACCGCCGCCTGGACGCGGCCCGGCCTGGCCCGACCGCCTGGCGCGGCTGTTCGACCTCGACGCCGGCCAAGGCGGCGGTTGCCGCTACGACCTCGCCGTTTGGCGCGGCCTCACCGGCGCGGCGCCGCCCTGCGCCTCGCCCCTGGCCGGAGCCTCGCCAGAGCGCGAACGGCTGGGCTTCGACGCCGTCGCCTCGTTCCGCAACGACTATCTGATGGCCGTTCTGGGCGGCAGCCGCTCGACCTGGAGCGCCATCAAGATGGCCGAGGTCTATTCGCGGATCGTCACGGGTCGGGCGGTGCGCGCGCGCTTCACCCCCGCCTCCGCCGGCCCGCCCGAGGCACAGCTGCCGATGCGCAACCCGCATGTTCGCGCCCCGGTGCTGGACGGTCTGTCGCGCGTCGTAAAGACCGGCACCGCCGCCTGGCTGGGCCGAGAGTTCGCCACCATGGGCTATCCACCGGACGTCACCCTCTACGGCAAGACCGGCACCATGAAGGTGGCCGGCGAGGCTCCCAGCGAGCCCGGCCCGGTCCTGCTGCGCCAGCTGGCGCGTGGCGATTGCGGCCTGCGCTGGGACACTGCGGCGGGCGTGCTGAAGTTCGGCTATGTCGCGCCCAAGTCGAAGGCCGAGGCGACGCGCCAGATCCTTGGCCTGAAGGAGACCCGCTGCAAGGTCCGTGTCGCCGGCCGGCGCGACCTGGCCGAGCAGGCGGCGGCCGAGATGCAGCGCTATGCCTGCGGCTATCGCAATTGCCGACCCGGAGACTTCGAGCCCGAGCCGGACGGCCGGGTCATGGACCTGCCGCTGCGCGCGGCCGAGCCGCCGCTGCTGGACGGCCACGCCATCGCCGTCGTCGCGGTGCGGCAGGCGAACGGCCAGTCGGTGCGCGGCTTGACCATCGTCGTCAACCTACAAGACAAGCGGCAGGCCGAGACCCCAGCCTTGGCGGTCGCCGCCGCCATCTTGCGCTCGCAGGCCGCCCACGCGTGGATCGCTGGAGGCGGACAATGAATCGCCCCGGCTCGCGCCTGCTCCTCGCCATTCCCGCCGTGCTGTGGTTGGCCGCCGTCGGGCTCGGCGCCTGGATGGCCCGCCCCTCGCCCGCGCCGACGACCGAGGCCGAAGCCCCGCGCTGGATGACTGTGAAGGTCGCCGCCGACAGTCCCGCGGCCCGCGATTGGCCGCACTTTTTCGCCTGCTCCGGCCTCGCCGCTGATCCCGCCCTGATGCGCGCCACGCTCGGGCTCAACGGAGGCGGGGTCGAAAGCGTTTGGCATCGAGACGGTTCGGATACGCCGATCCGCGTCGCCCTGGCTCCGATCGATGCGCCGTCGCCGCCGGACGCCGACCGGATCCTGGAGGCCGCGTCCCGGGCCGTCGCCGATTGTGGAGACACGCCATGACCTTGCTCCAGGCGCAGGCCCCACTTCGTCTGAAGGTCGACGGTTATCGCAAGCCGCTGCGCCTGCGATCGCTGGGCCGCGCCGGCGCGCTGGAGCGCTTCGCCGTCGAAGGCGAGACCGTACAGGCTGTGCGCTTCGCGCCGATCCCCGAAGCGACGGCCCAATACGCCGCCGCGCTGGACGCCTTCGAAGCGCTCGGGCGAAAGCTGCAGGCCGAGGCGCCGCGCGCGGCCCTGCCGGTAGAGACCGTCGTCCGGGCGGCGAGCGGGGTCTTCTGGCTGCAACCGCCCGCCGAACCGACGCTGGAGGCCTGGCTGGCCGAGCATCCCGGCCCCGTCGCCGAACCGGTGGTCGCCGCCTTCGCCCGCCGCCTGGCCGAGGCGCTGACGGAACTGCACGCGGCCGGGATCGTCCACGGCGATCTTTCGCCCCGCGCCGTGCTGATCGATGGCGACGCCGTGCGTCTGATCGGATTCATGGTCGACCGTCGGCCGTTCTTCCGCGTGCTGCGCAGCCAGGAAGGCCTTGTCGAGCCCGGCTACGCGCCGCCGGAAGCCCATGACGGCGCCCTGCGCCATCCGATCGGGCCGGCCGCCGATCTCTACGCGGCCAGCGCCCTCCTCCAGCGCCTGCTGACCGGCCGCCCCCCGCCCCCGGCCAACCAGGCCGCCCGCCTGGCCGGCGACAACCCCTGGCCCGACGACGTCGCCGCTTCCCCCGCGCTGCGCACCGGGATCGACGCCGGCCTCGCCCCCGCCACCGAAGCGCGCCCCGTCGACGCCCGGACTTGGCTGTCAGGCCTGAACCTCCCCCCGAGACCGGCGCCTGGTTCGAGGGCGCGGCGGAGGCCCCGCCGCCCGAGCCGGACGCGTTCGACCTGCCGCCGCTGCCGATGGCCGTCGAGACGCCCGAGCAACCAGAGACCGCCGACGCCCCGCTCACCCTGGCCCGCGAAACGCCCAGACGCCGCAAGCTCGGCTGGTGGGCCGCCGGAGGCGTAGCGGCCGCCGCGGCCGTCGCCGCGGTCGCCCTGGTCGGGCCCAAGCTCGCCCAGCGCCCCGCGCCCCGCGCCGTCACACCCACGGCGGCCGCTCCGGCGGCGCCGGCCGGTTGCCAGTGGATTTCGGCCGGCGGCGTCTGGCGCCTGCGCTGCGCCGACGCGCCAGCCCAGGGGCTGAAACTACCCGAGCGGTTCGACGCCCAGACCTCAGCCCGGGCGGCGGCGGGCGAGCCGGCGGCCATGGAGCGGCTGGGGGCCTTCTATCGCCTGCGGGCCGGTGAGACCGCCAATCCCAATCGAGGGACCTACGCCTACCAGGCCCTGGATTGGCTGCAGCGCGCCGCCGGCGCCGACGAGGACGGCCGGGCCGACACGGCGCGCGCGCGCGACGACGCCGCCCTAGCGCTGGGCCAGATGCTGGCGCACGGCGAAGGCGGTCGCGCGCCTGACCCCGCTACCGCCGAGGTTCGCCTGCGCCAGGCCGCCGAAGGCAGTCGCGCCGACGCCGTGCTGGCGCTGGGACAGTTCCTGGAAGCCCAGGCCGGCGATAACGCCGACCACCTGGCCGAGGCGCGCGGCCTCTACGCCCGCGTCGCGCAGTTGGGCGACGGTTCGGCCCTTCAGCGGGAGGCCGAGCGCGGCCTGGCCCGCATCGATGCGGCCATGAAGCCGCCGCCGATCGAGGTCGCGCCGCCGCCCACGCCGCCCGTCGAGAAGCCCCTCGCGGCAAAGCCGACGAAGACGGCCGCGCCGGAACCCAAGCCTGCGTTCAAGGCCAAGCCGCCGGTCCCAAAGGCCGTCGCGTCCAAGCCCACGCCGCCCAAATCGGCCTCGCCCAAGCCCGTGTCGCCCAAACCTACGCCGCGTGTCGTCCGCGCGACGCCGAAGCCGGCTCCGGCGCCCGTCCTGCGCAACTGGACGGCTTCGACCTTCATCCGCGTCGACCCGACCGCGGACTTCTCGCCCGCGCTGGACCTGGCCGGCCGCGCCGTCTGCGATAGCGAAGGCGGCGAGACGATCGCGGTGCGGGCCGGCGACACCATCTGCCCCAACGGCGTCAACTACTGCCAGGTGCGCGCCGTCGCCACCTGCCGAGGAGCCAGACCATGACCCGATCCCTGGCGGCCGCGGCCGCCGCCCTGCTGCTGTCCGGAGCGACGACCCAGGCCCAGGCCCAGAGCGCTTTTCGCGGCGACTGCGATCAGGCCCAGAAGTTCGCCGGCTCCCTGGCCTTCAAGGCCTCGTACCGGGGCGTGCAGCGCATCAGCCCGCAGGCCGCCGATCCGTGCGGTCGCGACGTCGTGGCGGTCTACGACCTCAAGCGCCGCAACGAGGCCAACGCCAACTACGACCTGATCGGTCGCTATTACTATCTGTGGCCCGACAACGCCACGTGCCGCGAGGCGGTGCACGACCGCCTCAGCGGTGTCGCCCGCATCACCCAGGAGGTGAAGCCCAACGGCCTGCTGTGCGAGGTGCAACTGCGCCTGGAATTCGACGTGACCAATGACGAGAAGTACGGCGCAAACCGCTTCTCCAAGCTGATCACCCTGGTTGGCGCCGACACCTCGCGCTTCGCCGCCACGGTGGCGGGCGAGACCGGCGCGACGGTGTTCTACGAAGCCCCGGCCCACGCGACCGACCACGCCGCCGGCCCGGCCGACGACAACAACGAGATCGCCACCGATCGCGTCGAGGAGCGCCCGACGGCCAGGACCGACGCCCGCCCCTACGCGCCGAACCGTCGCCAGTTCTTCGATCGCTACGTTGGCCGCTTCTACTTCTACGACCCGGTCCGCGACGCCTATTTCTGGGAGAATGGCGAGCCTCGGGAATAGAGGCCTACGGCGATCCGCCGCCTGGCAGGCGCGCGGAAGGCGAGGTCGTCGTTCCGAGGCCGGCCGGTCTAGTTCGTCTTCCGAGTCGCCAGATAATCCAGGAGCGCCGCTGGCTCGTCGGTCTGGAAGATCGAAACACCCGCCGTGATCTGGCGTCCCCAAACAAGGTCCGGAGCGCGCAAGGCGTCCAGGTCGCCGCCATAACTGGTCACCCCGATCACCCCGACCGCCGTCAGCGTGTTGTTCCAGAGCCTCAGCCCCGCCTGGCGAGCGGCCTGTCGAACCGCGACAAAGCTCTCGGGCGCGAGGAACACCAGTTCTACCGCCGGGATCTTGCGATGGCCCGAGGCCTGCCGCGTCACGACCGCGGCGAGGTCCGGCCCCTGCCCCGGCTTCACCGCATTGATCATCGGCATGAACAACGTGTCGCGGAACGGCGCCGCGTCGGTCAGGGGCGGCGTGTCCGGCAGGGCGTCGGCCTTGATCAGCATCTGGTCGGCCAACCCCGCCTTGACCACCGCGGCCGCGACCTCGGCGTGTATCGGCTCCTTGATGTCCAGGTTCAGCATGATGCGGCCCCTGGCGTGCGCCATGTATTCATCCAGGGTGGACGGCGCCTCGTCGGTCAGCATCGGCGACATCGCGCCACCGAAGTTCTGGCGAAGGCGCAAGCGCTTGAAGTCGGCCGCCGTCATGTCTGCCACCCGGCCCGCGCCATTGGTCGTGCGATTGACGGTCTCGTCGTGCATGATCACGAGCACGCCATCCTTGGTGCGACGGACGTCGGTCTCAACCATGTCGACGCCCAAGGCGACACACCGGTCCAAGGCCCGCAGCGAATTCTCCGGCGTCGGATCATAGAGGCCGCGCGATGGCGCGGCGTTGTGGCAGCCGCGGTGCGCCACCACGAAGACTCCGCCGTTCGGGTCGTTCAGCTTGCGCAGCGCCTGCTCGGGCGACGCCTGCGCCGCCGAGACCAGGCCGCCGGTCATCAGCAGCATCGTCATGAGGCCGGCGAGCCGGCTTGTGTGTTCGCGCATGGCGGCCATCTCCGTGGCGTCGGGGTTTCTTTGGAAAAGGGGCGCGGAGCGACGCCAGGGGATGAAGCGCCGCTCCGCGAGGCGCGCGGTCCGCCCGCACGCCTGCCCTTCGGCTAGAAACGTGGCGTAAAGCGCACGCCCAGCCAGAAGACGGTGGGCACCGAATAGGTGTCCTTCAGCAGGTTCTTGTAAGGTCCGTAGAGGCTGGTCATGCGGGTGTGGGTCAGGTTGCTGGCCTGGCCATAGACCGTCAGGCCCGGACGAACCTCATAAGTCGCCTGGACATCCACCTGATCGCACGGCGCCCAATAGAGGTCCTGCCAGGCAATGTCCGGCGTGATCGAGCGCAGAGCCTTGCCCTGGTGGTTGTAGGCGGCCCGCAGTTCCAGGCCCGCATGGCTGTAGAAGATGGTCGCGTTGCGAGTCTGGTCGGGCTGCCCCGTCAGACGATCGAGCGTGCGCGTCACGCCGCTGGAGCGCAGCACCTTGAGCTCGCCGTCCAACTGGCTCCAGTTGCCGCTGACGCCCACGTCCTTCAGCCAGGGATGGATCCACTCCAGGGAGTTGACGATCAGGTTGGCCTCGACGCCGCGCACCGAGGCCTTGCTGGCGTTGACCGGCCGGGAGACCACGGCGTTGACATAGGTCACGCCGTCATAGGTGAAGCCCTGCGAAGCGGTGTTGAAGATCTCGTCCTTGATGTCCTTGTTGAACACCGCAACCGAGACCAGCCCGCCGTAGCGGTTGGACAGGCGCCAGTCGAACGCCAGGTCGAGATTGGTCGACAGGCGCGGCTTGATGTCCGGATTGCCGACCGTGACGCTCACACCCGTCGCATTGGGATTTCCCTTGTCGCTGGTCTGGGTGAAGTTGATCGCGGTCCGGGCCGCGTAGCTGTCGTAGCTGGGGCGGCCGATGGTCTGGCTAGCGCCGAAGCGGAGATCGATCGTCGGCGTGATGTCGTAGGTCACCAGTCCCGAGGGCAGCAGGAAGTCGTAGGACGACTGGGTCGGCAGCCTGGTCCAAACGTTGGCGACGCGCGCGCGACCGGTAGTGTCCTGCCTGGTCGAGTCCTCGTGCAGGCCAAACTGCGCCTTCAGCTTGTCGGTGGCGTAGGCGACGATGCCATAGGCCCCGAGGGTTCGCTCGCGGTGTTCGAAATTGTCCTGGTTGCTGAAATTGCTCTGGTCGGTGCGGTTCAGGCCGCCAGCGGCGCGGGCGGCCTCCCATTGGGCGGCGGCCTTGACCGGATCGATGGTCAGCAGGAACAGGCCGTCGGAATAGCGCAGCGGCGCGCCGGCGGGTCCCGCCGCGGTCGCCAGCGTAAACGGCGTCGCGCTGGTGTTGGGCCCGTACTCGACCCGGTAGACGTTGTATTCCGGCGTGTCTTGAACGTAGCTGACGCCCGCCGCGAAGCCCCAGCCGCGCGCGTCGCGATCCTGGTTCTTCCGCCAGTCTATCCGGCCGCTGTAGATATTGTCGCTGGCCGAGCGCTTGTAGTCGGGCCGGTAGTAGAAGGCCTTGTAGGCGGAGAGGTCGTAGAACGCCGCCGGGTTCATGTTGAACCGCTGGTTGAACCGGCTGGTGTCGTAGGTGAAGGCGTAGGCGGCGGTGGGAACGACGCTGGCCCCGGTGCTCGTGCCCGGCGCGCCATAGGCGGCGTTGGTGATGTATTTGATCATCGTCATCGGCTCGCGATAGGTCGCGCGCGAGATCGATCCGCGAGCGGTCAGCACCTGGTCGTCGCCGATCTTCCAGTCCAGCCCAGCCTGGATCAGCTGGGTGTTGGTGATGATGTTGGCGTGCTCGAAGCCGACCTCGACGTCGCCCTTGGCGTACTGGCCGCTGGTCGCGGTCTGGTTCAGCACCGTCCCGCGCTGATTGGAGTCCAGGATGATCTCGTTGCGCTCCATGGTGTCCTGGAAGCGGTAGAGTCCCCCCGTGACGAAGCCGTAGAGCGTGTCGGTGAAATTGGCCTCGCCCTTCAGGGTCAGGCCATAGCGAGCGCGGCGGTCCTGGACGTACCAATACTTATCCTGCTGCGGCACGGCGAAGCCGTTGCCCAGGTTCTCGCCGCTCTGAAGGACGCCCGCGTCATTGTAGAACCCCGCATGCACCGTGTCGGTGGTCATATGGGTCTCGGTGAAGGTGTCCAGCTTCTGATAGTTGGCCGAGGCCGTCAGGCCGTATCTGCCGTCCGGACCGAAGGTGAAGCTGCCCGTGGTCTGGACGCGGCCGCCGATCGGCGACTGCTTGCGCGGCTGGCCTTGGTCGTTGGCGCCTCCGCCGGCGATCTCGAACGTGAAGAACGGCTTGCCGCCGCCGGCGAAGGCGCTGCGGGTGCGCAGGTCGATCGCTCCGCCCACGGCGTTGGGGTCGAGATCGGCGGTGAAGGTCTTGGTCACCGCCATCTCGCTGATCATCGACGAGGGCAGGATGTCGAGGCGCACGCCCCGGCCAATCGAGCCGAGATTGCCGTTGGGCGTGCCCGGCGAGGCGATGGGCGAGCCATCGATGGTGACATTGTTGTACGCCGGGCCCAGGCCCCGGATCACCGGCGTCGCGGCTTCATCACGCGGGTGCTCATTGTCCGTGGCCGGCAGGACCGACAGGCCAGGCACACGGCGCAGGGCCTCGACGATGGTCAGGTCGGGCAGAGCCTGGACCTCGTTGGAGCCCACGACATCGACGATGCCGCTCGCCTTCAGCTTGCTGTCGATCGCCTTGACGTTGGCGCGGCGGATGCCGGTGACGACGATCGCATCGACCGTCGCGGCCGGATCGTCTCGGGTTTGCGCCAAGGCCGGCGTCGCGGCGCAGAGAACCGCGCCGATCGCGACGCTGTGGATGAGATGCTTTTTCATGGCCCAACCCCAGATTTTCGTGCGCCGGACGGCGCTATGGGAGGGCCGAGTAAGGCTGGGCGGCGACAGATTTATTTATTTCTTTGGAAATAAATCGGATCAGCCATTGGAACCGGGGCGACCGATTTCATGGATCGGCAACAACGCCGCGCCGATCGACACGGCGCTGCTGCCCAGGGTCGAGGCCTTGACCAGCGGCGGCGACAGATGCGGCGGTTCCTCCGGCGTCATGAAGGTTCGGGTGGAACGCTCCAGGTGTCTCGCCAGACCGTCCAGAACAGGCAGAGGCAGCGCGCCCGAGATCACCACGGCGCCGGGGTCCATCCAGACCAGACCGGCGTTGACCACCAGTTCCAGCTGCGTCGCCGCCCGGCCGATCCAGTCCGCGATCACGCCGGGATGGGTCCGCAGGCAATCCTCGACCTCGAGCAAGGACGAGACCTCCGCGCCCGCCGCGCGCAGCGTGGCCAGCAGGTCGATGCCGGACGGACGCGGCCGCCCGCCGCCGGGATACAGACGTCCGACCTCGCCAGCATTGCCATACTCGCCCACGAACATCTCGCGCCCGGCGATCACCCCGCCGCCGACGCCATGGCCGATGAAAAGCACCAGCGCGGAGTCGCAGACGCGGATCAGGCTGCCCGTGTAGTATTCGGCCAGGGCCGCGGCGCTGGAGTCGTTTTGCAGCCAGACCGGCAGGTCGAGGCGTTCGCTCAGGAAGGCGGCGAGATCCAGATCACGCCAGCCTCGCAACCATTCGACGGCCCACCAGTGATTGGGGCGCGCGATGATCGCCGGTCCCGGTATCCCCACGCCCAGCCCCAGGAACCGCGAGCGCAGCATATTGTGGCTCACGGCCAGACCGCGCAGCCGCCGCCCGACGGCTTCGGCGAAATCGGCGGGATCGTCGCTCTCGATCGGCTCGATGTCGCGCGCGACGACCTCGCCGGCGAAATTGACCAGGGACAGCTCGAGCCAGCCGGGATGCACCGTGGCGCCGGCGGCATAGCCGGCGCGGTCGGACACGGTCAGCGGCATCGTGGGCCGTCCCCGCGCCGGCCGTTCGCCCTGATCCTGCTCCTCGACCACGCCGAGCGCGATCAGCTCCCGACTGAGACGGGTCAAGGCGCCGTTGTGAATGCCAAGATCGCGCGCCAGCTCGGTCCGCGACGCCGGCCCGCCTGTCCGCAGGCGCCAGACGATGCGCTTCTGATCCTCGGAAAGGTGGATGGCGGGCGACGACCGCATGGGCGCTCCAGGGCGTGGGACGGGCCTTCGCCCTTATTTCTTTTGTGTGAACTATTAAACGTGCTGGGGTGCGCGGCCCCTTTCAACCGGCGCGATCAGGGCGACGAAACAGACGCCGCCCAGGGTCGTCACCACGCCCAGTCCCAGCAACGTCGTCCACTGGCCCGCTCGGAACCCGTCCAGCGACAGGCCCACGGCGCCGCCAAACACCGCCGAAGCCAGTTTCAGCGAAGCCGTGAGCAGGGCGAAGGCGGCAAGGTCGGTGCGTTCGCCCGTGCGACGCGCATGGTCTCGGACCACCGCGCTCATGCCGCGCCAGAACAGCGTCATGGTCGCGCCCAGGCTGACGCCGTAGGCGCAACAGGCGACCAGCGCGGGCACGCCGGACCAAGGATCGACCAGGAACCCGGCGCCGGCGACGACGCCGAGCGCGGCGAAGGCTAGAGCGACTCCAGGTCCGCCCGCCTCATGTCGCAGGCGACCGATGGTGATTGGGCCGATCAGGGTTCCCAGGACCAGGGCGAACAGTAGAGATGCGCCCGTATGGTCGTCGGGACCGCCGCGTTCGACGAAAGTCAGCATGCGCGCCGTCATGCTGAACGGCCCGGAATGAACGGCGGCGGCCAGCAGCAGGCGAGCGGCCCCGCGCGGCAGACGAAGGCCGACCGCGGCCGGGCGCTGGGGAACCGCCCGCGCAGGACCGGCCCAGGCCAAAATCCAGCTTGCCGTTGCCACGATTAACATAGCGATCGCGCCCGCCAGCAGGACCTCCCGCCCGGCCGGCGCGGTCTTGTCCACGATCAGGAATGACAGCGCCGCCACGCAAAGCCGCGCCACGGCGCTAAGCGTCTGGCGCAGCACCACGTAACGATGGGCGTCCGCCTCGTCGGCGGGCAGTAGCGAAACCAGGGCGTTCTGGGCGACGTCATAGACCGCGTAGCCGGTGCGCAAGAGGCCGAGCGTGACGATCAGGTAGGTGAACGGCGCGACGCTCCCGAAGCGCGGCAGGAACACCACCAGCAGGGCGGCGGCCGTGACGAGTCCCGCCAGGAACTGGATCTGCAGAATGCGGCGTCGGCTTCCCTCGGCATGACGCAAGACATAGGCGACGACCGCGTCCAGCGCCGCGCCATAGGCCATCGACAGAAACAGCAGCAGCCCGGTTTCGCGCGCGGACAGCCCCACGCGCACATTCGCGTAATAGGCCAGCAGCAGGTCAGTGAACGTCCAGGCCAGGCTCTTGGCGAAGTGCCCCGCACCATAGGCAGAGCGCTGCAGCGCCTCCCGCTCCACGCCGCCTTCGCGGCTCCGCTGCTCGATCGCCGCCATGCGGCGTCTATGACGCGGCACCAAAACGGTTCGATGACAGACCGTTCGAAGACAGCGCACCGAGGTCATCACCCAGCTGGTTGTCTCGTCGCACGACGCGCAAACTGAGGTTGAAACCAGGTACATGACACGCGAAAGCGTATTCGACCCCAGGTTTGAAGCGCCTCTTCTCTATCGTGGCTTTAACGGAAGAATTCCACGTCACTACGGGCTAGGTATTGGTGCGACATATCTGCACACACGAGAAGCTCCGACGCCCACTAAGCGATGCCTTAACCATTTCATACTGTATTGGATTTCAGTTTGTCATCCGCGCGCCCTGATTGCAGTCGCGCTGCTTTAGCGTTCAGCGAAACAAAGCGGGATTGTCGGTCAATGCTGAAATCGATGAGAATTCGGAAGTCCTTGGACGGCGTGAAGGTGATAGAAGCGCTGCGCGCCAATGTCATGGTCGCGGACGCCAACCTCAACATTACGTACCTGAACAGCGCCGTGACGGCGCTGCTGAGCGAGAACGAGGCGGATATCCGCAAGGAGCTGCCCAACTTCAGCGTCGCAAAGCTGGTCGGCAGCAACATCGACATCTTCCACAAGAACCCGTCGCACCAGCGGAACATGCTGGCCAAGCTGACCAAGCCGCACACGGCCACGATCCGCGTCGGCGCCCTGGCGTTCGATCTGCTGGTCACGCCGCTGCTCGAAGGCGGCAAGGTTACCGGGTTCGTGGTCGAATGGGCTAACGCCAAGGAGCGTTTGCTGAACGTGGACTACGCCGCGCAGATCGCCGCGATCGGGCGATCGCAGGCGATGATCGCGTTCGAGTTGGACGGCACGATCATCGAGGCGAACGAGAACTTCCTCAAGACCATGGGCTATACGGCCAGCGAGGTGGTCGGCCGCAAGCACAGCATGTTCGTGGAGCCGTCTTACCGCGACAGCCAGGACTATGCGGACTTCTGGAGCAGCCTGACGCGCGGCGAATACAAGGCCGCGGAGTTCAAGCGTGTCGGCAAGGGGGACGTGAGCGTCACCATCCAAGGCTCGTACAATCCGATCATCGATGAGAACGGCAAGGTGATGAAGATCGTCAAGTTCGCCACCGACGTCACCAAGCGCGTCGAGGCGGTGAACGAGATCGGCGAGGCGCTTACGTTACTGGCGCGCGGGGATTTGCAGCAACGGATCGACAAGGCGTTCATCCCCGAACTGGATCAGCTGCGTCTCGACTTCAACCAAGCGCTCGAGACCCTGCAGAGCGCCATGCAGCAGGTCGGGCGCACGGCCGAAACCATCAAGGCCGGCACCGAGGAGATCCGCAGTTCGTCGGACGATCTTTCCAAGCGCACCGAGCAGCAGGCCGCCAGTCTGGAGGAGACCGCCGCCGCGCTCGACGAGATCACGGCCACCGTCAAACGCGCGGCCGAGAACGCCAAGCAAGCCTCGACCGCCGCCTCGAGTACGCGCGGCGAAGCCGAGCAATCCGGCGCGGTGATGCGCGAGGCGGTGCAGGCGATGGGCGAGATCGAGCAAAGCTCGGGTCAGATCACCCAGATCATCGGTGTCATCGACGAGATCGCCTTCCAGACGAACCTCCTGGCCCTGAACGCCGGGGTCGAGGCGGCTCGCGCCGGCGAGGCTGGCCGCGGCTTCGCGGTCGTCGCCCAGGAGGTGCGGGCCCTGGCCCAGCGCAGCGCCGACGCCGCCAAGGAGATCAAGACCTTGATCGCCAGCAGCACGTCCCAAGTCGGCCGTGGCGTGAAACTGGTGGGCGACACCGGCCAAGCCTTGTCCATGATCGTCGACAAGGTGGCCCAGATCGACGCCCTGATCTCCGAAATCGCCACCTCGTCCCAGGAGCAGGCGACCGGCCTCAACGAGGTCAACGCCGCCGTCAACCAGATGGATCAGGTCACCCAGCAGAACGCCGCCATGGTCGAGGAAGCGACCGCGGCCGCCCACTCGCTGCGTGAGGAGACGCTGGTGCTGGGCGATCTGATCGGCCAGTTCCAGTTCGGTGGCGCCGGCCAGGCCGCGCGTCCCGCGCCCAGACCGCAAGCCTCGCCCGTTCACGCCGCCCAGCAGAGAGCCCAGGCCTTCGCCGCCAATCGTCCAGGCATGGACGGCAACGCCGCCCTGAAGACCGAGAACTGGGAAGAGTTCTGATGCGCGATCCCTCCCAGCCAGGGTCAGCTTGAGCTGATCTCCTTCGAGATCGGCGTCAGGCGTTTCCAGCTCCCCTAAGCCCCGTGCGTGCGGCCGGACCACCGCGCCACCATCTCCAGCAGCCGGGTCGGGTTGATGGGCTTGCCCAGGTGGTCGTCCATGCCGGCGGCCAGGCAGTTGGTGATCTGTTCGGGCAGGACGTTGGCGGTCATGGCCACGATCGGCGTGGCCGCGCCCCGCGCGCCTTCCATGGCGCGGATCTTGCGGGTGGCGGTCAGGCCGTCCATCACCGGCATCTGCACATCCATCAGCACCAGGTCGTAGTGGCCCTGGCGCATGGCCTCGACGCCGGCCACGCCGTCGTTGGCGGTCTCGACCTCGACGCCGAACGGCTCCAGCATGGCGTGGATCAGCTCGCGATTGACGGCGTTGTCCTCGACCAGCAGCAGGCGCACCCCGGCCTCGGCGCCCAACGGTGACATCGCCTCGGACTCCAGCGCGGGCAGTTCGGCCAGCGGGCCGCGCACCTCGAACCAGAAGGTCGAGCCTTCGCCCTCGACGCTGTCGACACCGATCTTGCCGTCCATCCGCTCGATGATCCGCCGCGAGATGGCCAGGCCCAGGCCGGTGCCGCCGAACCGGCGCGACACCGCCGCGTCGGCCTGGGAGAAGCGATCGAAGATGGCTTCGCGGTTATCGGGCGAGATGCCGATGCCGGTGTCGATCACCTCGCCGCGCAGCAGCGCCCAACGGCCATCGCCCTCGCTCTCGACTACTTGGCTGAGCGCCACGGTGATCGCGCCACGAGCGGTGAACTTCACCGCGTTCGACAGGAAGTTCAGCAGCACCTGGGACAGGCGTGGGCCATCCAGGTTCATCGGCTGCAGGGCCTTGCCGGTCCGGATGACGACCTGGATGCCCTTGGCCGTCGCGCGCTCCTCCACCAGGGCCGCGCAGGACGAGGCCATGGCGGCCGGATCGAACGGACCCGGATCCAGCTCCAGCCCGCCCGCCTCCAGCCGCGAGAAGTCCAGCACGTCGTTGACGACGCTGAGCAGGGTGTGGCTGGCGTCCAGGATGTGTCCGACCTGTCGGGCGGCGGTCTTGTTCAGGCCGCGCGAGCGCCGCAGCACCTCGGAAAAGCCGATGATCGCCGTCAGGGGCGTGCGCAGCTCGTGGGTCATGTTGGCCAGGAAGTCGGACTTGGCCGCCGAAGCCGCCTCGGCCAGCTCCAGGGCCTTGGCGATGTCCAGCTCCAGACGCTTGCGCTCGGTGATGTCGCGCGAGGTGACCAGCAGGATGTTCGACCCATCCCCCAGCCGGGAATACGAACTCTCCAGCCAGATCGTCGAGCCGTCCTTGCGGAAGCACTCGTAGTCGGCGCTGACCGGCGGGCCACCCGGCGTCAGGCCGCGGATGATCCCTTGGACGCGCTTGAAGTCGGCTGGGCTGACCATGGCCGAGGGCGGCAGAGCCATGAACTCCTCGGCGCTGTAGCCGGTGATCCGCTGGATGCTGGGCGAGCTGTAGAGGCGCTCGCCCTTCGGCGACCACAGCGCCACGTGGTCGGTCAGGTTGTCGCCGAGAAGCCGGTAGAGGCGTTCGGCCTCGCGGTACTTGGCCAGGGCCTCCTCGGCCCCCTCGATCGCCTTCTGCTTGGCCCGGACGCTGGCGCTCAGATCGTCGCGCATCTGCTCGACCCGTAGCCGCTGGCTGGTCCACCAATAGGCCAGGGGCGTGGCGACGATGGTGGCGATGGCCAAGGTGGTCAGCGGCGTGAAGTGCTCGGGCCGGCGCAGGAACAGCACGTTGAGGGCATAGTCCGCCGCCAGGGCGGCGCCCACGATGACGGCGACCGCCGGCGCGGTCTGCAGGATTCGGTTTTTCACGATGGCCGGATTGATCACGCGGCTACTCGGGGACTCACGTTGACGCCTCCTCATCTAAGGAGACGCCATGCTGGCCCGCCCGTCGCGGCGACAATTGGTCGCGACGCGAATTTTCAATGAAACCGGGAGCTTAGCGCCCCGACGCCTTGGCCACGTCGTCCAGATCGCGTTCGAGGGCCTGGCTGGCCTGGACCACGGTCGCCACCGACCGCTTGAAGAAGTCCTGGGGCACGGTGGCGAAGTCGTCGGTCGGCTTGTGGTACTCGGGATGGTCCTCGACCCCGAAATAGACCCAGGGCACGCCCTTCTCGCCAAAGGCGTAGTGGTCGGACTGATTGGTCCAGTTGTTCTCCTTGCCGTCGGCGTCGGTGTCGTGGCCCAGCTTCAGGGTCACCGGCGCGGTCGTGGCGACCTTGACCAGGATCGGCTTCAGATAGGGGAACGGCGCGGTACCAGCGACATAGAGTTCGTTCTTCTGGTTCTTGCTCAGCATGTCGAAGTTGACGTTCAGCGCGATGGTCGCCAGCGGGACCGGCGGCGCGGCGACAAAGGCCCTGGTGCCGCGTAGACCGCCCTCCTCGGCGTCGACCACCGCCAGGATCACGTCGTGCCTGGGCGGCTTGGCCTTGAAGGCCTCGGCCACCGCCAGCAAGCCGGCCACGCCCGAAGCGTTGTCGTCGGCGCCGTTGTAGATTTGGCCGTCGCGGACGCCCAGATGGTCGTAGTGGGCCGAGACGACCATCGCCTTGCCGCTTTCGGTCCCCTTGATGCGGGCGATCAGATTGGTCCCCTGGACGGTCGAGCCGTCGCGCTTGGCGAAGGTGAACGGTTGCTCGAACCGGTCGCCGAGGGGCGAAAGGCCGATCTCGGCGAAGCGCGACAGGATATAGGCCCGGGCCTTCTCAGAGCCCGGCGTGCCGGGCGCGCGGCCCTGCATGTCGTCGGCGGAAAGGATGCGAACGTCGTCCAGGGCCTTGTCGCCCGGGCCCGCGAGGGCCGGCGCGGCGGCCGCGACGAACAGAGCGGCGGCGATCAGGGCCAGCGGGCGACGGGAAATGACGATCATGCCGACTACATGCCGTGCGCCGCGCGGCGAATTCAACTAAATCTCCCAGCGACCAAAGATCGGAGCGTTTCCCGTGCCCATGTCCCATGCCGAACTCGAGGCCCGCCTCACCGCGGCCTTTCCCGACTCCGAGATCGTGCTGACCGACCTGGCCGGCGATAACGACCATTGGAAGGCCCGCATCGTCTCGCCCGCCTTCAAGGGCCTGCCCCGCGTGCGTCAGCACCAACTGGTCAACAAGGCCCTGGCCGACGTGCTGGGCGGAACCCTGCACGCCCTGGCCCTCGAAACGGCCGCCCCGGCCGAGTAGGAGACGCCTTGCGCTATCGCCCCTTCGGCGCATCCGGCCCGGCGGTCTCGGCGCTGACCCTGCGTCTGGTCGACGGCGCGCGCCTGGGGCCCCAGAACTGGCGCGCCCTGGTGCTGGCGGCGCTGGAGCACGGCGTCACCAGCTTCCAGATCGAGGGCGCCTCCCCCGAGCTGCTGAGGGGCGCGGGCGAAGCGTTCGCGTCCGTCGAACGCGACCGGCTGTTCCTGACCTGGCGGATGCGCGATGACGCCGCCGTCCTGGAGCGGCAGGCCCTTGAGGGGCTGGGCCTGTCCTATCTCGATCTCGTCCTGGTCAACGACCCGCGCGGCCCGTCGCTGCCGCCGACCATCGAGGCAGGGCTGCGGTCGCTGCACGAAAGCCACGCCCTGCGAGGTCTTGGCGTCGCCAGCCGCGGCGACATCGATCCGAGCCTGCTGGAGAACGACCTGGTGACGGCGGTCTCTCTGCCCTTCAACCTGTCTTCCGGCTGGGCGGACCGTCAGCGCCTCCGCCAAGCCGCTCAGGCCGACCTGGCCGTGATCGGCGAGGACTTCTGGCCGCAGACCCTGCGCGACGGCGGCGAACGGTCCGCGCCCAGGCCGTCGCTGTGGCGACGGCGCACCGACCCGCTGGCCGACGTGGGCGGCTATGGGTTCCTGCGCGATACGCCCGGCTGGAGCGACGAGGCGATCTGCCTGGCCTACGCCCTGACCGAACCTTCCCTGGCCACCGTGCTGGTCATCGCCGACACCCCCGCCGACGTCAAACGCCTGGCCTGCGGGGTCGAGCGCGACCTGCCCGACGACGTCCGCGCCCAGATCGATATGGCCCGTTTCTCGGCCCAGGAACGCGAGAAGGCAGCGGGTCGCACTTGACCCAAAGCCCCATGGCGCCTAGCTGAAGACTTCGCCTAGGACGAAATTATCATGACCGACGTCGCCTCCTCCCCCGCCCTGGACTTCATCGCCAAGACCGTCGCCGAGCATCCGGTGGTGGTGTTCATGAAGGGCGTGCCGGACCAGCCGCGCTGCGGCTTCTCGTCGGTCGTCGTCCAGATCCTCGATCACCTGGGCGTCGAGTTCGTCGGCGTCGACGTCCTGCAGGACGACGACCTGCGCCAGGGCATCAAGACCTTCACCGACTGGCCGACCATCCCGCAGCTGTACGTGAAGGGCGAGTTCGTCGGCGGCAGCGACATCATCCGCGAGATGTTCCAGTCGGGCGAGCTGAAGACCTTCCTCACCGAGCAAGGCGTCCTCGCCGCGTGATCCGCGCGTGAGCCGGCTCTTCGTCCCGCCATCGGACGCGTTCTCCCTGACCTTCGAGCCCAAGGCGTCGGACATCGACGCCAACGGCCACGTCAACAACGTGGTCTATCTGGCCTGGGCCCAGGACCTGGCCATCGCCCACTGGGAAGCCTGGGCGAGCGACGAGCAGCGCGCGCCCTGGAGCTGGATCGCCCGCCGCCACGAGATCGACTACCGCCGTGAACTGCTGCCCGGCGAAATCGCCACGGGCTGTACCTGGGTCGGCGAGCTGAGGGGCCCGCGCTTCGAGCGCTATGTCCGCATCGACGGCCCGGACGGCGAGATGTGCGCCCAGAGCCGCACCGACTGGGTGCTGCTCGACATCGTCACCAAGCGCCCCGCGCGCGTCCTGCCCTGGATGATCGAACGGTTCACGCCGAGGGGCTGATCGGATTGGCGATGATGATGCGCTCGCCGCGCGTCAGACCCAGCTCGTCGTAGCCGAACCGCAACTCGAGGGTTCCTGCCGGCCCCTTGCAGGTCTCCAGCCGCCGCCGCGCGAACGCGACCACCGCGCGGCCCCGCTGGCGATCGACGTGGAACACGAAGTCGGCCTTTGTCGCGCAGCCTTTCGACGTCACCCGGATGACCAGGGCGTCAGGCCGCGCCTCGACCGCCAGCAGCGGCTCCAGCTCCGTAAAGGTCTCTCCGGGCGCGGCGGCCGTCAGCACGGGCATGGTCGCGCAGCCGGCCAGCCCAAGGGCCGTTCCAGCCAGCACGAAACCCCTGCGCGAAAAGACGACGCTCATCGACCTCTGTACGAACCGACAAAACCGGGTTGAAGATCGCCCACGGCTGGCGGCATGACCAGCCTCGAGCGCCTTTTGTCTGGGGAGCGTATCTTGCGTCTTCGTTCGGTTCTGCTGGTCGCGTCCCTGGCCGGCGCTTTGGCGACCCCGGCGCTCGCCGCCGTGGACGGCCGGAAACTCGATGTCGAGATCGACCGGCTGATGGCCGTCGGCAAGGTTCCGGGCCTGGCAATGGCCGTGATCGAGAACGGCAAGGTCACTCACGTCGTCGCCAAGGGCGTACGCAACGGCCGGGGCGATCCGCTGACGCCTGCGACCGTCATGTATGCCGCCTCGATCACCAAGGCCACGTTTGCCTACTACGTCATGATGCTGGTCGACGAGGGCAGGCTGGACCTCGACCGGCCGATCGCCGAGTACCTGCCCAAGCCGTTGCCGGACTACTCGAAGTACGCCGACCTCGGCGTCGACGAGCGCTGGAAGACGATCACCCTGCGCCGCCTCCTGACCCACAGCTCGGGCCTGGCCGACCAGCGCTTCTACGATCCGGAGAACAAGTTTCGCTTCAACCTGGAGCCCGGCAGCCGGTACGCCTATTCGAACGAGGGTGTGAACCTGGCGCAGTTCGTCATCGAGGAGGGTCTGGGCCTGAAGGTCGGCGACGAGATGGACCGCCGCCTGTTCCAGCCGCTGGGCATGACCCGCTCAAACATGATCTGGCGCGACGACTTCAGGAGCGACCTGGCCGACGGGCAGCACGAAGACGGCCGGTGGGAGCAGCATGACGATCGCTCCAGCGTCCGCGCGGCCGGCTCGCTGGACACCACGATTAGCGACATGAGCAAGCTGGCGGCGGCCATAACCTCGGGTTGGGGCCTGTCGGCCAAGGCGCGGGCGGAACTGGCGAGGGGAAGCTTCCCGATCGTCAGCCAGAACCAGTTTCCGCCGTTCCTGATCAAGGACAATCCCGACAACCGAAAGATCGGCCTGGCCGCCGGGATCGGCGTGGTGGTGTTCGACGGCCCGCAAGGTCATGTCTTCTACAAGGGCGGCCACAACGACATCACCGACAACGTCCTGATCTGCGTTGAGAAGGGTCGGCGATGCGTCGTCCTGCTCAGCAACAGCGGCGTCGGCCGTCGGATCTTCCCGCCTCTGGTCAACGCGGCCCTGGGCGATGTCGGCATGCCCTGGAGCTGGGAGTACAATCCCGTGCTGCCGGTGGCGCCGTAGGCGCTGTCATCCCCAGGGACCGGCGCCACGGCTCGGCAGCCGCACCGCCGGCTCCGACACCGGAACCGCCGCTCGTCGCGCCCCCTGCCCCACACCGAGCCGCATCAGCGCCTCGACGCGGTTGTGGGTCGCCGGGTGGGTCGAGAACAGATTGTCCGCGCCCTTCCCGTTCAGCGGGTTGATGATGAACATGTGGGCCGTGGCCGGATTGCGCTCGGCGTCGTGGTTCACGTAGCCGCCGCGGGCATAGGCCTCGATCTTCTCCAGGGCGCGGGCCAGGGCTTCCGAGTCGCCGCCGATCTGGGCGCCGATGCGGTCGGCCTCGTACTCGCGGGCCCGGCTGATCGCCACCTGCACCAGCATGGCGGCGATCGGCGCCAGGATGGCGATGGCGATCGCGCCGATCATGCCGCCCAAGCCACCGCCGTTGCCCTCCTCGTCGCGCGAGCCGCCGAAGAAGAACGCGAAATTGGCCAGGGCCGAGATCGCGCCGGCGATGGTCGCCGTCACGGTCATGGTCAGGGTGTCGCGGTTCTTCACGTGGGCCAGCTCGTGGGCCATCACGCCCCGGATCTCGTCGCGGGTCAGCAGCTGCAGCAGGCCCGTCGTCGCGGCGACCGCCGCGTGGGCCGGGTCCCGTCCCGTGGCGAAGGCGTTGGGCTGGTCGCTGTCGATCACCGTCACGCGGGGACGCGGCAGGCCCGCCTTGGCCGCCATTTCGACCACGTCGACGACGTAGTTGCGGATCAGCGGCTCGGGGTGGCTCTCATCGACCTCCTGCGCCCCATAGGTCCGCAGCACGATCTTGTCGGCGTTCCAGTACGAGAAGGCGTTCAGGGCCAGGGCGAACGCCAGGGCGATCAGCATGCCGGTCGGCCCGCCGATCAGATAGCCCGCGCCCATGAACAGGGCCGTCAGGCCCGCCAGCAGCATGTAGGTCTTGAAGTGGTTCATCGCGTTATCGTCAGTCGAAAATGTCGAAGAGGTCGAAGCGCTTCTTCTTCTGATGACCGTACTGGCCATGGCGGCGATAGCGGTCGTCGTCGTCATCGCGGTCGCGCCTTTGATGGTCGGCATGATGGTCGGGGCGGACGTATGGACGCGGCGCGTTGTAGGTCGCCTGCGTCTCCTCGCGCTCGAACGCCATCAGCTTCTCCAGCTCGCCGCGATCCAGCCAGACTCCACGGCAGCGCGGGCACATGTCGAACTCGACGCCGGCGCGCTGCACGGAGTGCATCGAGCCGTCGCAGTTGGGGCACATCAGAAGGGGCACGTAAGAACCTCCGGTCCAAAAAGATGGATCGGGTGTCCTCGTGTCGGAGGCGGCGCCTTTGGGGAGGGGGGCTGAAGGCGGCCGGACCCAGTGACATCGAGAACACCCGATGCGGTCCGACATCACGAGCGCTTGCATCGCTCGCCAGAGGGGCCCGGTCCCGCCCTATTAAGCTGGGATGAGGCCAAGGGGGTTTCAAGGGGCCCTAAGCCCTTAAGGACCCAACAAAAAAGGCCCCGGATCGCTCCGGGGCCTTTTCCGTATCGGTTCGGATCCGACGCTTACGAAGCGTAGAATTCGACGACCAGGTTCGGTTCCATCTTCACCGGGTACGGAACTTCCGACAGTTCCGGAGCGCGGACGAAGGTGGCCGACAGGCCCTTGGCGTCGACCGAGACGTACTCGGCGAAGTCACGCTCGTTCGAGGCGACGGCTTCGAGCACGAGAGCCATGTTGCGCGACTTTTCGCGGACCGCGATCACGTCGCCCGGCTTGCAGCGGTACGACGGGATGTTCACGCGCTTGCCGTTCACGGTCACGTGGCCGTGGTTCACGAACTGGCGGGCGGCGAACACGGTCGGCACGAACTTGGCGCGATAGACGATGGCGTCCAGGCGCGACTCGAGCAGGGCGATCAGGTTCTCCGAGGTGTTGCCCTTGCGGCGAGCAGCTTCCTCGTAGGTGCGCGAGAATTGCTTCTCGGTCAGGTTACCGTAGTAGCCCTTCAGCTTTTGCTTGGCGCGCAGCTGCAGACCGAAGTCCGAAACCTTGCTCTTGCGGCGCTGGCCGTGCTGGCCGGGGCCGTACGAGCGCGAGTTGACCGGGGACTTCGGACGGCCCCACAGGTTTTCACCCATGCGGCGGTCGATCTTGTACTTGGCGCTATGGCGCTTCGACATAGTCAGTCTTTCAAAACGATCCGGGCCGGCTCCCCTCGAGAGAGGTGCGATCGCAACGGCGGCTTCGGGTCAATCCGTCATAAGGTCATCGCGCCGCGCGGCGAGCCGGCGGCGTGAAGGGGTGGCTTATGGGGGAATGGGCTTAGGGAGTCAATGCGCCAAGGCCGCCCGCGGCCTAGCCCAGCGCCAGCGGAACCACGGATTTCGCGCGTTTGCGCGCTACCCGTCGCCGATACTCGGCAAAGCGCCACAAGCAAAACGCCGACGCCGTGAACAGCGAGGTGGCGGTCGCCTTCAGCCACCAGCTGTTCGTCAGGTGACCATCGTTCCAGTCATCAACCAGGAAACAGAGATATTGCCCGCCGACGACGGCGGCGATGCGCGGCCAGAGGCCCTTGGGTCCTCCGTCGACAATCCATTCCGCCATGCGGTGCAGCTGGATGTACATGGCGCGAGGATGCAACCTCCGCGCGCCGACGTCTACGACCTAGAGGCGCTCGGCATGCCAGCTCACATGCTCGCCGATGAAGGTCGAGATGAAGAAGTAGCTGTGGTCGTAGCCCTCCTGGCGCCGCACCGTGACCTTGCGGCCGGCCTTGGCGGCGGCGGCTTCGATCAGCTCGGGCTTTAGCTGGCTTTCCAGGAAGCTGTCGGCCAGGCCCTGGTCGATCAGGATCTCGTCGAAGCTCTCCCCTGCGCCATCCTCGATCAGGGCGCAGGCGTCGTGGGCCCGCCAGGCCGCGCGTTCGGCGCCCAGATAGGCGGTCATCGCCTTGTCGCCCCACGGGCAGTTCAGCGGCGAGACGATCGGCGAGATGGCGCTGACCGAGTTGAAGAGCCCGGGGTTGCGCAAGGCGATGGTCAGCGCGCCGTGGCCGCCCATCGAGTGGCCGAAGATCCCCCGCCGCGCCGGGTCCAGCGGGAAGGCGCCGTCGACGGCTTCCAGCAGATCTTTGGTCACGTAGGAATACATCCTGAAGTGCGGCGCCCACGGGGCCTGGGTGGCGTCGACATAGAAGCCGGCGCCCTGCCCCAGGTCGTAGGCCGGGTCGTCAGCCACGCCTTCACCGCGCGGGCTGGTGTCCGGCGCGACGATCGCCATCCCGTGCTTGGCGGCGTATTCGTAGGCCCCCGACTTCACCGTGAAATTGTCCTCGGTGCAGGTCAGGCCCGACAACCAGACGAGATAGGGGAACGGCCCCTCGCCCCCTTGGCTATCTCTGGCTGGTGTCCACACCGTGAACTTCATCGGCGTGCCGGTGCTAGTCGAGGCATGCCGGCAGTAGCGCAGCGTGCCGCCGTGAAGACGGTGAGTGGCGAGGGTCTCGACGGTCATTCGCTCTTTCCGTTTTCCAGCGTCACTGGAATCAGCCCCGTCCAGGCGGCGGACGCGGGCTCGAAGCGCAGGGCCTTGATCCAGCTCTCGACCGCGCGGCGCAGGGCCTCGTCGCCGTTCAGCCGCACGACCTTCACCGCCCCGACGCGACCGTCGGCGCTGATCTCCAGCGACCAGATCCCGCAGCCGGCCAGCGGCGGCAGGCTGGCGAAGTCGGGCTCCTTGACGCTCATCATCGTCTTGCCGACCAGCTCTTCCTCCGCAGGGGTGGGCAGGCAGGACGGGGCGGCCAGAGCCGAGGATGCGGCCATGGCGAGGGCGGCGGCCAGAACCACCGCGCGCATCAGAACGTCACCACCGTGCGGATGCTCTCGCCGGCGTGCATCAGGTCGAAGGCCTTGTTGATGTCCTCCAGCGGCAGGACGTGGGTGATCATCGGGTCGATCTGGATCTTGCCGTCCATGTACCAGTCGACGATCTTGGGCGTGTCGGTGCGGCCGCGCGCGCCGCCGAAGGCCGTGCCGCGCCAGACGCGGCCGGTGACCAGCTGGAACGGACGCGTGGCGATCTCTTTCCCCGCCTCGGCCACGCCGATGATGATGCTTTCGCCCCAGCCGCGGTGGCAGGCCTCCAGCGCCGTGCGCATGACGCCGGTGTTGCCGGTGGCGTCGAAGGTGTAGTCGGCGCCGCCATCGGTCAGGGCCACCAGGTGGGCGACCAGATCGCCCTGCACGTCGTTCGGATTGACGAAGTGGGTCATGCCGAACTTGCGGCCCCATTCCTCGCGGGCCGGGTTGAGGTCGACGCCGACGATCATGTTCGCCCCGACCAGCTTCAGGCCCTGGATGACGTTCAGTCCGATGCCGCCCAGGCCGAAGACGATGGCGTTGGCGCCCGGCTCGACCTTGGCGGTGTTGGTCACGGCGCCCACGCCCGTGGTTACGCCGCAGCCGCAGTAACAGGCGGTCTTGAACGGCGCGTCCTTGCGGATCTTGGCGACGGCGATCTCGGGCAGGACCGTGTAGTTCGAGAAGGTCGAACAGCCCATGTAGTGGTGGATGGTCTGGCCCTTGTACGAGAAGCGGCTCGTCCCATCGGGCATGAGCCCCTTGCCCTGGGTGGCGCGGATGGCCGTGCAGAGGTTGGTCTTGCCCGAGAGGCAGCTTTTGCACTGGCGGCATTCGGGCGTGTAGAGCGGGATCACGTGGTCGCCGACGGCCACCGAGGTCACGCCCGCGCCGACCTCGACCACCACGCCCGCGCCCTCGTGCCCCAGGATCGATGGGAACAGGCCTTCGCTGTCCAGGCCGTCCAGGGTGTAGGCGTCGGTATGGCAGACGCCGGTGGCCTTGATCTCGACCAGCACCTCGCCGGCCTTGGGCCCTTCCAGGTCGACCTCGACGATCTCCAGCGGCTTCTTGGCTTCGAAAGCGACGGCGGCGCGGGTCTTCATCGTCAGGTCTCCAGAAATTTGCGCGATCTTGGTACGCCGCGCCGGCCGCGTCGATAATCCCTGCATGCGCAAAACATTGTTGCTCAGATTGAACAATCGGCGCATCGCTGGCGCATGAGCCGCTGGGACGGGATCGACGAATTCGTGGCCACGGCCGAGGCCGAGAGCTTCTCCCAGGCCGCGCGGCGGCTGGGCCTGTCGACCTCCGGCGTCAGCCGGGCGGTGGCGGCGCTGGAGGAGCGACTGCAGACCCGCCTGCTCTATCGCACCACCCGCCGGGTCAGCCTGACCGACGCCGGACGCGCCTTCCTGACCCGCTGCCGCCAGCTGATCCTGGACCGCGACGAGGCCCTGGCCGTGGTCGGCGAGGAGGACGGCGAGCTGAAGGGCCAACTGCGGATGACCTGCTCGACGGCGTATGGCGAGCGGTTCGTCGTCCCCGCCGTCAACGCCTTCGCCCTGGCCCATCCCAAGCTGTCGATCGAGATCGACCTGCACGACGCGGTCCGCGACATCGTCAGCGAGGGTTTCGACCTGGCCATCCGCTTCGGCCGGCTGACCGATAGCCGCCTGATCGCCAAGCGCCTGGCCTCGCGCACCCGACGCCTCACCGCCGCCCCGGCCTATCTGGCGCGGACCGGCGCGCCCCGGACGATCGCCGACCTCGTCAACCACGCCTGCGTTCTCGGCGCGGCCGAGACCTGGCCGTTCCGCGAGACGGGCCCCGACGGCGAGCGCGAGATCGCGTTCAAGCCGCAAGGCCGCTGGCGCTGCAACAGCGGCCAGGCCGTGCTGGACGCCGCCTTGCAGGGCCTGGGCGTCTGCCAGTTGCCGAACTTCTACGTCGACACGGCCATCGCCGAAGGCCGCCTGGTCCCGCTGCTGGAAACCCACCGCCCGGCCGACGAGGGCGTCTGGGCCGTCTATCCGCACCTGCGCCTGCTGCCCGCCAAGGTGCGGCTGCTGGTCGAGCATCTGGAACACCGTCTGGCAGTCGCCGGCTAGCTTGCCTAGGGTGCGCGCGCAGGTAACGCCCAAGACCAAAGGATCCCCCATGCCGTCTTTCGATCGTCGCGTCCTGCTGTCGGGCGGCCTCGCGGCCGGCGTCGGCGCCGTTTCGACAGCCACGGCCGCTGAAGCCTCCGGAGCGCCGACCTTGATCCACCACGTCTTTTTCTGGCTGAAGAACGCCGGCTCGAGAGCCGATCGCGATCAGCTGATCGCCGGCCTGAAGCCCCTGCGGGGGATCGAGGTCATCCAGCAGCTGCATATCGGCGTCCCGGCCTCGACCGAGAAACGCGACGTCGTCGACAACAGCTACGACGTCTCGGAACTGATGGTCTTCAAGAGCGTCGAGGACCAGAAGCTCTACCAGGACCATCCGCTGCACCTGAAGTTCGTCAAGGACTGCGGCCACCTTTGGGCGAAGGTGGTGGTCTACGACTCCATCTCGGCCTGAGGTTTGGGCTAAGCCTTGACGATCGCCGGCAGGCGGAAGCGGCCGTCCAGGAATTCGGCGCGCGGCAGATAGGCGCGCAGATACATCGCGAACGGGCCCGCCTTGGGCGCGGGCAGCCAGTTGGGCGTTCGCTCGCCGCCCGGGTCGGTCCGGCCGATCCACAGGTCCAGGGTCGCGTCGGCATTGCGCTTCAGCCCCGCCGTGCGGTCGCCGATCGCGTAGCGCTTCAGCGGATTGTCGGTGAAAAAGAACTGGCCGTCGGCGGTGGCCTCGTACATCGACAGCGACCAAAAACCGTCCAGCGGCAGTTGGGCGGGCAGGGTCAGGCGATAGAGGCCATCGCCGGTGAACACGCCCGCGCCATTGTCGCCAGCGGCCTTCATGTACATGGCCTCGGCCACCGGCAGCGCGCCCAAGCCCTGCTGGGCGACGATGGCGCGATAGAGGTAGTCCTGGCCATAGTCGCCGAGATTGGCGCGCGGGTACGACCAGCCGCCAGTGAAGACCATCCTGTCCTTGGCGAACACGGCGATCGTGCGGGCCTGCTCGACGCCTGCGGCGGCCGCGGCCTCATCGAAGGAGCCATCGCCCAGGAAAGCGCCCGTGCGACGCAGGATCCGCTGATCGGTCGGCGGGGCCGGATCGCTGGCCAGCAAGGCGCGGGCGGCCGCGAAATAGTCGGCCGGCTTGGCGTCGCGGTTGGCGTAGGTCGCGGTCGGCGCGCCGGCCGGACCGGTCAGCTTGAAGCCGTCCTGGGACTTGTGCGTGGCGTCCAGATCGTCGCCACCGTCCGTCAGGGTTCGGATCAGCAGCCAGGCGTGCGGCGTGGCGATGCGCGTGGGATTGGGGCCCGTCGAGGCCTGGCCGGGCCCGACCAGGGTGAAGGTTCCGCCCTCGCCACCGACGGTGCGCGTGCTCAGCACGACGTTGTTGTTGGTGAACATGTCCATCACCGCCGCCGAGTAGTAGCGCTTGCCCATCGGCGGGATGGTCAGGGTCACCGGGCCCTTGGTCAGGTCCAGGAAGGCCGGTGAATAGAGGGTGTCGTTGTTCGGCGTCGTGACCCAGCGGGCCGTGTGGTCCGACAGGGTGCGGGTGTGCCTCAGCGTGTTGATCGCTGCGCCGGGGATCTTGAGGATCCGCTCTCGGGCCGTGGCCATCTCGATCAGCGGCAGGGTGTAGAGATAGGCGTCCCGCGCGGCGGTCGCGTCGCCCCCTTGGCCGGCGGCGCGCGCCAGGGTCGGCGCCAAGCCCAGCATGCCAGCCACGGCCAGCAGTTCCCGACGGTTCATGCCGCCCTCCCCGAACATCTGTTTGAGGGCAGTGAACGCGTGATCGGACGAGCGCGCAAGAGGCGCGGATCGGGGAAGGGCCGAGCCCTTCCCCGCCCCCACACGGTCAGGCGGCGTCGGCGAAGCGCGCGGCCTGAACCACGCTCTGCAGGGTGATGATGGTGGCGTCGACGCGCTCGTGGGCGTCCGAGCCGATGACCTTGCGGGCCACCGCCGTCGACAGGCCTCGGCGCAGGTGGCCCAGGGCGCGCGGCGGCGCCACCAGGATCACCTGGTCGAAGCCGTGGCGGGCGTTCAGGTCATCCAGGCGCTTGGCCAGATCGCGCAGGAACGCCTTCTCGGCTCGGTCCCGCGCGTCGCCCGGATGGGTGATGTGGCTGGGGCCGTCGTGCTCGTGATGCTCCTTCAGGCCTGACAGCCATTCGGGACGATCGTGCAGCGAGCCGCCGATGCGCGGCTGCTCCAGCAAGCGGGCGCGGCGCCCGTCGGCGACGACGATCAGGGTTCTTGCATCGGGGGTCATCCGCAACTCCTTGGCTTGACCACGCCAGGAACCGTGCGCCCGCCCCGTCCAGCGGCGGATGATCGAGGTCAATTCCGCCGGTCGCCGCGCCTCCTTAGCGGGGCGTCCTTAAGGAGCCTCGCCCTCGCCGCCCTTCGCCTTCTCGGCCAGCTTGGCCAGGACGCGGCCGCGCCCCTTGCTGAGCGCGGTGATCACGCCCCGGAAGGTGCGGACCTCCTGGTCGGTCAGGCGCGCGCGCGCCAACGGAACGCGCAGATTGCGGACCATCGACGGCTTCTTCTCCGGCGGATGGTAGAAGCCAGCCTTGTCCAGCTCGTCCTCGAGGTGCTCGTACAACCCCAGCAGCGTCGCCTGATCGGCGGGCTCCTCGACATTGTGCTCGAACTTCTTCCAGGGCCGATCGTCCTGGGTCATCTTCCATTCGTAGGCGTTGATCGACACCGCCTGGGCCAGGTTCAGCGAGCGAAAGCGCTCGTCGATCGGGATCGAGACGATGGCCTGGCACAGGGCGATGTCGTGGGTTTCGAGCCCCGCGCGCTCTCCGCCGAACAGCAGGCCGACCTTGCGGCCTTGGGCGACTTCGTCCGCCAGATGGCCGGCGCTTTCGCGCGGGGTGTAGACCGGCAGGCGCGTCTCGCGCGGGCGAGCCGTGGTGGCGTAGACCAGTTTCAGGTCGGCGATCGCCGCCTCCAGGCTGTCGAACACCTTGGCGTCGTCCAGCGGCCAGTTGGCGCCCGAGGCGCTAGCCCAGGCCCGCTCCTGCGGCCAGCCGTCACGCGGCCGCACCAGGCGCAAGTCATACAGCCCGAAATTGGCCATCACCCGGGCCACCGAGCCGATGTTCTCGGCCAGCTGAGGCTCGTTCAGGATCACGCAAGGCGGGACAGGCTTGAAGTCTTCGGTCATCCGCACCCTTTGCCGCTGACTGGACGCCGGATGCAAGCTTTAGCAGCCGAACCGCCGCCGCCGCGTTTAGCCCGCATGTCGCGCCGCGCCCTCCTGACCGCCCTCCTCGCCCTGCCCCTGCTGCACGCCTGCCATGAAAAGCCGATGCTGGGCCAGGAGGAGCCCGCGATGCAGCCCAAGCGGCTGCAGAAGCGGATCGAGGCTATCGCCATCCGCGCCCAGCCGGCCGTGCTGGGCGTGGCGGTCGAGGATCTGGGCACCCGGCAGCTTTGGGCGTTCAACGGCGACCGGCCGTTCTCGCTGGGCGGCGCCGCGCGCATCCCGATCCTGGCCGCCGTGATGGCCGAGATCGAGGCGGGAAGCCTGCCCGAAAGCGAGGTCCTGACCGTCCGCGACGTCGACCTGTCGCCGCCGCCCAGCGCGGTCGCGGACGCCTGGCCCACACGCCGGACCTGGAGCGTCGCCGAGCTGGAACGCCTGGCCCGCAACGGCGACAACACCGCCCTGGACCTGCTGATCAAGCGCGTCGGCGGCCCGGGCGGCGTGGACGGCTGGCTTCTGGTCAAGCGGATCGACCACGTCAGCGTCGACCGCTATCGCCGCCAGATCGCCACCGATGCGCGAGGCCTGGCCTCGTTCCGGGCCGACTGGAAGGGCGAGGCGGCCTGGCGCCGCGCCGTTAACGCCGTGCCAGCCGAGCAGCGCGCCCAGGCTGGCCGCGAGCGAGGGCGCGACCCGCGCGACACCGCCACGCCCGTCGGCATGATCCGGTTGCTGGAAGCCTTCATCAATCGCGAGCTGGTCCAGAAGCCGGACCCCGCCAGGCTGCTCGGCCGCGATCCGGGCTATCTGGCCAACGCCCTGCCGAAGGACGCCAAGATCATCCAGTCGGCCGGCGCCGCGCCGCCGGATCTGGGCGTCTCGCCGACCAGCCATGCCCTCGCCTTCGTGGAACTCAAGGACGGCCGCCGTATCGCCTTCGTCGTCTTCCTGACTGCCTCGACGGCCGATGGGGCCACGCGCGAGCGGATCGTCACCGATGTCGGCAAGGCGGTGCTGGAGGAGTTCTAGCGCGCGCGGTGAAGCCTCCGGCTTTTCCCCCGCGACGCAACAGTCTATAGCCTCCCGGTCCGCGCCGCTTCCTGGCCCTGTGCGCCAGATCGCCATAGGCGCGCCACCGCCAGAGGAACATCCCCGCAATGGCCAAGATCAAAGTCGCCAACCCCGTCGTCGACATGGACGGGGACGAAATGACCCGGATCATCTGGAAGCTCATCAAGGATAAGCTGATCTTCCCGTATCTGGACCTGGAACTGGACTACTACGACCTGTCGGTCGAGAACCGCGACGCCACCGACGACCAGGTGACCATCGACGCGGCCAACGCCACGAAGAAGCACGGCGTCGCCGTCAAGTGCGCGACCATCACGCCGGACGAAGCCCGCGTCGAGGAATTCAAGCTCAAGAAGATGTGGAAGTCGCCGAACGGCACGATCCGCAACATCCTGGGCGGCGTGATCTTCCGCGAGCCGATCATCTGCCAGAACGTGCCGCGCCTGGTGCCGGGCTGGACCCAGCCGATCATCGTCGGCCGCCACGCGTTCGGCGACCAATACCGCGCCACCGACTTTAAGTTCCCCGGCAAGGGCACCCTGTCGATCAAGTTCGTCGGCGAAGACGGCCAGACGATCGAGCACGAAGTGTTCAAGGCCCCGGACGCGGGCGTCGCCATGGCGATGTACAACCTCGACGACTCGATCCGCGACTTCGCCCGCGCCTCGTTCGCCTACGGCCTGAACCGCGGCTATCCGGTCTATCTCTCCACGAAGAACACGATCCTCAAGGCCTATGACGGCCGCTTCAAGGACATCTTCCAGGAGATCTTCGACACCGAATACGCCGACCAGTTCAAGGCCAAGGGCATCCACTACGAGCACCGCCTGATCGACGACATGGTCGCCTCGGCGCTGAAGTGGTCGGGCGGCTACGTCTGGGCTTGCAAGAACTACGACGGCGACGTGCAGTCGGACATCGTCGCCCAGGGCTTCGGCTCGCTGGGCCTGATGACCTCGGTTCTGATGACGCCGGACGGCAAGACGGTGGAAGCCGAAGCCGCCCACGGCACCGTCACCCGCCACTATCGCCAGCATCAGAAGGGCGAGAGCACCTCGACCAACTCGATCGCCTCGATCTTCGCCTGGACCCGTGGCCTGGCTCACCGCGCCAAGCTGGACAACAACCAGGAACTGGCCGACTTCGCCGCCACCCTGGAAAAGGTCTGCATCGACACCGTCGAGAGCGGCTACATGACCAAGGATCTGGCCCTGCTGGTCGGCGACAAGCAAGGCTGGCTGACGACCGAAGGCTTCCTCGACAAGATCGACGAGAACCTGAAGAAGGCCATGGCCGCCTAAGGCGACCTCAAGGTCAAAGACAAGAACGCCCCGGGACCTCTCCCGGGGCGTTTTTCGTTTCTGGACCCGCTCAGCGCTGGACGATCGCGCCGGCGAAGTCGATCACGCACATCGAGCCCCACTGGCGATGCGCCCCGCAGGCCACGCCCGCGGCGCTGTAGCCGCTGGAGAAGATGTTGCGGCGATGCCCGCGCCCGGCCACGCGGCTGTCGATGACCAGCTGGCGCACGATCGCGCGAGCATCGTCGGAGCCGTAGGAGATGTTCTCGGCGCACAGGCCGGCGAAGATCCCGGCGGTGCGCAGGCGTCCGCCCAGGCTGCCCGCCGCCCCATGGCCGACGTCGCCGCGCGCGCCTTGGGCCTGGGCGTGGACCCGGGCCGCGGCGTCCAGGCGCGGATCCCCTCTCAGCGGGGCGAGCGGCGGCTGACGCTCCAGGAAGTCGATCGCCTCTTCCACCGCGCCCGCCTCCTCCTGCTCGAACGCCCAATCGGGCGCGTGGCGCAGCTCGCGGGCGTATTCGGCCGGGCGGGCGCGGACATAGTTGACCTCGTCCAGCACCGCCTCTTCCAGGTCTGCGGCCCGAGCGATGGTGGGATTGACGACTGCGGGGATCAGGAAGATGGCCGCGAGCATGGCGGCCGAGCGCGCGCGGGCGAGCGCCCGGCTGTCGCGAGGAGGACGGCGCAACACGTGTCGTGACTCTCGATACTGACGTTCCCCGCGACGCTGATAGCAGGACTCGGCGCGCCTGACGACGCGCGCGTTGTCGCGTCGCGCGACAATCCTTGAGCGATAATTGACATATGCAACTATGAAGAGTTCAATTAGGTGCAAGTCGTCCCGGTCCGCCGGGGCGCCTCGGCCGTGATCCGGTCGAGCCCTCCTCCCCGGCTGGATCCCCCTCCCGCGCCGCTTCCCCTTCGGAAGCGGCGTTCTTTTTTGTCTCCCAGCAGCCCCCGCCTGGCTCGACCAGGGCCGCCCTTGCGGCAAACGCCGATAGCTGGTCTATCCCCGTTTACCTTTTCGGAGGCCGCATGACCCTGCAGAAGCGGATCTGGGACCTGATCGTTCTGGCGATCTTCGTCTTCGCCACCACCTTCGCCATGGCGCCCTGGTTCGCCTTTCGCGCCCTGAAGGCCGCCGCCCAGTACGAGGACGTCCAGGCGATCGGCGAGCTGGTCGACTTCCCCGCCGTCCGCCGCGGCCTCACGGGCCAGCTGGTCGTCGACGCCCCAGCCAACAAGCCCGAGCCGCCGTCGATCTGGCGCGATCCGCTCGGCGTCTTCAAGAAGGCCATCGAGCCCATCGCCCCGCCCGAGCCCAAGGTCGATCGCTACCTGACCGTGGCCGGCGTCTCGGCCCTGACACGCGGCTATGCGCCGGGCGCCGCCCCGCCCGCCGCGTCGGGCGACGGTTCGCTGGGCAGTCAGATCACCAACGCGGTCAAGGGCCCCTATCCCGGCATCGTCTATTGGGATCCCAACCGCGTGCGCATCGCGGTCAGGCGCCCAGGCCGCGACGGCAAGATCACCGTCTTCACGTTCGAGCGCCGGGCGCTGTTCACCTGGAAGCTGGTGCATATCCGCCTGCCGAGCGACGAGCGGCGGGGCTGACGTCCAGGGGCCTTTGATTTCGTGCTTATCCTCGTTCTCGATATCGTCGCGCGGGTCTGGCCGTTCTTCCTGCTGGTCGCCGCGGGCCTGGCCCTAAGCCGCCTGCGCCTGCTGGACGCGCGGATGACCCAGGGCTTGTCGGCCTATGTCTACTGGGTCGGCTTTCCCGCCCTGCTGGTCCATTCGCTGTCGCGCCTGGGACGCCCTGGGCACGACCTGGTCCTGGGCCTGGCGGCTTATGCCGGGGCCGGTCTCGTCGTCACCACCGCCGTGGTGCTGGCCGGTCGGCCGCCCGGCTGGAGCAAGGCCGAGCGCGCTGGCGCGGCCATGGCGGCCAGCGTCGGCAACAGCGCCTTCCTGGCCCTGCCGATCGCCGGGGCGGTCCTGGGCGCGGAGACCGCCCGCCTGGTCGCCGGCGTCGTGGCCATCGACTTCGTCGTGATGGCGGCCATGGGCGTCGGCCTGCTGGGCTGGGCGGCGGGCCGTTCGGTCTGGCGCTCGACGCTCCAGGCCTTCCGCAACCCGGTGGTGGCCGCCGCCCTGGCCGGGGTCGCCCTGGCCCTGCTGGACATCGCCCTGCCCGAGCCCCTGGACCGCGCCGTCGGCATGGCCGCCGCCTCGGGCAGCCCCGTGGGCCTGGTCGCCCTGGGCGCGGCTCTGGGCCTGAGAGAGACCGAGGACGAGGCGGCGCCGTCCTGGGGTCCCGTCGCCCTGGCCGCCGTGGCCAAGCTGGTCGCCTTTCCGCTGCTGGCCTGGCTGGCGATCGGCCTGACGCCCGCCCCGCCTGCGTTCCGCGCCGGCGCGACGCTATTGGCCGCCGCCCCGACGGCGGTGAACGTCTTCATCCAGACCCGCGCCTACGGCGTCTTCGCCCGGGGCGCGGCGCGCACCGTGGCCCTGACCACGGCGCTGTCGCTGGCGACCCTGGCTGTGGTCGCTCTCCTGCTGAAGGCGGGACATCCTCTAAATTGAGTTGAGCACCTCTCGCGTGTTTGACACCGGTACCCTCGCCCGATATTGCGTTTGCGAGTCATTATCGTTCGCATAGAGGCGCAACATGTCCCCATCCTTCCGCGCCCTCATGCTCGCTGGCGTGACGCTGGCCAGTGTCAGCGTCTGCGGCCTCACCTCGGCGAAAGAGGCGGGCGCGGCCGAGACCGGCGCGGACGGCAACCAGGTGGAAGGCGTCGTGATCACCGGGGCCCGCACGCGCACCTCGGCGGTGACCGGCCTGGACATGAGCCTGCGCGAGACCCCTCAGTCGGTGTCGATCGTCAACCAGGACCGGATCAAGGACTTCGCCCTGACCGACGTGAACCAACTGTTGGCGCAGGTCACCGGCATCAATGTCGAGAAGGTCGAGACCGACCGCACCTATTACAACGCGCGCGGCTTCGACATCACCAACTTCCAGGTCGATGGCGTGGGCCTGCCGCTGATCTGGGGCATCCAATTCGGTTCGCTGGACACCGTGCTGTTCGAGCGCGTCGAGGCCGTGCGCGGCGCCAACAGCATGATGACCGGCACCGGCAATCCGTCGGCGACGATCAACTACGTCCGCAAGCGCCCGACCCACGACTTCCAGGCCTCGGCCGCCCTGCAATACGGCTCGTGGAACGACTATCGCCTCGAGGCCGACGTCTCGGGGCCGCTGAACGCCTCGGGCACGCTGGCCGGACGGCTGATCTACGCCAACGAGGACACCGACAGCTATCTGGACCACTACAAGGTCAACCGGAACGTCTACGGCGCCCTGCTGGCCTGGGACGCCACGCCGAAGCTGACCGCCACGGTCGGCTGGTCGATGCAGGACAACCGCGCCCGCGGCAACAACTGGGGCGCCCTGCCCCTGGTCTACAGCGACGGCACGCGGATCGACTATCCGCGCTCGGCCTCGACCTCGGCCGACTGGACGCACTGGAACGTCCGCGACCAGAGCGCCTTCGGCGAACTGGCCTGGCGGTTCGACAACGGCTGGCAGTTGAAGACCATCGGCACCTACAAGCGCTTCGAGGAGAACGCCAAGCTGCTGTACGCCTACGGTGCGCCCGACAAGGCCACGGGCCTGGGCGTCGCGGGGATGGCCGGCGTCTATCCGTCGATCTACGAGAGCTACATCCTCGACGCCTACGCGTCGGGTCCGTTCGAGCTGTTCGGCCGCGAGCATCAGCTGGTGATCGGCGGCCAGACCTCGCGCGCCCACGGCCACGAGTACGAGGCCTTCTCGAACGACGCGATCGTCTATGGCCCCGTCACGGATTGGGATCACCTGCAACCCGCAGAGCCGACCTTTCCCGACGCCTACCTGGCCTCCGACCAGCAGGACCGCCTGACCCGCTTCTACGCCGCCACCCACCTGAACGTCAGCGACAGGCTGAAGGTCGTGGCCGGCTTCAACGCCCTGAAGCTGAAGTCCAAGGGCTTCTCGTACGGGGTCGATACGCCGCGCGACGAGGACAAGGTCAGCCCCTATGCCGGCGTGGTCTACGACCTGACCCAGAACGTGTCACTGTACGCGAACTACACCGACATCTTCAATCCGCAGTCCGAAGTGGACGTGAACCACAAGACCTTGGCCGCCGCTCACGGCAAGAGCTACGAGGCCGGCTTCAAGAGCGAGTGGTTCGACAAGCGCCTCTATCTGACCGGCGCGGTCTTCACGTCGCGCCAGGATGGCCTGGCCGAGTACGCCGGATCGTTCGAGGACACGCTGAAGAGCTACTATGTGGGCGTCGACACCAAGGCCAAGGGCTATGAGCTGGAGGCGGTCGGTGCGATCAACGACCAGTGGCGTG
The DNA here is from genome assembly GCF_023935105.1 of Caulobacter segnis. NCBI lineage: Bacteria > Pseudomonadati > Pseudomonadota > Alphaproteobacteria > Caulobacterales > Caulobacteraceae > Caulobacter > Caulobacter sp. RL271. The sequence goes on along the minus strand of NZ_CP096040.1, from coordinate 1,699,237 downwards.
TCAGCCTGGGCTGGACCGACCTGAAGATCGAGGACGCCGAGGGCAAAAAGACCCGCCTCTACACCCCGCGCAAGACGCTGAAGGCCTCGACCACCTACACCATCCCGTCGGCGCGCAACCTGACCCTGGGCGCCCAGCTGCGCTGGCAGGGCGACATCGAGGGCGCCGGCGCCGTCACGGTCACCCAGAAGGCCTACGGCGTCCTGGACCTGATGGCGGGGATCGACGTGACCGACAAGGTGCGCGCCACCGTCAACGTCAAGAACGCCACCGACAAGACCTACCTGACCAGCCTGATGTGGGACCAGTCGTACTACGCCGCCCCGCGCAGCGTGTCGCTGCGTCTCGACTACGCCTTCTAGGGTCGACCAAGAGATGGACGCCCGCACGCCCCCCGCCATCGCCCGGAAGACCGAGAACCGAACATTCCGCCTGCCGCCGATGCGCCCGATCATCGGCTTCTGGCACCGCTGGGTCGGCCTGGTCATGGCCGGCTTCCTGTTCATCTCGGGCGTCACCGGCGCGGTCATCTCGTGGGACCACGAGCTGGACGACATCCTCAATCCGCACCTGATGCACGCCCGCGCCGAAGGCCCCTCCAAGGCGCCGTTGGAACTGGCCAAGGTTATCGAGGCCCGCGACCCGCGCGTCCAGGTCACCTTCGTCCCCCTGGCTCCCGAACCGGGCGAAGCCTACGCCTTCGGCGTCAGCCCCAGGCAGGACCCCGCCACGGGCAAGCTGTTCACGCCCGGCTACAACCAGATCTTCCTCGACCCGGCGACGGGCGAGGAACTGGGGCGGCGCGAATGGGGCGCGGCCTGGCCGATCACGACCGAGACCTTCGTCTCCTTCCTCTATGTGCTGCACTACAGCCTGCACATCCCGGCCCTGTGGGGCGTCGACCGCTGGGGCGTCTGGCTGATGGGGGTGATCGCCGTGCTGTGGACGATCGACTGCTTCGCCGGCGCCTACCTGACCCTGCCCTCGCGCGCCTCGGCCCAAAAGGGGAAGAATGGCAAGAGCGGCAACAGCTTCTGGAGCCGCTGGAAGCCGGCCTGGCAGATCAAGACCAAGGCCAGCGCCTACCGGATCAATTTCGACATCCACCGGGCCTTCAGCCTGTGGCTGTGGGGCGTCCTGTTCACCGTCGCCTTCACGGCCTTCTCGCTGAACCTCTATACCGAGGTGTTCTATCCGGTGCTGTCCAAGGTCTCGAAGACCACGCCCGGTCCGTTCGAGCTGCGCGCGCCCGCGCCGCTGGACCAGCCGATCGTCGCCAGGAAGACCTATGCCGAGGTCATCGCCACGGCCGAGACGGAAGCCAGGAGGCGTGGCTGGACCGATCCGGTCGGCGGCGCCTTCTACGCGCCGGGCTACGGCGTCTATGGCGTCACCTTCCACCAGCCCGGCGGCGACCACGGCGCGGCCGGCGTCGGTACGCCCTATCTCTATTACGACAGCACGACCGGCCTGCCGGCGGGTGAGCGCCTGCCCTGGGTGGGCACGGCCGCCGACATCTTCGTCCAGGCGCAGTTCCCGCTGCACTCGGGCCGCATCCTGGGCCTGCCGGGGCGGATCCTGATCTCGTTCACCGGCCTGGTCGTCGCCGCGCTCAGCGTCACCGGCGTGGTGATCTGGTGGAAGAAGCGCAAGGCGCGGGTGGCGCGTCGGGCGAAGGACTAGCTCAGCCGGGTCCCTGCCCGCTCAGCAGGCTCGACGTCGGCGCGCCGCCGGGCTTGCCTTGGTCGCCGGCTTTCCAGCCCGAGGGGCAGTCACCGATCCGCTGGTAGCGGCGGGCCTGGACCACCTTGCCGCCGGCGGCCTGCAGCGGCTGCAGGGCGAAACGGACCGTGAAGTCGTCCGCGCTCCGGCGTTGCGTCGTGACGTACAGCCCGTAGCGTAAGCCCCCCGCCGCGCAGCGCTCGATGTGTTCGTCGGCGTCGTCCTTGGCGACCTTGCCGTAGGTCTGACACGGCTGGCCGTTCACCCGAGGCTCGACGCGGGTGAACGAACTGATCAGCTCGGGATTGGCGCAGACCTGGACCACGCCGGTCTGGCCGCCGGAATCCTCCACGACCTCGACCCGCCACAGCGCGGGCGGCGTGAAATGCCTCGGCGCATCCGCTTGTCCGGACTTCTGGTCGCAACCGGCCAGCGCCAGCAGCAGACCGGCGAACATCAGGCCCTTCCGCAACATGCGCCCCTCCGCAAGAACTACATTCGTAATTCAATTGAGCTGGAAGCCGCGACGCCGTCAAGCGGACACGAAAAAGGGGACGCCTTTCGACGCCCCCTCGTCTCTTCGTCAGCGGCTAGCCGATCAGCCCGCGAGGGCCGCCTTGACGGCCGCGAGGCCTTCCTGGGCCTTGCTGTCATCCGGAGCGCCGCCCTGGGCGAAGTCGGCCTTGCCGCCGGCGCCCTGGCCGCCCATGGCGATCACGGCGGCCTTGGCCAGGTCGGCGGCGCTGAACTTGCCGGTCAGGTCGGCGGTCACGGCCACGGTGACGGCGGCCTTGCCGTCAGAGGTGCCAACCAGGGCGACGACGCCCGAGGTCAGCTGCTTCTTGAACTCCTCGGCGACGCCGCGCAGCTCCTTGCCGCCGACGCCGTCCAGGACGCGGGCGATCAGGGCCGTTCCGTTGACATCCTCGGGACCGGCCGCCGCGCCGCCGCCGCCACCCAGGGCCAGCTGCTTCTTGGCGTCGGCCAGTTCCTTCTCGAGGCGCTTGCGGTCGGCGATCAGGGCGTCGACGCGGGCGCCCACTTCGGCGACCGGAGTCTTGAACTGATCGGCCAGCGACTTGGCCACGCCCGCCTGGTCCAGCAGGAAGCGGCGAGCCGCCTCGCCGGTCAGGGCCTCGATGCGGCGCACGCCGGCGGCGACGCCCTGCTCCGAGACGATCTTGAACAGGGCGATGTCGCCGGTGCGGGCCACGTGGGTGCCGCCGCACAGCTCGACCGAATAGGCCTTGGCCTCGTCGCTCAGCGACTTGCCCAGGGTCAGCACGCGGACGCTGTCACCGTACTTCTCGCCGAACAGGGCGACGGCGCCAGCCTCGATAGCCTCCTGCGGGGCCATCTCCTTGGTCTCGGCCGGGACGTTCTGACGGATGACCGCGTTGACCTCGGCCTCGATCTTATCGAGTTCCTCGGCCGTCAGCGGGCCGCCATGGCTGAAGTCGAAGCGCATGCGCTCGCCGTCGACCATCTGGCCCTTCTGGGCGACATGCGGGCCCAGCACGTGGTGCAGGGCGGCGTGCACCAGGTGCGCGGCCGAGTGGTTGGAGCGGGTGGTATGGCGGCGCTCGGCGTCGACCGAGGCCACGACCTGGTCGCCGACCTTCAGCTCGCCCGACAGCTCGACGCGATGGACATAGAGTTCGCCGGCCTGCTTCTGGGTGTCGACGACGCGGTTCTCGCGGCCGTTGGCTTCGAGCACGCCGGTGTCGCCGGCCTGACCGCCGCTCTCGGCGTAGAAGCTGGTGCGATCCAGCAGCACCTCGACGGTCGTCCCGCCCGTGGCGCTCTCGACCTCGGCGCCGTCGACGACGATCGCCTTGACCACGCCGGTGGTCTCGGTGGTCTCGTAGCCGACGAAGTCGGTGGCGCCGGCCTTTTCCTTGATCGCGAACCAAGCGGCCGCGCCGGCCTGCTGGCCTGAGCCGGCCCAGTTGGCGCGCGCCATCTGGCGCTGCTTTTCCATGGCCGCGTCGAAGGCGTCGGTGTCGACGGTCAGACCCTTGGCGCGGACGGCGTCCTGAGTCAGGTCCAGCGGGAAGCCGTAGGTGTCGTAGAGCTTGAAGGCGGTCTCGCCGTCCAGCACGCCGCCGCTCGTCAGGTTGGCGGTGGCCTCGTCCAGCAGGCCCATGCCGCGGCCCAGGGTGACGCGGAAGCGCTCTTCCTCCTGACGCAGGGTCTCGACAATCGAAGCCTCGGCGCGGCGCAGCTCCGGATAGGCCTGGCCCATCTCGGCGACCAGGGTCGGGGCCAGGCGGTGTATCAGGGGCTCGTTGGCGCCCAGCAGGTAGGCGTGGCGCATGGCGCGGCGCATGATGCGGCGCAGGACGTAGCCGCGACCTTCGTTCGACGGCGTGACGCCGTCGGCCAGCAGGAACGAGCTCGAGCGCAGGTGGTCGGCGATGACGCGGTGCGACGGGGCCTGGTCGCCCTCGGCCTTCACCCCGGTCAGCTCGACCGACGCGGCGATCAGCGCCTTGAACAGGTCGACGTCGTAGTTGTTGTGCACGCCCTGCAGCACGGCCGCGACCCGCTCCAGGCCCATGCCGGTGTCGATCGAGGGCTTGGGTAGCGAGACGCGCTCGCCGCCGGCCAGCTGCTCGAACTGCATGAAGACGAGGTTCCAGATCTCGATGAAGCGGTCGCCGTCCTCATCGGGGCTGCCGGGAGGGCCGCCGGGAATGCCTTCGCCGTGGTCGTAGAAGATTTCCGAGCACGGGCCGCACGGGCCGGTGTCGCCCATGGACCAGAAATTGTCGCTGGTCGGGATGCGGATGATGCGTTCGTCGGAGAGGCCGGCGATCTTCTTCCAGAGGTCGGCCGCCTCGTCGTCGGTGTGGTACACCGTGACAAGCAGCTTTTCCTTGGGCAGCTTGAACTCGCTGGTCAGCAGGGTCCAGGCGTGGTGGATCGCCTGTTCCTTGAAGTAGTCGCCGAACGAGAAGTTACCCAGCATCTCGAAGAAGGTGTGGTGGCGGGCGGTGTAGCCGACATTGTCCAGGTCGTTGTGCTTGCCGCCGGCGCGGACGCACTTTTGCGAGCTGGCCGCGCGCGGATGGGCCGGGGTCTCGGCGCCGGTGAACACGTTCTTGAACGGCACCATGCCGGCATTGACGAACAGCAGGGTCGGATCGTTCTGCGGCACCAGCGGCGCGGACGGCACGACGGCGTGATCGGCCTTGCCGAAGTAGTCGAGGAAGGTGCTGCGGATCTCGTTCAAGCTGGGCATGAGCGTCTCAAGTCTAGGCGCCGGCGAGCGGCCGGAGTCGGGCGCTCATAGCGCGGTTTTTCGCGAAGGGGAAACCGACTCGAAGATGGGGACCCGGGATGGGGCTGAAAAGAGCGAGGTCGGAGGCTGGAGATGCTCCCACGCGATGCGAGGGGCTTGTCGCCCCCCAGGACCGACCGAAGGTCGGCTCGAGGATAAACTCCGCGCTGAGGGGCAAGCCGGACGGATACTTGCTAGCTCCCTCCGGCCCTCCGGATCACCTCTCCCGTTTCACAGGGGAGGATCCAAAGAAATAGGCCGCCTGGCATGGGGTCCAGGCGGCCTGAAATCGCGGCCCCCGCGGCGGTCCGGCCGCGGGCGTGTTGAAGGCGGGGAACGCCCGGAGCTGGGCGAGGGCCGCGAAACCTTGCGAGGAGGCTATTCCTCCTCGCCATCCTCGGGACCGCCGACCAGGAGCTCTTCCTCGATCTTCTGCGACGACTTGCGGACGGCCTTTTCGATGTCGGCGGCCACGTCGGGGTTGGTCTTCAGGAACTCGCGGACATTGTCGCGGCCCTGGCCGATACGCTGGCTGCCGTACGAGAACCACGAGCCAGCCTTGTCGATGATCCCGGCCTTGACGCCCAGGTCGATGACTTCGCCCAGCTTGGAAATACCCTCGCCGTACATGATGTCGAACTCGACCTCGCGGAACGGCGGGGCCACCTTGTTCTTGACCACCTTGACCCGGACGTTGTTGCCGATGATCTCGTCGCGGACCTTGACCGACCCGGTACGGCGGATGTCCAGGCGCACCGACGCGTAGAATTTCAGCGCGTTGCCGCCCGTGGTCGTTTCCGGGCTGCCGTACATCACCCCGATCTTGTGACGGATCTGGTTGATGAAGATGACAATGGTGTTGGCCTTGTTGATCGAACCGGTCAGCTTGCGCAGCGCCTGGCTCATCAGGCGAGCTTGAAGGCCCGGCAGGCTATCGCCCATCTCGCCTTCGATTTCGGCCTTCGGAGTCAGGGCCGCGACCGAGTCGATCACGACGATGTCGACAGCGCCCGAACGCACCAGGGTGTCGGTGATCTCCAGGGCCTGTTCGCCGTTGTCGGGCTGCGAGACCAGCAGGTTGTCGAGATTCACGCCCAGCTTGTGGGCGTAACCCGGATCCAGCGCGTGCTCGGCGTCGACGAAGGCGGCGGTGCCACCGGCCTTCTGAACCTCAGCCACCACGTGGAGGGCCAGGGTGGTCTTGCCCGAGCTTTCCGGACCGTAGACCTCGATGATCCGGCCCTTGGGCAGGCCGCCGATGCCCAGGGCGATATCCAGACCGAGCGAACCGGTGGAGACCGACTCGATCTCGACCTTGCCCTTCTCGCCCAGCTTCATCACCGAGCCCTTGCCGAACGCGCGGTCGATCTGGGCGAGAGCCGCCTCTAGCGCGCGTTGCTTGTCGCCTTCTTCCTTGCCCACGAGTTTCAAAGCCGCCTGACTGGTCATTGTTGGTCCGCCCTCTATCCCATGATTCCGATCGTCCGATCGGCGCTTCCCGCGCCGCGTCCCAACGACCTGTGGAACATGTTTAATGCGTACATGCTTTGTTCCATGTTCGCAAGATGTTCTCAACCTAAGGAACGTCCGTTTCTGTCGTAGGGCGAACGCGGTGCGTGGAGGCCAGAAGCGGAGACGCCGGAACATCCGAGCGCAACAGCTCCTTAAGCCAAGTGATGCAAGCTCCGCGCATCCTGGAGGATTGCCGTCTTGTCGATCGATCCACGTCGCCTTCTGGGCCTGGCTTTCGCCAGCGCCGACCTGCTCGTGGAGCTGCAGAGCGGCCGCGTGCGCCTGGCGCTGGGCGCGGCGCAGAAGGTCATGGGCAAGTCCGAGGTCGGTCTGATGGGTCAGGCTTGGAGCGAACTGTTCCATCCCGACGACCGCCCGCTGATGGACGCCATGCTCAACTGCGCCGACGACGGCGCGCGGCGCGGCCCCGTCGTGCTGCGCCTGAACGGGGAGGAGGATCGCTGCGTTCGCGTGATCCTGCGCGCCCTGCCGGAGAACGAAGGCCGCGTCTCGTGCGCCGCCACCGCCGCCCAGTCCGCCGGCCCGCCGCTGACCGCCGACAGCCTGCAGCCCCGCGAGTCGTTCGACGACATCGCCCAAGGCCTGTTCGAGGCCGCGCGCGTCACCGGCCTTGAGCTGGAGTTGGCCATGGTCGAGTTCGCGGGTCTCGGCGCCCTGCGCGAGAGCCTGGCGCCCAGCGAGGTCGCCGCCCTGGACGTCCGCGTCGCCAGCGCCGTCCGCGCCGAGTCGCACGGTGGTTCGGCCGCGACCCGGCTGTCGCCCGAACGCTTCGCCCTGCTGCGCCAGCGCGACGACCGGCCCGAGAACATGGTCAAGCGCCTGACTAGGATGGTCAGCGCCGACGTCAGCGCCCATGTCGTGCCGCTGGAGTCCGGCGGCGGGTCGCGCGCCATGCGGGCTCTGCGCTACGCCCTCGACGACTTCCTGCGCGAGGGCCTGAAGGACGAGGCGCCAACGACGCTGGCCGAAGCGATGAACCGATCGGTCAAGCGCACCCTGGCCCGCGCCGGCGCCCTGGGCGCGGCCGTCAGCCAGCGGCGCTTCACCCTGGCGTTCCAGCCGGTGGTCTCGCTGGCCACGGGCCTGGCGCACCATCACGAGGCCCTCGTGCGCTTCGAGGGCGGCGGCAGCCCGTTCGCCATGATCCGCCTGGCCGAGGAATTCGACCTGATCGAGGAACTGGACCACGCCATCGTCGAGCAGGTGGTCAAGAAGCTGGCCAACGATCACGAGCGCAAGCTGCGGCTGGCGGTCAATGTCTCGGGCCGCACGATCGGCAACGAGACCTTCGTCGACCACGTCGGCCGCCTGCTGGCCAAGTACGATGAGGCCAAGGGCCGGCTGATCTTCGAGATCACCGAGACCTGCGCGATCGACAACCTGACCGCCGCCAACCAGCACATCCAGAGCCTGCGGGGCATGGGCTCGCTGGTCTGCCTGGACGACTTCGGCGCGGGCTCGTCCTCGTTCGCCTACCTGCAGCAGCTGCAGCTGGACATCGTGAAGATCGACGGCCGCTATGTCCGCGAGCTGGCCGACAACGGCCGCGACGGGGCCCTGGTGCGGCGGCTGGTCGAGCTGTGCCGCGACCTCAAGATCCGCACCGTGGCCGAGATGGTCGAGACCCTCGAAGTCGAGGAGATCGTCCGCCAGGCGGGCGTCGACTTCGCCCAGGGCTGGCTCTACGGCAAGCCGGCCGACAAGCCGATGCCCGCCCTGCGGCCCAGCGCCCCGATCAAGGCCGTGGCGCGCCGGGCCGGCGCGTCGGACAGCTGGGGTTAGACTGAAATCTCCTCCCCCGCATCGCGGGGGAGGAGAAATCCATCAGCCTCAGGCTTTGCCGCCCTTGCTGACGATGTAGTCGTCGATCACCCGTTCCAGGGTGGTCAGCGGGGTGGCGCCCGAGAGCAGGCCCGCGTCGTGGAACTCGCGGATGTCGAACTTCTTGCCCAGGGCCTTCTGGGCCTTGGCGCGGGCCCGCAGCCAGGTGATCTTGCCGATCATGTAGCTGCAGGCCTGGCCCGGCCACACGACGTAGCGTTCGATCTCGGTGATCGAGCCGCTTTCCTCGTCGCCCATGGTCTCGGCCATGTACTTCACGGCCTGTTCGCGGCTCCACTTCTTGGCGTGCATACCGGTGTCGACCACCAGGCGCACGGCGCGGAACAGGGCGTCGTGCAGCATGCCGATATGACCGCGCGGGTCGGTCTTGTAGATGCCCATCTCGACGGCCAGTTGCTCGGCGTAGAGCGCCCAGCCCTCGATATAGCCGGAGAAGCCGACGACCTTGCGGATCAGCGGCAGGCCCTTGGCCTCGTTCGAGATCGACAGCTGCAGGTGGTGGCCCGGGACGCCCTCGTGCACCGTCAGGGTGGTCAGGGTGAACTTGGCCTGCTCGGCCGTGTCACGCAGGTTGATCCAGTAGATCCCCGGGCGCTTGCCATCCAGCGAGGGCGAATTGTAGTAGCCGCCCGGCGCGCCGGCCTCGATGGCCTTGGGCACGCGGCGGATCTCCAGCGGGGCCTTGGGCAGGGCGCCGAAATAGGCCGGCAGCTGCTTCTGGATCCAAGCCGCCTTGACGTTCAGGTCCTTGATCAGCTGTTCCTTGGCCGCGTCGGTGTTCTCGTAGATGTCCTTGCCCAGCTCGCGCATGCGGTCACCGACGCTGCCCTTGGTCATGCCGATGCTCTTGAACAGCTTGTCGGCCTCGGCTGAGATCGACTTCACCAGGTCCAGGCCCAGCTGGTGGATCTCATCGGGCTTGAGGTCCGAGGTCGTGTAGTTCTTCAGCGACACGGCGTAGTAGTCGCCGCCGTCCTTCAGCCGCCAGCAGCCCGCGTCGTGCGTGGCCTGGGCGCGAACGCTTTCCAGCAGGGCGATCTGGCGCTTCAGGGCCGGCAGCACCGAGTTCTCGTAGACCTTGGAGGCTTCGGCCGCCCAGTCGCCGGCGATGTTCTTTTCCTTGGTCCGGCGGGCGATCGACTTCACCAGCGGCGCGTCGGCCGTCGGCGTGCCGGCGAAGGCCTTCATCTGGATCAGGGCCTTGTCGATGATGAAGTCCGGCGGGATCACGCCGTCGGCGTAGTCCTGCCTGGCGATGGCGCTTTCCTGATCCATCAGGCGGGCGAAACCCTCCATCCGCGCCAGATAGGCGTCGGCGTCGGCCTTGGTCTCGATGCTGTGCTGGGTGTCCAGGAAGTCGGGCATGTACTGGTAGCTGCCGGTCAGCTGGCTGAGGACGTAGGGCGCGCCCGAACCGCCGCCGCCATAGCTGAACTTCTTGTTGCCCTCGTCCTGCACCGACAGGACGAACTCGACGGTGTCGTAATTGACCGCGTCCATGCCCTTGAGCGCGCGGCGATCGATGCCGCGCAGGGCGGCCAGCTGCTCGGACGTCTGGGCCGCGCCGGCCTTGATGGCGGCGAACGAGCGGTCGCTGAGCAGGCCCTTGGTCCAGGCCAGGTCGCCGGTGTCCAGACCCAGGCCGGTGGCCGTCTCCGGCGACTGGCGCAGCTGCTTGGCCATCATGTCGTCGAACAAGGCGTTCAGCTTGGCGACCTCGCCCTCGCGGGCCAGGGCGAGCGACGGCAGGCCGCCCGTGGCCGCGAAGCCCGCGGCGGCGGTGGCGAACATCATATGACGACGATTGAGCAAGGCTTTCCCTCCTTGAGCGTGACAGCCGAAAGTGTGAGCGGTTTCGGCGACAGTCACGCTCAAAATATTCGTTTCTGAAGCAAGGCTCGCGAAGCGATCTTGCTTCGGGGAGCCGGATTGGAGGGCGAAGGCGTACGCCTAGCGCCCAGCTTTGGCGAAATTAATTCCGAGTCATGCAGCGAAATCCAGCCATGATTGCGCTCAAGCCACTCAAGCCAGGGTCACATAGAGCTCGTTCTCGATCACCCACTGGCCGGTGACCTTCTTCCAGGTGGCCAGATAGGTCCCCGACTGCTCGGCCGCGTCCTTCCAGGATCCCACCCAGCGCCCACGCTCGGCGGCGCGGGTCCCCTCGGCGTTCACGCGGATGTCCTCGGTCGTGCGGACATAGGCCACGAAGCCCCTATCGGCGAACTGGCTGGCGAAGGCGGCCAGCACGTCCTCGGCCCCCAGCAGCAGCGAGCCGTCGCCGGCGATCAGGGTCATGCGCGGATCGAAGAACGGCCTCAGGCGCGCGGCGTCCTTGGCCGCGATCAGCTTGTTGGTCAGCTTGCGGCGAGCGGCGATGGCGTCTTCGGGCGTGGTCATGGCGGCGCGGCTTTTCTGTTGGGCCAGCCGGTGTAGCTTGCGGCGCGCCGTCTCCGCAAACCCGAGTCGTCATGATCGCCCCGACCCTGACCACCGCCCGCCTCACCCTGTCGCCGCCCCGGCTGTCGGACTTCGGGGACAGCATGACCATGTGGGCCGACCCGCTGGTCGTCAAGCATGTCGGCGGCCGCGCCTTCACCGAGGAGGAAAGCTGGACCCGCCTGATGCGGGCGCGCGGCCTGTGGGACCTGCTGGGCTTCGGCTATTGGGCGGTGCGCGAGACCGCCACCGGCCGCTATGTCGGCGAGGTGGGCTTCGCCGACCTGCGTCGCGAGCTCGAGCCCAGCCTCTACGGCCTGCCGGAAATGGGCTGGGTGCTGGCGGCCTGGTCGCACGGTCAGGGCTTCGGGACCGAGGCCGTCGGCGCGGGCCTGGCCTGGATCGACCAGGCCCTGGCGCCCGAGGTCGTGCCCTGCATCATCGACGTCGAAAACGCCGCCTCCCTGGCCCTGGCGGCCAAGATGGGCTTCGTGATCAAGACCCACGCGACCTACAAGGGCTCGCCGATCGTGGTGATGGAACGGCGGCGGCGATAGACACGACATCTCGGCTTCACGCGGAAACCGCTGAAGGTTGCTGGGGAGGCGACGGAGCGGCCGGGCGAACCCGGAGACCGTGAGTGTTGTTTTGCGTTTCGGCTCGGACGTCCGCTCCGCCAGGCTGTTCTTGGCCGTGAGGATGGGGGGCGTGAACGCTGTGCCGCCCGCCCCTGGGTCCCGGCTCTACGCTGCGCTTCGGCCGGGATGACACGCGTTGGTTTGGCTGGCCGCCCCCTCGTCTTCTCGCCCCCTCCGCGCCTGCGGCGCTCCTCCCCGGAGGGGGAAGACGGATCACCTTCCGCCCCCTTTGGGGGCGGACGACCACGCAGAGCGTGGTCAGGTGGGGGCATGCGGCGCTGGTCCTGGAACGTCGCTACTCGCCCAGCTCCAGCCGCGCCAACACCGCCGCCACCGGCGTTCCGCGCGGCGTCACCACCCACTCGCCCGGCGCCGAGGCTCGCACCACCACGACCGCGCCCTTGGGGCAGACGTCCAGGCAATCGACCTCGATCACCGCGGCGCTGGCCTTGCGGTTTGGCGTCTTGCGGCCCGTGCCCTTGACGCCGAGCGCCTTGCGCAAGGCCTTGGCCAGCGTCTGGTCGCCATCAGCGCCAAAACCGCCCTTCAGCTTCTTCGAGCACTTGCGGCACACCAGCACCACCTCGCGCCAGTCGGCCTTCACGCGCTTGATCGGCCTGCTTTCAAGGGGATCGCTCATGACCTGAAGATGGGAACGGTGCTAGGACGACGCCATGGTTCGCAAAGTCACCGCCAAGACCGTTTCGAAGAACAAGCTGGTCGGCGATCCCACCGCCGAGGCCGACCGCGCCTGGTTCGAAGCCCATCCCGAGCGGCGCTTCCGCCTGCGCGACCCGGCGCTGGTCGAGTTCAAGGATCCGCTGGGCGATCCCGGCGAGGGCTTTTCCTGGCGGGTGCTGGTCGCGCGCCTGCCCGACGGCGGCCGCCTGCGCCTGCCGGTCTCGCTGTCGTGGGAGCTGCACAACGACCACGCCAAGGATCAGCATCTGAAGATCCTGTTCGACCAGGTCGCCCCGCCCGAAGCCAAGGCCCGTCTCGGCTAGAGGCCCCATTGACGCCGCCGCGCGATCGCGCACCCTCGCGGCCATGATCCGCACCGTCCTCCTCTGGGCGCTGGTGCTGGCCCTCGGCGCCTTCGCGCTGCAATGGCTGGAGTACCGGTTCCTGGTCCGCGCCTTTTCCTGGCAGGTCTATGTCGGATTGATCGGCCTGGTCTTCGCGGCCGGCGGCGTCTGGCTCGGCTGGAGGCTGGCCGCGCGCGCGCGGCCCGAGACCTTCGCCCGCAACGACGCCGCCCTCGCCTCGCTGGGCCTGACCGGCCAGGAGGTGAAGGTGCTGGAGCGCCTGGCGGCCGGTCGCTCCAACAAGGAGATCGCCCGCGACCTGGGCCTGTCGCCCAATACCGTCAAGACCCATGTCGGCAATCTCTACGGCAAGCTGGAGGTCAGTCGGCGAACCCAGGCGGTCGGCAAGGCGCGCGCGCTGGCGCTGATCCCTTAATCCGTCGCCGGACGCCGCGGACGATCGAATTCACCCGTTCGGGTGATACCGCCCGGCGCGCCGGACAGGCAGCGTCGGGACGCGTCGCACTGAGGGCGACGCTGAGGAGGGAAATCCGATGTCGCGCACCATACTGACCTACGGCCTCGTCTCGGGGACGATCATCATCCTGGGCATGATCAGCACGATCGTGCTGTCGGCCCAGCACAGCCTGTGGCTGGGCTATCTGATCATGCTGGTGGGGTTGTCGGCGATCCTGCTGGCGATCAAGTCGCACCGTGACCGGACCCTGGGCGGGGTGATCAGGTTCTGGCCCGCCCTGCTGATCGGCCTAGGCGTCGCCGTCGTGGCCGGGGTGGCCTATGTGGCGATCTGGGAGGCCTATCTGGCGCTCACCCACTACCGCTTCATGGACGACTACACGGCCAGCATATTGGCCGCCAAGAAGGCCGAGGGCCTGTCCGGCGCGGCCTGGGACAAGCTGGTCGCCGAGACCGCTCAGATGAAGCGCAACTACGCCAATCCGCTGTATCGGATGCCGATGACGTTCACGGAGATCTTCCCGGTCGGCGCGCTGGTCGCCCTGGTCAGCGCGGCGCTGCTGCGCAATCCGCGCTTCCTGCCGGCGCGGACCTAGACCCGCGTCACCCGCACCGCCATCCACGGCCGGCCCGGCAGCGCCACGGCCGGCCGGTTCGGGTCATGCATGAAGTAGGCGTCCTTCCTGGCCATGACGAACTCGCCATCGACCGGCGTGATGGTCATGCTCCAGCTGTCCAGCACATCGACCTTGAAGCGCTCGCCGCCCTTCAGTTCTTCCTTGGGCAAAGCCAGCGTCCATTCGGTCGGGGCCGTCTCGCCGAAATAGCGCAGGTAATAGCTCCCGAGCTGGCCACCCAGGTGCTGGTCCCACCACTTGTCGATCGGCTCGAAGCCGGGCGTCGGGCCGGCGTCCATCACCGACTTCAGGAACGCCAGGCGCGGCGTGCTTTCGCCATGCAGCCGGCCGCCCTTGGCCGTCCAGCCGTCGTCGCCCTTATAGATCTCGCCGTGACCGACATAGGTCCCGGCGACCAGGCCGTGCCAGAAGCGCTCGACCATGCCCTGGGGCGTCAGGTCGCCCCAACGCTTGTCGATGTCGCCCTCGTAGCGGACCTCGTCATAGATCACCGGCTTCTTCCAGACGCTGCGCAGCAGCTCGGCTCGGGTGTCGTCCATGACCGCCGCGCCGTTTTGGATGCTGGCGTGGCTGATCCACGGGCGGCCATTGTCGTAGAGTTCGCGCCAGTTGTGGATGGAGCAGAGACGGCCGTAAGGGTCCTCGGCCCTGACTAGCTGGCCCAGGCGCTCGAAGTCGGCGACCGACTTGGCCTTGACCAGATCCCACTCGTTGGCCAGCGACCACCAGACGTTCGAGAAGGCCGCGAAGCGGGCGACCATGTAGCGGACGTAGCGGTCGTCGCGGGCCGGCGTCATGGCGTGCCAGCCGGTCTTGCCGTCATACGGATGGAACAGGATCAGGTCGGCCTGGATCCCGAGATCGCCCAGCCGTCGGGCACGGTCTTCCAGCCGACGGAAATAGGCCGGGTTCAGACGGTCATAGTCCCAGCCCTCGCCGGCTTTCTCGAAGGGGAAGATCGGCTCGGCGGCCACGTTCGGGAAGACGCACATCCGCACCTTGTTGAACGGCGAAGCCCGCAGCGTGGCCAGGGTCTGGTCGCACAACGCGTCGCTCTGCTGGGCCCAGGCATAGGCGGTGGTGCCGACCTGGCGGAAGGGCGTCCCGTCGGCGTGGGCCAAGTGGTAGCCGCCGGCGACGTGGAGCGGGCCGTGGTCGCCGAGGCGCGGCGCCGTCGCGCTCACCGTTCCGGCCTGGCCGTTCAGCGCCCTGACCGGGCTGGTCGTGCGCCAGCGCCAGACGCCTTCGCGGGGCGGGCTGAAGCGGAGGCGCCAGATCCCCTCCCCGTCATGGAAGCCCCGGACCTTCAGCGTCGTTCTGCCGTCGGTGAAGGTCGCGGTCAGGGCGACGTCGAACGGATTGCCCGGGACGGCCGCCTTCAGCGTGATCTCGTGCACGCCCCAGCGCGGGACGGTCGGACCGGCGGCGATGGCCGGCGCGGCGAGCGCGGCGAGGCCGAAGCCGGTGGCGGCGCGGCGGGTCAGGGAAAGCGAACGCATGGCCGCAGTAGGCACGATTCATGATCCTCCCCCAAGCGAGGGAGGATCAGGATCAAGCCGCCTGCAACTGCTGCTTGACCCGCTCTGCCAGGGTCTTGATGTCGATCGGCTTGGGCAGGAAGGTCACGCCCGTCTCGCCTTCCAGCAGGTCGCTGAACTCGGCCTCGGCGTAGCCGGAGATGAACATCACCGGCGCGGTTCCCAGATAGCCCCGCGCCTTCTTGAGCAAGGTGGGGCCGTCGATGCCAGGCATGATCACGTCGGAGATCAAGAGGTCGATCGTGCCGGCGTTCTCCTCGGCGATGATCAGGGCCTCCTCGCCGTCGGCGGCCTCCAGCACCTCGTAGCCGCGGGCGCGCAGCAGGCGGGCGGCGACGCTGCGCACGGCGTCCTCGTCCTCGACGAACAGGATGCGGCCGGCGCCCGACAGGTCGCGGGCGGCGCGCGGCTTGACCGGTTCGGCGGCGGCGGCCTCGGCGGCGACCAGGGCGGCTGTGGACGGCTCGTGCACCGGCAGGAAGATGCGGAACGCCGCGCCCTCGCCCGGACGGCTGTGGACATGGATCCAGCCGTCGCTCTGCTTGACGATGCCGTAGACCGTGGCCAGGCCCAAGCCCGTGCCCTCGCCCACCGGCTTGGTGGTGAAGAACGGGTCGAAGATCTTGCCCATCACGTCGGGCGGGATGCCGGGACCGTCGTCGCTGACCTCGATGAAGGCAGTGTCGCCCTCGGCGGCCGGAAAGCCCAGCTGGATGGCCTCGTCGCGGGTCAGGCGGGCGGTGCGAATGCGCACGACGCCGCCGCCCTTGGCCGCACGCACGGCGTCGCGGGCGTTGACGGCCAGGTTCATGACCGCCGTCTCGAGCTGGGACTTGTCGGCCCGCACCCGCGGCAGGTCGCGGCCGTAGTCGGTGATCAGCTTGACGTCCTCGCGCAGCAGGCGGCGCAGCAGGACCTCGAACTCGCTGATCAGCTCGCCCAGGTCCAGCACCTCGCGCTGCACGGTCTGCTTGCGCGAGAAGGCCAGCAGCTTGCGGACCAGGTCGGCGGCGCGCACGCCCGTCTGGCGGATCTCGTTCAGGCCCTCGTACGACGGATCGCCGACCGGATGGCGGTGCAGCAGCTCGTCCAGCCGCAGCTGGATGGCGGTCAGCAGGTTGTTGAAGTCGTGGGCCACGCCGCCGGCCAACTGGCCGATGGCCTGCATCTTCTGGGCCTGGGCCAGCTGCAGTTCCATCTGCTTCTGCTCGGACACGTCGATCATGTAGGCCACGACGCGACCGTCGGCGCGGTAGAGATAGAGGTGGGCGATGCGGCTGGCGTCGCGGGCCAGGCGCACCTCGAACGGACCGGCCCGGCCCTCGTTCAGGCGGGTCTCGGCCTCGGCGCGCGAGTTGGGGTCGATCAGGTCGCCGAACACCCCGCCGACCTGGGCGCCGGTCATGGTGGTCAGGGCCGGATTGTTCTCCAGGATCCGCGACTTGAACGGCTCGGTCCCATCCAGCAGCGCCGCGCCGAACGGCGAGGCGCCGGCGAAGGCGTCCAGGGAGGTCGGCGGCGGCGGCGCGGCGCGCTCGACCGTCGGCGCAGGGATCGACGACTCGGCGACCTGTTCGATCGGCGCGATCGGCGTCAGGCGGATCAGCAGGCGCCCACCGGCCAGGCGCGAGACCTTAGCGGTATGGTCGACGCCGCTGGCGCGCAGCACGCCCTCGGCCATCTGGCCTTTGCGGGCCTGGACCAGGGCGGCGAACAGGCTGGAGCCCGCCACGCCCTTGGGCAGGCGGCGCTGGTCGCCCATCACCTCGCGCCAGGCGGGGTTGGCGGCCAGCAGGCGGCCGTCGGCGGCGGCCAGGGCGGCCGGCTCGCTCAAGGCGTCGATGAAGCCCTCGGCCTGGTCAGCGTCGCTGGCGGCGGCGCCCGAACCCTTGATGGCCACCAGGCCCAGGATCGACACGCCTCCCACGCCCAGCAGCAGCAGCAGCCCCGCCAGGGTAGTGGGGCCAGCCTTCAGCGCCGGGGCGGCCGAGAACGCGGCCGCGGCCACGAAGAATACCGCCGCGCCCACCAGCCACGGATCGAAGCGCCGGCGCGGCGCGCCGGTCGAAGCTTTGTCCTGAAGCTGAAAATCGGCCATGGGCGGGATGGTCACCTTTGTTACGGCAAGGCTGCGACTCACCGATGTTCCAAGAAACAATAGCCTTTCCCAGACGATAGGTCAGTTATTGCGGTTTTGTATCAGAGTGGACGGGCGCGGGCCGGTTGGCGGGCCTGCGGCTTCTTGCCGTTCATGACGAAGCTGATGACCTTGGCGACGGCCTCGAAGTGCTCGACGGGGATCTCCTCGTCGACCTCGACGCTGGCGTAGAGGGCCCGCGCCAGGGGCGGATCCTCCAGCACCGTGACGCCGTGTTCCTCGGCGACGGCGCGGATCTTCAGGGCCAGCTCGTCGACGCCCTTGGCCACGCACAGCGGCGCGGGCGTCTCGCCGGGCTCATACTTCAGCGCCACGGCGTAGTGGGTCGGGTTCATGACGACCACGGTCGCCTTGGGCACGGCCTGCATCATCCGCTGACGCGAGCGCTGCATCTGGATCTGGCGGCGCTTGCCCTTGATGTGCGGGTCGCCGTCCGACTGCTTGAACTCTTCCTTGACCTCCTGGAGGGTCATCCGCATGCGGTTCATGAACCGCATGCGCTGCCAGAACCAGTCGAAGGCGGCGGTGGCGACCAGGAAGATGATCACCATGATCAGCAGCTTCTTGGACAGCTTCAGCACCTCGGGGATGATCGAGGCGACGTCCAGGCCGACCAGGTTGCGGACCTCGCCGACATTGGGCTTCAGCACCATCCAGGCGATGAACGCCGTGACGCCGATCTTCACGATCGACTTGGCGAACTGGACCATGCCGTCCATGCCGAAGATGCGGCCCAGGCCCTTGAGAAGGTCCAGCTTGTTGAGGTCGGGCTTGATCTTCTCCGGCGTCAGCATGAAGCCGGTCTGGGCGACGTTGGCGATGACGCCCAGGGCGGCGCTGACCACCATGACCAGCACCAGCGGCGGCAGGGCGGCCAGGGTCGCCTGCTTCATGACCAGCATCGCGCCGCCGCTGCTGAGCTCGATCGTCCCGGCGTGGGCGATGAACGGATAGAGCGCGGCCATCAGGTCGCGCGTCAGCCAGCCGCCGGCGATCAGGATCACCGACACGGCCCCGGCCAGCGAGGCCAGCTGCGCGATATCGGCCGACTTGACGACGTCGCCCTTGGCGCGGGCGTCCGACAGCTTCTTGGCTGACGGTTCTTCTGTTTTCGACTCGGGATCCGTATCGTCCGCCATGCCCCGCCCCTAGCTGAACACGTTCAGGAGTTCGCGGTAGCGGTCGGTCCAGACCATGGCGATGCCGCCCAGCGACAGCGCCAGCAGGGACAGGCCCAGGATCACGCTGAGCGGCGAGGCCACGAAGAAGATCTGGAAGGCGGGCATGACCCGGCCGACCAGGCCCGTGGCGAGGTTGAAGACCAGCGAGAACACGATCACCGGCGCGGCCAGCTGGACGCCCAGGGTGAACGACTGCGCCACGGTCCGCACCGCCAGGGTGACGGCGTCGTTGATCGGCACGGGGCGGGTGAACGGGAACAGGGTGTAGGACTTGACGATCGCGCCGATGAACAGGTGATGCAGGCCCGTGGCCATGATCAGGGTCAGGCCCAGCATCGACAGGAAGGTGGCCACCGCCGTGCTCGAGCCCTGCATCGAGGGGTTCACGCTCTGGGCGAAGCTGAGGGTCGTCTGCATCGAGATGATTTCGCCGGCCGTGGTCAGCGAGATCATGAACAGGCGCAGCACCGAGCCGATCATCAGGCCGATCAGGATCTCGTGGATCACCGCCCCGATCAGGCCGCCCAGGGTGCTGGGGATCGGCGGCACGGTGTTGGCCACCAGCGGGCCCAACAGCAGGGCCATCAGCAGGGCGAACGACAGGCGGATGCGCGGCGGCACCGACTGGTCGCCGATGCCCGGCATGGTCATGACCATGGCGCCCACCCGCGAGAACACGAGGGCGGCGACATAGACCTGAAACGCCGTGGCGAATGAGTTCACGGGTGGCCCCTGCCCTTTCCGCCTACATGCCCGCGATGCGGGCGGCGATCTGGCGCATGAAGCCGCTCATCAGCGCGCCCATCATCGGCAGGAAGATCAGCAGCGAGACGAAGATGGCGACGATCTTGGGGGCGTAGACCAGGGTCTGTTCCTGGATCTGGGTCAGGGCCTGGAACAGACCGATGGCGACGCCGACCACCAGGCCGACGATCAGGCAGGGCGCGCAGAGCTGAAGCGTCAGCCAGATCGCGTCGCGGCCGACATCAAGAACCTCGGCGCCCGTCATGCAAAGCCTCGTGGGAATCGGCCGTACTGGCCGCTTGGATTCGAGGCTGGAAGATGGGCGAAATATGGTTAACAGGGCGTTAGGAGTTGCCCTTTGGGACGCCTGAAACGCGAGGCGCGACGGTGGGTCGCGGGCCCCGATTCGGAGACGCCCGGGGGCGTGCGTCCCTTGTCTCCCCCCGCCTGTCGCACTACCACCTCAAGTGGGTGACGGCATCCGCGTCCGTTGCAACCGCTCGAAGGCCTCGCCGATGGATGTGCTGCGCCGGAACAACGTCACCCTCCACGGCGAAGGCGAACAAACCCTGCTGTTCGCCCATGGCCTTGGGTGCGATCAGACCATGTGGCGGCTTGTGGCTCCCCATTTCGACGGTACCCGGGTGGTCCTGTTCGACCACATCGGCGCGGGCGGTTCGGACGCCAGCGCCTATGATCCCGAGAAATACGCCGGCCTGGGCGGCTATGCCGACGACGTTCTGGAGATCTGCGAGACCCTGAACCTCCGGAACGTCGTGTTCGTCGGGCATTCCGTCAGCGCGATGATCGGCGTCCTGGCCGCCGCGCGTCGGCCCGATCTGTTCGCTGGCCTCGTGCTGATCGGCGCCTCGCCCCGCTTCGCCAACGACGGCGACTATGTCGGCGGCTTCGACATGCGGGATCTGGAGGAACTGCTCGACCTGCTGGAGAAGAACCAGCTGGACTGGTCCGCGGCCATCGCCCCGGCGGTGGTCGACGACGCCGCCTGGCAATCGGAATGGCGCGAGAGCGTGTGCCGGGTCGACCCTGTCATCGCCGGGGATTTCGCGCGGGCCACCTTCCTGTCGGATCATCGCGCCGACTGCGGCCAAGTCACGACCCCCACCCTGCTGATCGAATGCAGCGACGACACCCTGGCCCCGGCCCAGGTCGGCGCGTTCGTGCAAGCGGCGATCGGCGGCAGTCGTCGCGTGATCCTGAAGGCCACCGGCCACAGCCCGCACCTGACGTCGCCCGCGGCGGTGGTCGCCGCGATGCGAGACTTCCTGGAGACCCAGGCCAGCCCGACCACGGCCAGCTGAGGCTCCGGCGATGCGCTCCATGCCGCTCGACGCGCTAGGCCGGCTCTACGAACAAGCGCCCTGCGGCCTGCTGACCCTGGACCGGGAACTGACCGTCCTGTCGGCCAACCCCTATTTCTGGGAGCTGGCCGGCGTGGGCGCGGAGGGGTCGTCGGATCCGCCGTCCCTCCTTGCCCTGCTGACCGTGGCCAGCCGCATCTATGTCCAGGGACGATTGCAGGCCCAACTGGCGCTCGGCGGGCGGGTCGAGGAGATCGCGCTGGACATCGCCCGCCCCGACGGCGCGCGCGTGCCGGTGATGATGAACGCGATGCAGGAACGCGACGCCGACGGCGGCCCCGGCCTGGTGCACATGTCGATCCTGCGCGCGGTCGCCAAGCGCGCCTACGAGGCCGAGGCGCCCAAGGCGCGGCAGGAGGCCCAGGCGGCCCAGCGCGTCAAGGCCGACTTCCTGGCCAATGTCAGCCACGAGATCCGCACGCCGCTGAACGGCGTGGTGGGCGTGGTCGGGGCCTTGCAGCGCACCGACATGACGCCCGAGCAGCGCGAGATGGTCGCCCTGATCGAATCGTCGGCCGTGACGTTGGAGCGGCTCGTCGGCGACATCCTGGAGATTTCCAGGGTCGAGGCCGCCGCCCTCGCGCTGCATCTTCGCCCGTTCAGGCCCATCGACGACCTGGGCGGCGTCCTGGACCTTGCCCGGCTCTCGGCGCACGCCAAGGGCCTGGCGTTCGAGGAGGTCCGGGGAGCCGGGCTGGAACACCGGTTCCTCGGCGACGCCGTCCGGCTCAAGCAGATCCTCAACAACCTGACTTCCAACGCCATCAAGTTCACCGAGCGCGGAACGGTGCGGGTCCTGGTCGCCGTCGAGGACACGATGGACAGCGCCGTTCTGGTGATGACCGTGGAGGACACCGGCATCGGCTTCGATCCGGCGGACGCCGAGGCGCTGTTTCAGCCTTTCCAGCAGGCGGACGCGGGGATCAGTCGCCGGTTCGGCGGCGTCGGCCTGGGGCTGTCGATCTGCAAGGCCCTGGTCGATCTGATGGGCGGCGCGATCGAGGCGACCTCGACACCTGGCCAAGGCAGCGCCTTCACGGTGCGCGCGCCGCTCGAGGCCATCACCGAGACGCCCGAGGCCGCCCCGGTCGAGGCCGCGGAGATGGAGCGACCGCTGCGGATTCTGCTGGTCGAGGACAACGAGACCAACCAGCGGGTCGTCAGCATGATCCTGGCGGAGGCGGACGTCGACCTGGCCATGGCCAACAACGGCGCCGAAGGGCTGGACGCCTGGCGCGCCTCGGACTTCGACCTCGTCCTCATGGACATGCAGATGCCGGTCATGGACGGGCTGACCGCGATCCGCGCCATGCGGGCCGAGGAGGCGCGGCGGCCGGACCGGCCCAGGACGCCGATCGCGGTGCTGAGCGCCAATGCGATGGACCATCATCGCGCCGAAGCGATCGCGGCCGGCGCCGACATCCATATCGCCAAGCCGATCTCGGCCAGCGGCTTATTCGAAGGCATCCAGACGGCCCTCGCCGCCGGCTAGGGCCAACATTGAACTTCGAGCGACCCCAAATCCGATTTCCCCGGCGAAAGCCGGGGCCCAGATCGAACCCAAGGGTGCTTCCGCTCTAGCGAATGCGGATGCTGACCGGCACCTGGATGTACGAGCCTTCGCGGCTCTTGCCGTCGGGGCCCAGCAGATCGACTTGGAATTGCGAGGCCATCGACAGGGCGGCCTGGCCGACGCCCAGGTCGTTCGGGCTCTCCTGCTGGACGGTGCAGGCGGTCAGGTGACCGTCCCGCTTGACCAGGCAGTTCAGCAGGGCGACGGCGACGCGCGGCTCGGAGACGGGAGTCAGCATGTCCGACGGGGCCTTGGCCGGAGCGGCGCTGGTCACGACGGCGGCGGCGAAAACGAGCGAAGCGATCACGAGTTCATCCCTTACTTTGTCTTTTATCGGCTGGCCTCTTGGCCACCTGTCCCGTTTCGGATCAGGCGGCCTGGGCCTGCTTCAGACGTTGCAGGCCTTGTGCCGCCAAGTCCGTGAGCGAGCGCAAACCCAGCTCGGAAAAGACGTCGAAGGCGCAGGCCAGGGCCGCCCCGGCGCGGGCCAGGCGGCCATCGTCGCGGCCGGTGATCTCGACCCGGGCCTCGTAAAGACGGGCCAGGTTCATCTGGGCCACGGCCCAGCTGGCCGGGTCGCGGGCGCCCGGCGCGGCGGCCAGCTCGGCCTTGAACGACAGCTCGGCGGCGTCCAGCACCGCCAGGTCGGCGGTCAGCTCGGCGCAGCGCGCCAGGCACAGGGCCCGGTTGTTGGCGACCACGGCGCGCAGGGCCAGGGCCGGCTGGATCTTCAGGATCTGGGTGGCGCGGTCATAGGCCGAGACGGCCTGTTCGAAGGCGCGTTCGCTGGTCGAGGCCTCGCCCACCGCCTGCAGGGCCGAGCCCATGGCGGCGTGCAGCCGCGCCCAGTCCATCGGGCTGTGGTCGACCGCCAGGACGTCGACGGCCGCGCTCAGCGCCTCGACACCGTCGGCGAGCAGCGACAGCTCGCCGTCCAGCTCGCCCAGCAGCGCCAGGGCCGAGCCGCGCAGGCCCTCCAGGCGGGCCCAGGCCAGCGGTTCGAAATCGGGATCCAGCACGCCGGCGGCGCTCTTGGCCTCCGACACGGCCAGTTGCGCCAGGGCGCGGTCCTTCAGGCGCTCGGCGCAGGCCAGGATCAGCTCGATCCGCGCGCCGCGCTGGTCGGCCAGCTGCAGGCGGGCGGCGCCGCCCTTCACGCGCTTGGCGGCGGCCAGGGCGCGCAGCGGCGCGTCATAGGCCTGGACCGCGGCCAAGGCCCGGTCGACATCGTTTTCCGCCAGCGCCGCGCGCCCCTCTAGGCCGGCGGCCAGGGCGCCGCACAGGGCCGTGCGTTGGTTGGCGGGCGTGCGGGCCAGGGTTGCGGTGGCGGCGGCCACCAGGCCCTCGTCGCCGAACAGGTCCGCGCCTAGCACGGCCAGCACCGCCTGCTCGCAACGGGCGGCGGCCAGGGCGTCATGACGGCGCTCGGTCTCGAAGAGCTTCACGGCGGCCTCGGCCTGGACGGCGCCCTTGCGCAGCGCGGCGGCGTCGCCGCTGCGGCGGGCCATCTCCCGCCAGACCACGGCGGCCTCCAGAAGGCGCGCGCCGCGATCCTTGGCGCCGATCCGGCCGGCGACCACGTCGGCCGAGCGGGCCTCGTTGGTCAGCAGACGAATGTCCAGCAGCTCCAGCAGCGAGGTGTCGCCGCCGGTCAGGCCCTCACGCCAGGCCCCCTTGAAACCGCCTTCGGCCTCGACGCCGAACAACCGCTTCAGATCCCGTCCGAATTCGAACATCGCTTCGCGCACTCCGCCTGCGGATCGTCCCACGTCGGGACAGCCCAACGGAGGTTCAACGCGTCATCAGCAAAACCGGAGCCAGCACACTTAACAAGTGGTTAAGAGGTGTTTACGGCGCGTTAACCATAGATATTTTCCATATTTTTATACCTGTACCCCAATTCCAGCCAAAATGGTTGAACACGTAGTGAAATGGCACACTTCTTGCTGCGACGAATACAGGTCTGAGTGCCTGAAGGGCTAAAATCTTAGAACTTTGTTCACCGAACTAAAAATGACGTTAACCCTAAGTTTTAAGCCAAAGTTTACCTTTCGTTCACGGACGCCCTCCCCTCATTCCTGAAAAACGGTCTAGAAAACGCTGACCATCGTCGATTCCGGAGCTTTCTCATGGCCGCCGTCACCGTCTGGATCGCCAGCCTCTGCCGTCCCGATCCGGGCTATGGCGGCTGGGCTTGGGTGCGGCGAACCGACGGCGAGACCGGAGCCGCCGCGATCAGGGGCGCGGCCGGCGGCGAGCGCCGAGCCAGCAGCGCCAGGATGAGCCTGTCGGCCCTGGCCGAGGCGCTGGACGCGCTCTCCGACGTGGCCGCCGATGCGGCGGTGACCCTGCGGTTCCTGGATCCCGATCTCGCCGGCCAGCTGGTGGCCTCGGACGGCGACTACGCCAGCGCCGAGCCCGAGGCCTGGGCCGCCGCCCGCGCCGCCGTCGCGGCCCGTCCCGTTCTGGAACTGGTTCCCGCCGCCCCCGCCGACGCGCCGACCGGGTTTCTCAACGCCTGGGCCGAATTCGGGCTGGATACGTCCAAGTCGCGGGGCAGCTTCAAGGCCGCGATCCCCAAGCCGAACCTGATGAAGTTCCCGGGCTGATCAGGCCGGACGGCAGGCCACGATCAGGTCGGCCGTCGCCGGATTGCAGGCGAACGGAATGTCGGCCAGGGTCGCCAGGCGGATCAGCGCCTTGACGTCGACGTCGTGCGGCTGGGGCGACAGCGGGTCGACGAAGAAGATCAGCACGTCCAGCCGCCCCTCGGCGATCATCGCGCCCAGCTGCTGGTCGCCGCCCAGCGGCCCGCTCTTTAGCCGCACCAGATTGAGTAGCGGCATCGCCTCCAGGATCCGGCCGCCGGTGGTGCCGGTGGCGAACAGCGCCTTGTCCTTCAGGAAGTCCGCATGGGCCAAGGCCCAGTCGACCAGGGCGGCTTTCTTGTCGTCGTGAGCCACGAGGCCGATGGCGAGGGGGGCGGGCATGGGCGACTCCGGGACCTTTGGAGGTCGCACTCATTTCGCGCCCGCACGCCGATGGCAAGCGCCGCGCTGCACGCGACTTGAGCATGGCGCGTTTTCCATCGCGCTCGCCCTTGCGCGCACGGCGCGGAAGGTTCGTCCTGAGCCGCCGGTGCGGCGACGGGGAGAACCACCATGACCACGCGAATGTCCGACGAACCGGCGCTGGGACGCCGATCCTTCCTGCGAGGCGCGGCCTTCATCGCCGCCGCCGCGCCGATCCTGACCGAAGCCCAGCTGGCGCACGCCGCGGCCCAAAGCGCGGCTCCGGCGGCCCCGCCCTCCGGTATGGCCCTGCACGGCCAGAGCCCGAACGCCCCGCCACCCGGCATGACGCTGATCAACGCCAACGAAAACCCGCTGGGCCCTAGCAAGGCGGCCTGCGACGCCATCGCCCGCGTGGCGCCCCTCGGCGGCCGCTACGACCTGAACGGCGAGACCGATCTGCTGGCCCGGACCTTCGCGGCCCAGAACGGCCTGAAGCTGGAAAACGTCGCCGTGTACGCCGGCTCGTCCGAGCCCCTGCACTACAGCGTCCTGGCCTTCACCTCGCCGACGCGCAGCTTCGTCACCGCCGATCCGTCCTACGAGGCGGGCATGTTCGCGGCCAAGACCAGCCAGGCCAAGATCGTCAAGGTGCCGCTCAGCGCCGACTGCGCCCACGACGTCAAGGCGATGGTCAAGGCCGACCCGCAGGCCGGCGTCATCTACATCTGCAACCCGAACAACCCGACCGGCACCCTGACCACCAAGCAGGACATCGTCTGGGCGCTGGAGAACAAGCCGGCCGGTTCGATCCTGCTGGTCGACGAGGCCTATATCCACCTGACCGACGCTCAGGACACCCTGGACCTGGTGGCGGCCGGCAAGGACCTGATCGTCCTGCGCACCTTCTCGAAGATCTACGGCATGGCCGGCATTCGCTGCGGCTTCGCTGTCGCCAGGCCGGACCTTCTGGCCAAGCTGGCCCCGTTCGGCCAGAACGCCATGCCGATCACCGGCTCGGCCGCCGCCCGCGCCTCGCTGGAGGACGCCGCCCTCGTGCCGGAGCGCCGCAAGCTGATCGGCGACACCCGTCGCGACACCCTGGCCTGGCTGAAGGCCAACAACTACAAGGTCATCGGCGATCCGCAGACCAACTGCTTCATGATCGACACCGGCCGCAACGGCAAGGCGGTGTTCGCGGCGATGAAGGCCAAGAACGTCCTGATCGGGCGCACCTGGCCGATCTGGCCCAACGCCGTCCGCGTCTCGGTCGGCACCCCCGAGGAGATGGCCAAGTTCAAGGTGGCGTTCAAGCAGGTCATGGACAGCCCCCCCATGGCCTTCGAAGACCACAGGCAGCTGGCCCAGCTGGACGGCTTCGCGGCGCTGTAGTCCAGGCCCCTTATCCGCCAGCGCGCGTCACGCTCAGGGACAGGGCGTGACGTAGCGGTCCATGATCGTAGTGCGCGAGCCCCAGCCGTAGCTCGTGCCATCGCAGCCGTGATAGCTCTCGCCGACCTGGATCGTCTTGGCCTCGTTGGCATAGTACTGGACCAGGATCTCCTGGTCGAAAGCGCGCGACGCGGCTGGACCGCCGACCGCCAGGGCGGACAGCAGGGCGATGACCGCCCCCTTGGTGACGAAACGCTTCATGACGCCTTCTCCTGCTGCTCGATTGACGCAGGAAGGCTGACACAACCTTGGGAAAATAAAAGCAGGAATACGCGCCTAGGCTAAGCCCGTTCCTTGGTCCGCTCGAAGCGCACCTTGGGATAGCGTTCAGCGACATAGCCGATCTCCCAGGACGACTTGCCCAGGAACACCGGCTGCTCGTCGATGTCCTGGCCCATGGCCGACCGGTGCTTGCCGACGAAGTCCTCGACGTCGGCCCGGTCGCCGCCCAGCCAGCGGGCCTCGGCGTAAGGGCTGTTCTCGAAGATCACGTCCAGCTGGTATTCGTTGGCCAGGCGGTCGGCCATGACCTCGAACTGCAGCTGGCCGACGGCGCCGACGATGAAGTCGCTGCCGATCATCGGGCGGAACAGCTGGGTGACGCCCTCCTCGGCCAGACCTTCCAGCGCCTTCTTCAGGTGCTTGGCCTTCAGCGGATCCTTAACCCGCACCCGGCGCAGGATTTCCGGCGCGAAGTTGGGCAGACCGGCGAAGCGCAGCGTCCCGCTTTCGGACAGGCTGTCGCCCACCCGCAGCACGCCGTGGTTGGGGATGCCGATCACGTCGCCGGCGAAGGCGTCCTCGGCCAGTTCGCGGTCGCTGGCGAAGAACATGATCGGCGCGTTGACGCTCATGGCCTTGCCGGTGTTCTGGGCCTTCAGCTTCATGCCGCGCGTGAAGCGGCCGCTGGTCAGGCGCAGGAAGGCGATCCGGTCGCGGTGGTTGGGGTCCATGTTCGCCTGGACCTTGAAGACGAAGCCCGACACCTCGGCGTCGCCCGGCGCGACATGGGTCTCAGCGCCGGCCTTGGTCGCCGCCGCCGGCTTGGGCGGCGGAGCATAGGCGCCGATGCCGCCCAGCAGCTCGTTGACGCCGAAGTGACGTAGCGCCGAGCCGAAGAACACCGGCGTCATGTGGCCTTCCAGGAAGCTCTGGACGTCGAACGGCTTGCCGGCCTCGGTGACCAGCATGGCGTTGTCTTCCAGCTCGGCCTTCTCGTCGGGGTCCAGGTACTGGACCACCGCATTGCCCTTGAACGCGATCGGGTCGGGATGGCCTTCCTCGTCGGTCGAACTCTTCTTGGCGTAGGGGATGAACCTGTCGTTGCGCAGGTCCAGCATGCCCTTGAACCGCCCGCCCGAGCCAGCCGGCCAGTACAGCGGGGCCGGATCCAGGGCCAGCTTGGACGAGACCTCGTCCAGCAGCTCGAACGGGTCCTGGGCCTCGCGGTCCATTTTGTTGATGAAGGTGATGATCGGGATGTCGCGCAGGCGGCAAACCTCGAACAGCTTAAGGGTCTGGGGCTCGATGCCCTTGGCGGCGTCCAGCACCATGACCGCGGCGTCGGCGGCCGTCAGGGTGCGATAGGTGTCTTCCGAGAAGTCTTCGTGGCCCGGGGTGTCCAGCAGGTTGAACATCAGGCCGTCGTGGTCGAACGTCATGACCGAGGCGCTGACCGAGATGCCGCGCTCGCGCTCGATCTTCATCCAGTCCGACTGGGTTCGCCGCGCCTGGCCGCGCGCCCGCACGGCCCCGGCCGCCCGGATCGCCCCGCCGGCCAGCAGCAGGTTTTCCGTCAGGGTCGTCTTGCCGGCGTCGGGGTGGCTGATGATGGCGAAGGTGCGCCGACGGGCGGCTTCAGCGGCGGGGGAAGAGCTCATGGCGCGGAACTACCGCTCCGGAGCCTCCTTGTCACCTTCCTCGACGGCTTGGGCCGGCCGTCGTCGAGCGATCGCCTCCTCGAACCGCTGCTTGGCCTCGGCGGCCTGAGGGCCGGCGTGGGGATCGTTGAACACCGGTTCGACCAGGGCGGCGGCCTCGTCGAAGCGGTCTCGGCGCATCAGGGCGTCGGCGGCGGCGAGGCGGAACCGCGCCACCTGCGGCGCCAGTTGCTGGGCGCGCAGCAGCACGTTGACCGCGTTGTCGTTGGGATAGCCCGGCTCGCCACGCCGGCTGATCGCGTAGTCGTAGAGCAGCAGGGGGTTGTTCGGATCGACGGCGAAGCCCTTACCGAACCAGTCGCGCGCCTCGTTCAGCAGCGCCGGGGCGCGGGCGCGCTCGGCGTTCGCCTGCAACATGCAGGACCAGCCCAGGGTCTGAAGCGCCTCGACGTCGCGCGGATCGGCCTCGATCCGATGCTTGAGCAGGGCCTGGGCCTTGGCGCGATCGCCGAAATCGTTCTCGGCCCGCGCCAAGGTCATCTCAGCCAGCCGATCGCCGGGATAGCGGGCGGCGCGCTGGCGGATCATGGCCAGCGCCTCGGGCCGCTCGGCGGACGGTACGCCCATCTTCAGCCGCTGGTTTTCCAGCAGCAGGTCGTCGGCCGACGCCGGCAGCCGGGTGACCGTCAGCGGCAGCGCCGTAGCGGGCGGACGCGGCAGGCGTCGCCCCGGCAAGGCGGCCATGTACCGCTTGAGCACCCGTTCGAGGTCGTCGAACGGGACGCCGGCCGCCTCGGGCATCAACGCGACGGGATCCCCGCCCTTCGCCACCGCCTCAGCGTAGCGCGTCAGGCGCGCCAGTCGCTGCGGATCCGACATCATGTAGTGGGTCAGCAGCCACGACTGGGCGTAGAAGGCGGTGATGTCCGACCGGCGGCCGGTCAAGGCCCGCCGCCCCAGGATCTCGTCGAACGGTGACCAGACCGCGCCGCGCAGCCAGGCGATCCGAGGACTGGTGACGCCCAGTTCCACGACGTCCGGCTTGAACCGAGCCGTCATGAAGTATTCGGCATAGCCCTCGACCAGCCACGAGGCGTAGGCGGCCGGCGCGTGCTGCTTCATGAAGTGATGGGTGTATTCGTGGAACAGCACCTGGCGTCCCCGCTCGGCGCCGCTCTCCACGGTGATGATGGCGAAGATGTCGCCGATCGAGGCGTTGTAGAAGCCGGAGACATTGGCCTTGAGGTCCGGCTGCACCCGCCGCAGATCGATCTGGCGCGGCGTGACGTAGATCGGCAGCGGCCGGACATCGGCCTGATCATCCACGCCGTGCAGGGCGCGCAGCAGCCCCGCGAAATCCTCCAGATCGCGCGCCAGCTCGACGAGGGCCTTCTCGCCGATCCGGCCGTACAGAGCAAAGGACGGGGTCTGCGTGTGCAGCCAGTCGCCGGTCGCCTGGGCCTCAGCCCGAGCCGGGCCGGAAAGGACGAGCGGAGCCAGGGCGACGCCGGTCGCGAATCTCCGCCGCGACATCGATCCACGCATGGTCATCCCTTCTTGTCCTCCGCCGGCTTTTCGGCTGGTATCGCCTTCAGCATCGCCTGGGCCGCCTCGGTTCGGCGCTGGCCGTTGAGGCCCAGGCGACGCCGATCATGGCGGCCGACGCCGCCCCGGCCCACACCTTCACCGTCGTTCCCACTGCAATTTCTAATTGAGCATAGCCAGGCGCACGGCCACCGCGCAAGGCCGCGCCGCGCTGGACCCCAAGGCCAGCGCGGCGGAACCGAGCGGTTCTAGAACTTCGCCGAAACCCGCGCGTACCAGAGACCGCCGTCGGTGTCGTAGGGGGCGTTGCGCGAATAGATCAGGCCGCGCGAGGCCTGGAACGTCGCCTCGGTCGGATAGGTGTCGAACAGGTTCTCTGCCCCGACCGTCAGCTTGATCGCGTCGGTGACCTGGGCGCTGACCGACAGATCGACCAGGGTGCGGCCGCCGAAGGTCTGGATCAGGTCGGCCGTCCCGTTGGCCTGGGCGTCCGTCCATTCGCCCGACCAGCGGGCGCGGACCATGCCGCTGAAGATTCCCCGTGCGTAGTCGAACGACACGTTCGCGGCGTTCTGCGGCAGGCCGTCCTCGAGGTTGACGCGGGCCAGCTTGGAGACCTCGGTCAGCTTCGAGCGGGTGACCTTGGTGTCGTTCCAGTTCCAAGCCGCCGTCGCGCCCGCGCGTCCGCCCCACAGCGCACCGCGCCACGAAGCGACGGCGTCGACGCCCTGGGTGCGGGTGTCGAACGAATTGGTGAAATAGCTGACAGTCGTCAGGCTGTCGGCGCCGGGCACGCCGGCCGCCACCAATTGGGCGCGCAGAGCAGGGGTGACCGTGAAGTTCGGCGACACGGCGAAGCGGTTGTCGACCTCGATGCGATAGTAGTCGACCGAACCCGTGAAGCCGCCCCGGCGGAAGACGAAGCCCAGCGACAGGTTCTTGGACTCTTCCGGCTCCAACGGCTTGCCACCCAGGGCGACCGAGATCGGATTGATCGGCGACAGGCGGCCTGAGGTGAACAGCAGCAGGGTCGTGGTGTTCAGGCCCTGCGAGGTGCGGGTGTTGTTGATCTGGCCGGCGGTCGGGGCGCGGAAGCCGGTCGAGACCGCGCCGCGGATAGCGAAGTTCGGCGTGAACTCGTAGCGCGCGGCGATCTTGCCGTCGGTGGTCTGGCCAAACTCCGAGAAGTCCTCGTGACGGACGGCG
The DNA here is from genome assembly GCF_023935105.1 of Caulobacter segnis. Classification (NCBI taxonomy): domain Bacteria; kingdom Pseudomonadati; phylum Pseudomonadota; class Alphaproteobacteria; order Caulobacterales; family Caulobacteraceae; genus Caulobacter; species Caulobacter sp. RL271. The sequence goes on along the minus strand of NZ_CP096040.1, from coordinate 1,667,970 downwards.
ACGTCGGCGCCGAACTTGTCGGTGATCGGCAGGTCCAGATCGACATAGGCGGCGTAGCTGGTCTGGTCCCACGACCCGGCCTGGCTGGGCGCGTATCCCGGGAAGCCGTTCGAGCCGCTGGGCAGGCCGGCGGGCGCGCCGGGGCCGACGTCCCACGAATAACGGTCGCCCGCCTCGATCTCGTAAGTCTCCTTGCGGGCTTCCAGGCCCAGGGCCAGGTTCGCGGGCTTGGCCAGAAACGACCAGGCCAGCGGCCGCGAGGCGTCCAGGTTCAGGGTCGCTTCCTTCTGGATCAGCGAACCGGCGTCGAAGCTGGTCGGCGACTGCGGGCCGAACGAGGCGTTGATGCTGTTGTTCAGGAAGTAGTCGACCTTGTCCTTGCCCCAGCCGGCCGAGGCGTCCCACGACCAGCCCATGGCCTCGCCGCGCAGCCCGCCGTTGATCGAGGCGTTGGTCTCGTCCTGGCCGAACTTGGGCGAGAAGCCCGCCGGATAGATCTGGTTCAGCGACCAACCCGGAAAGACCGGGCTGGTGCGGTACGAGGTGTCGGTCGAGGGGTTGCGCCAGTTGAAGTCGGTGACGCCGTGCATGTCGCTATAGGTGGCGAAGGCGTAGGCCTCGGTGGTGTCGCCGACCGGCAGGATCAGGTTCAGCGAGCCGCGCCACACTTCGCGATCCGGCTGGCCCCAGCGCTGGACGGGGTTGGGGACCTTGATGGTCGGGTTGGCGGTCTGGAAGGCGACGGCGTCAGGGCGCTGGCGAGTGCGCGAGGTGGCCTCGGCGTTGGTGTAGTCGATCGCGCCGACCAGACTGCCGCCCTGGCCGATCGCCAGGCCATAGCGCCCGCCGATCTCGGTCTTGTCGCCGTCGCCGGCGTAGTAGCGGCCGAACTGGCTGTAACCCTCGAAGCCGGTCTTGTCCGAGAGGATGATGTTGATGACGCCGGCGATGGCGTCCGAGCCGTACTGGGCCGAGGCGCCGTCGCGCAGCACCTCGATCCGCTCGATGCCGCTAGTCCCCAGCGACGCCAGGTCGACGCCCTGCTGGCCACGACCGCCCAGCACCGCCGAGCGGTGGCGGCGCTTGCCGTTGACCAGCACCAGGGTCTGGTCGGGCGAGAGGCCGCGCAAGGTGGCCGGGCGCACGAAGGCCTGGCCGTCAGCGGCCGGCAGGCGCTGGACGTTGAACGACGGCGTCGTGGCCGCCAGCTTGTCCATGATCTCGTCCGAGACGGTGTTCTTCAGGGCCTCGGCGCTGACGACGTCGACCGGCGCGGCCGACTCGAACGCCGTGCGATCGACGCGACGGGTGCCGGTGACGACGACGGTGTCGACCTCGGTCGCGGCCCCTTCGGCGGTGATTTGCCGGGCCTGGACCGGGGTGGAAAGCGCTAGGGCGAGCGCGCCCCAGGCGACCGTGGACATAAGCTTCATCGTGAACCTGCACTGTTGGTTTTCAGCGCGGCGTAACGACGGGTCTTGTCGTTCAGGCGACGAACCGATGTCGGCTCGATGAAGGCTTGGAATGGCGTTCGCCGAAACGATAGGCGCAACCCTGACCTCCGGTCGTCGGTTTCGCCCAAGGAAGCGACAAAAAGCCCCTATTCGAAGGATGGGTTTGGAGTCATGCTTCCGTTGTCACGCACCGACGACGTCAGATCGCCGGGTGGATGGAGGAAATCGAACGATGGCCCTGCTTGACCATCACCGCGGTCACGACCGGCAACATCCCGCTGGCAGCGCATTGTGCGTCGGTGTCACCCTGGCCGGACTGGTCGTCCTGGCCGTGACGCTGAGCTGGCTGTTCACGCTGGTCCGGTTCTAGACCAAAGCGCGTTCGGCGGGCTCTAGGCGGCCAGGCGCCGCCAGACCTGACGATCGGCTTCGAGGTTGGTGAGAGCGCCGGCATTCTGGCGCTGCAGCAGCGCGGCCATGATCTCGATGCTCAGCTGGGCATAGCGCACCTGGACATCTTCCGTGCGGCAGCCCCGTCCCGGCGCGATGAACAGCGCCGCGTTGACCTCCGGCGCCTTGGCCACGATTAGGGCCGCCAGGCGCTGGGCCCTCTCTTGATCCTTGTGGTGCAAGAGCGGCTCTTCCGCGAACAGCTCCTTGCCCAGCTCCCCGACATAGTTGAGCGACAACGCCTGAAAACGCTCACGCGTGATCGGCGGCGCCAGCTCGGCCGGGTCGAAGTTCAGGATGATGTCGTTCATAAGGAAAAGCATGGCGATGACTGGGCGCGTAGCTCTGGGCGGGGTTGGAAAGGCCTGCCCATTCTGGGTCGAACACGCTTTAGAGCGAGTTTAGGAGCAGGGTTAACGCCGCTCTAGAGTCGCGTTGTCCACAGTTGCACGCCCCGGCTGTTCACGCTTCCACGGGCTCGGTCAGGAAGTGGCGCCCGTCCCGGTCCTCGATCTCGACGACCCAGACGTCCGGGTCGATCCGGGCGGCGCGCTCGGCATAGGCGTCCAGGTCCGGTTCGAACTCGGAGCGGACCGGCTGCATCCAGAAGCGCTCGCCGTCGCCGCGCGTGGCCTCGCTGTAGAGCCGCGCCGTGCCGGCCCGGCGGTCGACCACCTTGACCAGCACCGCCCCCGCCCGCGCGTCGCCCTTGCGGGCCACCATGGCGAAGGCGCCGCCCAGCTCGGCGCGGCGGATCAACGCGCCCACCCAGATATCCGTCGAAAGAAGCATCCGCTAACCGAACCGAAACCCCGGGGCCTTACGGTTTGCCCCTCAAGTCTCGAAGCATACGAGAAAATGACGCCTGACAACGACCAGAAAGGTCGCGGGGCGCGATGGATCGGGGTGTCGATCGGGTTGGCCGCCATGGCCGCCCCCACGGCGCTGCTGGCCGCCAGCGCCGCCGACCAGCTCTACGAACGCACGCTGATGACGGCGGCCGATGGTCGCTGCCGGCTGTTTTCCCCCACCGTCTCGGCCGCCCTCGACGCCTCCCGCGCCCAGGCGCGCGGCGCGACCCTGCGCTCGGGCGCCAGCGAACTGCAGGTCACGGCGCTGGAGCAGCGCGCCCGCGCCAAGGCCGCCGGTGCGGCCTGCGATTCCAAGGACCTGACCCTGGCCGCCAGCCGCGTGAAGGCCGCGTTCGACGGCTATGCGCAGATGCTGAGCATGACCTATCCGGGCGATGTCGCGTCATGGAAGGCCGAGCGTTCGGTCTCGGCGACCATCCCCGTCTGGCGTCTGTCGCAACCCGCCAGCTTCGGCGGCGATCGCTTGATGTTCGGCCTGGCCGGCCGCGCCAAGGCGGTGACGGCCGTGGCGACCTTCAACAACGGCCCGCGCCCCTACACCGCCCGGATCATCGTCCGCGACGTCAGCCGCACGCTGGGCCCCTACTTCGCGCCCGGCGCCGGCCGCAACCTCTCCGGCAAGGTCGCGCCGCGCAACGCCAGCATCGTCTTCAACGCCGAGACCCGCGAGGAATCTCCCCTGACCCTGCTGCCGACCGGCGCCAAGACGGGTCTGGCCTTCCGCTTCCCGACGGCGGCGGCCGACGCGATCGCCCAGTTGGACCCGCGCGAGGCGGTGACGGTCGAGTTCGCCTTCGCCGGCCGGGGCGACGAGGTCACCCGCAAAGCCTATGTCGAGGTCGGCGACTTCGCCGCCGGGCGCGCCTTCCTGCGCTAGGACCCCAACGCCTAGCGCGGCGCGAAGGCGATGACGTTGTCGCCCAGGCTAGCGGGCGGCTTGGGCTCGTCCTCGCCCTCGTCTTGGGCCGCCGTGTCGGCGGCCGGGGCGGGCTGAGGCATGGCCTCCAGCGTCACCGAGCGTAGCGGGGCCAGCAGCACCGGCAAGCGCACGGACACGCTGGTGCCCGCGCCCAGGCGGCTTTCGATCGTCATCTCGCCGCCATGCAACTTGGCGAAGGCGCGCACCAGCGACAGCCCAAGGCCGGTGCCCCGGGCGCGCTGCTCGACGCCGCCGGCTTGTTCATACGGACGGCCCAGACGCTCCAGGTCCTCGGGGCTGATGCCGACGCCGGTGTCGGCGACGATGATCTCCAGCACCCCGTCATAACCGTGAGCCGTGACCGTCACCTGGCCGCCGCGCGGGGTGAACTTCAGGGCGTTGGAGACCAGGTTCAGCACGATCTGCTTCAGGGCCCGGCGGTCGGCGTCGACTTCCAGCTCGCCCGGCGGCAGCACGCCCCGCAGCTGGACGTTGGCGCCGTCGGCCTGGACGCGCAGCAGGCGCATGGCCGCCTGCACCGCCTCGCGGGCGTCGAACACCCCGCGCTGCAGCTCGAAGCGCTCGGCCTCGATCTTGGACATGTCCAGCACGTCGTTGATCAGGTCCAGCAGGTGCCGGCCGCTCTCGTGGATCAGCTCGGCGTACTCGCCGTAGCGGTCGCTGAGCGGGCCGAACATGCGGCCCCGCATGATGTCCGAGAAGCCCATGATCGCGTTCAGCGGGGTGCGCAGCTCGTGGCTCATATTGGCCAGGAAGCGGGCGCGGCCGGCGGCCAGGGCCTCAGCGTCGGCGCGAGCCTGGTCCAGGGCGACCTCGCGGTTGCGGTCGCCGGTGATGTCGCGCAGCACGCCGACCAGCTGGTTCGGGGCGACCCGGACCAGGTCCAGGGCCACGACGCGCTCGACGCCCAGGGCCGGGGCGAAGGTCAGGCTGGCCGCGCCCTCGCGATGGGCCACGGCGATGGCGCCGGTCAGGCGCTGGCGGTCGCCCGGCGCGGCCGCGGCGGTCAGGCCGCGCTCGATGAGGTCGGCGGCGGCTACGCCCAGGGCGCCGCGCCGCGTGTCGTGGTCACCTGTCCTTGCCCGCGGATGGCGATCGCCAGAAGCGGCAGGCCATCCAGCAGGGTTTCCAGCCCGATGATCTCGGACGTGTGCCGGTCGTCGCGCGCGCCTTGCCGACGGCGGCCGATCAGCAGGCCCGCGGCCAGGCCCAGTCCGGTGGTGACGAGCGCCAGGAAGCCCAGCACGAAGGCCAGCGGGCCGGTCGGCTCCGGCGGGGCAAGGCCCGAAAGCTGGGTGAGCGCCGCGACGCAACCGCCGATCAGGGCCAGGGCCGCGCCCTCGGCCAAGCGCTTGGGCTGGTCCATGATCGAGGCCGCCGCCACGGGCGCCAGGCACCAGGCCGCCATGGCGCCGGAGACGCCGCCGGTCAGCACCGCCGCCAGCGCGCCGCCCACGGCCCAGAGGACCAGCAGCAGCGATTGGGTGCGCTCGCCGCCCCGCGCGAAGATCAAAGCCACCAAGGCCGGAAACGCCCCCGCGCCCAGGGCCGTCCAGATGGGCCAGCCGCCGGCGCTGGTGAAGAAGGCCGCGGCCGCCGCCAGGGCGATGGCCCCCAGCCAGCCCAGGCGCCACGCGTGCGCGGGATCGAACCCCGCCGCGTGAGCGGCTTGGCGTTTGATCGGGTCTGGCGACGTCTCGAATTCCAAAGCGGTCGACTTCTAGCCCGGCGGACAGGTTCGCCGTCGTCAAACCTTAACGCGGAGTGACCGCTGCCTCCAAGGCTGTACAATCGCCAAGCGACCTTTCTTTCGTGGACTCGCTGTGGACGGAAACGGAATCGTAAGCGCCGTCGACGATAGTCTCGGGCTCAAGTCGTCACGGACAGAAGGTCCGGGAGCTCACCATGCCAGAACCGGCGTCCCTGGACGCTTCGCTCGCCTCCGCCCTCGCGGATCCCACCCCGACCGACCGTCGGGCGGCCGCCGAGGAGCGTCGACGCTTGGCCCTGGACGATCGCAAGCGGTCGTTCCTGCGCATGGTCAGCCACGAGCTACGCACTCCGCTCAACGCCGTGATCGGCTTTTCCGAGATCCTGTCGCAGGAGCTGTACGGTCCGCTGGGCGCGCCGCAGTACAAGGAATACGCGACGATCGTCCACGACAGCGGCGTCAAGCTGCTGAAGCTGGTCAACCAGGTCGTCGAACTGGCCCGCCTGGAAGGCCACGTCACCGACATCAAGATGACGCCCGAGCGGCTGGACGAGGCGATCGAGGACGTGATCGAGAGCCTGCGCGCGGAGATCGCGCGTCGCGACGTGATCGTCCATGTGATCGGGCAAGGCGCTCTGCCCACCGTCCTGGCCGACGGCCGGGGCCTGCGGACCATGCTGATAAACCTGGTGCAGAACGCCGTCACCCACTCGCCCGCCGGGGGAGTCGTGCACATCGCCGCCGTCAAGATCGGCGGCGAGATCGAGATCACGGTCCGCGACCAGGGTCCCGGCGTCGAGAGCGCTGAATTGCCGCGCCTGCTGCAGCCGTTCGAACAGGGCGGCTCGCCCCTCACCCGAAAGAACGAAGGCGTCGGTCTAGGCCTGCCGATCGTCGACCTGCTGTCACGGGCCATGGGCGGCCAGCTGAAGCTGTCGTCCAGCCTGGGCGCGGGCTTCCTGGCGCGGTTGATCCTGCCCGTGGGCTGACACGTATCGGGGCTCGCGCTTGCCTTGGACCGGCGAGCCCCCTAATTGCCCGCCATGACCAACGCGATCGACACCGCCCTGAACGACCTCGCCGACGAGTTCGAGCTCCTCGGCGACTGGGAGGAGCGCTATCGCTACGTGATCGAGCTGGGCAAGGACCTGGAGCCCCTCACCGACGCCGAGCGCTCGGAGGAGAACAAGGTGCGCGGCTGCGCCAGCCAGGTGTGGCTGGTCACCGAGCCCCAGGCTGACGGGACGCTGAAATTCCGCGGCGACAGCGACGCCCACATCGTCAGCGGCCTGGTGGCGATCATGCTGCGCCTCTATTCGGGGCGCGCCCCTGCCGACATCGTCGCCTTCGACGCCAAGCAGGCCATGGACCGGCTAGGCCTGTCCGGCGCCCTGTCCTCGCAGCGCTCGAACGGCCTGAAGTCGATGGTCGCCCGCATCCAGCACGACGCCAAAAACGCGCTCGGAAACCCCGCCCTTGGCTAGCTATCGCGTCGCCGCGCTGTATCGCTTCACGCGGTTCGACGACCCGGCGGCGATCCAGGGCCCGCTGGCGGCGCTGTGCTGCGGGCTGGGGGTCAAGGGCACCCTGCTGCTGGCCCGCGAGGGGATCAACGGCACCATCGCTGGCGAGGACGCCGCCATCGAGGCGGTGCTGGACCATATCCGCGCCCTGCCCGGCTGCGCCGATCTGGCGCCCAAGACCGCCTGGGCCGAGCGCATGCCGTTCTACCGGATGAAGGTCCGCCTGAAGCAGGAGATCGTCACCCTGGGCGAGCCCGACCTGGATCCTACCGATGCGGGGACCTATGTCGCGCCCGCCGACTGGAACGCCCTGATCGCCGATCCCGACGTCGTGGTGATCGACACGCGCAACGACTACGAGGTCGCGGTCGGCCAGTTCGAGGGCGCGGTCGATCCCAAGACCGCCAGCTTCTCGGAATTCCCCGCCTGGTTCCGGGACTACCGCCAGGGCCTGGAAGCCCAGCGCGGTCCCAACGCCGCGCCGCTCAAGGTCGCCATGTACTGCACCGGCGGCATCCGCTGCGAGAAGTCGACCGCCTTCCTCAAGGCCGAGGGGATCGAAGACGTTTTCCACCTGAGGGGCGGGATCCTCGACTATCTGGAGCAGGTCCCCGAACCGGAAAGCCTGTGGCGCGGCGAGTGCTTCGTGTTCGACGAACGCGTCGCGGTCGGCCACGGCCTAGCGCCGGGAACCCACGCCCTGTGCCGGGGCTGCCGCATGCCGGTCGGCCCAGAAGCCCAGGCCTCGCCGCTGTATGTCAAGGGCGTCTCGTGCCCCGCCTGCCACGACCGGCGCAGTGACAACCAGAAGGCCCGCGCTGCCGAGCGTCACCGTCAGGCCCTACATTGCGAGACCCTGGGCATCGACCATGTGGGCGCCAAATTCCCGGCAAGGTCAAGCTGAACTCTTCCAGCGCGCGCCGCGTTGACCCGGCTCCCCTTCCCTGAACGAGGAGCCGCCCGATGCACACGAACGAAGATCACATCAAGCTCATCAACGGCCTGGTCGAGACCACCATCGACAGCGCCGACGGCTATGCCGAGGCCGCCAAGGACGCCGACAACTCGCGCTACAAGGACCTGTTCGAGCGCCGCGCCCAGGAGCGCCGCTCGATCGCCTCGGAGCTGCAGGACGAAGTCCGGCGCCTGGGCGGTGACCCCAAGGACGACGGCACCATCCTGGCCGCCGCCCACCGCGCGTTCCTGAACCTGAAGGACGCCGTGACCAAGGGTGACGAAGCCGTCGTCAGCGAGGTCGAGGCCGGCGAGGATCACATCAAGGCCAAGTACGAAAAGGCTCTGCAGGACACCGACGTCGACGCCCAGACCCGCGCCGTGATCGAGAAGGCCTGGACCTCGGTGAAGTCCGGCCATGACCAGATGCGCGACATCAAGCACATGCTGAAGCACTAGGCCGAACGCCCAGATGCATCGCCAAGTGGGCGGGATCGAAATGTCCCGCCCGTTTGCGTTGCGGCGTCGCCCAACGCATATGAGGGACATGGAAGACGCGACGCGCCCCATCGCCGACAAGGTCGTTCTGGGCGAGCGGCAGGTGAACCTGATCGCCAAGGCCCTGGCCGACCCGCGTCGGCGCCAGATCCTCAAGGAGATCGGCGCCGAGAGCGAGCCCACGCCCTGCGGCGCGGTCGCCCAGCTGCTGCCGGTCACCGCCGCCACCTTCTCGCACCACATGAAGGAGCTGGAGACCGCGGGCCTGATCCGCATCTGTCGCCAGGGCAAGTTCGCCTTCCTGGTGCTGCAGCGCGACGTGCTGAACGCGTATCTGGCGCAGCTGGCGGACATCTGAAGAGCGCCCGAGGCCGCGCCGCCCGGCGCGATTTGACCTAGGACAATGTGTCTCCCGGCGCCCGACTGCCCTATCGAGGCTGGAGGCGCCGATGGGATTTGTGACGTTCGAAGAACTGGCGGGCATCGTCCTGTTCTTCATCATCGTGGGATGTATCGCCTCGATCTTCGGGTTCAGGCTGCGGCCGCCAAAGCCTGCTCGCACGCAAGCGGCGCCCGCTGCCCCATCAGCAGTTGCTTGCTGCCGCCGACATTCCGCAGCGCCAGGTCGGAGTCCTCGAGCACCGACCGGAGCCTCGGGTTTATCTCCGGCCTCGTTCGATCCTTTTTCCGGGAACACGCCATGCAGATCCTCCATCTCGACTCCAGCATCCTGGACGATGCGTCCGCCTCGCGCCGCCTGACCGCCGCCATCGCGCGGGCGCTCCAGGAACAGTCCCCGAGGCCAAGGTGGTCGGAAGCGACCTCGCCACCAACCCGATCCCCCTCCTGACCGGCGACATCGCCGCCGGCTCCCGCGCCCTGGGCGAGCCTGATCGGGTAGGCGCCCCTAGCGTCGTGCGGTTGCGGCGCATCGCGGGTGGCGCGTCGCGCAGGCGCCAAACAAACATCTCCATGGCGATAGCGTCCTCCAACCTGAACGTGTAGGATTCACCATCGTACTGCGTCTGCCGTGTTGGGTGACTGATGGCCAAGCCTGAGCATCACCGCGCCGCGCGCGCCGAGGAGGCGCTTGCCATGCGCCGGGCGGCGGGCGAGACAGCGAACATGGCCAACACCACCGATCATTTGCCGGCCGGCAAGCAGCGCGAGCTCGCCTTCGTGGTCGAGGTGTTGCAGGAGAGCTTTGCCGAGGAGGTGGCCAAACGATCTGGCTCGCTCGGCCAAGGCAAGATCCTCAAGATCATTCTGTTTGGATCGTACGCGCGCGGCGACTGGGTCGAAGATCCAGTCGGGCGCTACTTCTCGGACTACGATCTGCTGATCGTCGTCGACCAAGAGAAGCTGGCCGACCCGCTGGAGTTCTGGGAAGGGGCCGAGAAGCGCCTGCTCGACGAGCTTTCGGCCGGTCAGCGGCTGCGCACGCCAGTCAACTTCATCGTCCACGACCTTGAAGACGTGAACGAGCAACTGCGGCTTGGGCGGTACTTCTTCACCGACATCGTCCGCGACGGGGTCGTGCTGTTCGAGGCGGCGGGTTGCAACCTAGTTGAGCCTGCACCGCTTTCGTCTGAGGCCGCTCTCAAGGAAAGCCGAGAATACTACGATGAATGGATGGAGAGCGCTGCGCGATTCTTCACCAATGCCAACGAGGACGTTGCCAGAGGTTGGAGTAAGGAGGCGGCATTTCTCCTGCATCAGACTGTTGAGCGCCTCTACTACTGCCTACTCCTGGTCGTTACCCTCTACGCACCCAAGTCCCACAACCTCGTGCGCCTGCGCGGCCTGGCCGAGCCGCTGGATCCACGCCTAGCCGAGGTCTGGCCAACCGACACCAAGTTCCACAAGCGCTGTTTCGAGCTGCTGCGCGCCGCTTATGTCAAGGCGCGCTACTCGCCGCACTACAAGATCACCACTGAGGAATTGGCCTGGATCCAGGCGCGCATCGCGCTGCTCCAAAGCCTGGTCAAAGAGCTTTGCGAAGCCCGATTGGAGGCGCTGCGGGACGCGGCCTCCAGCTAAGCGCCTGTCGTGATGAGCCGTCGCCCAGTGATGACGGTCCGGATGGATCGATCATCCGGCGTAATAATGATCCGACCGATCGCGCTTAGCGCTCGCGGGCTCGTGGGCTCCGGCTGCTCGCCGAGCGTCAGCCGAATGGTGTCGCTGACAGATTGGTGGGAAGGACCGGAACGGCCACTGAAAGGCGGGCCCACTGAGGCCGATTGCTTGTTCACGTTGGAGATTCCTCTCTCAGAGTTTGGGAGAGGCGGAGCCCAGGCATACGCTCGCAATCCGTCCGGCAGGACGGTTGACTATTTGGCGATGACGGGGGAAAGTCCTGTATCGCGGTTGAAACGAGACCGGATTCTTTCCGGGGAAATGGCTCGGGCCGGCAAGCCCGAGCCGCTACCCCTCCGCCTAAGCGGACGATTTCATTAGGAAATTACATGTTGGAGCCGCCCTATTAAAGGAGCGCGCCCAGCGGTATTGCTGATCGCCTCGAACAAGCATCGTAGCCCGCAAAGGCAATTACGGTAAATTTTTCGAGTCCAATCAAGTCTTTGACTGACAATCGGATAATTTTTGCAAGTATATCCGAACGGATATGCCAACCAAGTTCCAACCCATAACTTTGAGATGTTGCCAAACGCGTCCACTTGCTGGAGACATAGAAGGCGAGCAGCACATCCCAACTGCCCCCTAACGCCGTTGTCCGCGTGATGTCCCCATATCCGGGGTGCGCGCGCACGCGGGTTGCAGTCCAAAGTTGACGCTCCCGCCAAGTCGCACTTCAATGGCGAGCTTCAGTGCAGGATCGCTCGCGGGGGAAGCTTGAGCACCGTAGATATCAATACGACGATCATTCCCGCTTCGAAGCGCATCTGGATCGTTCAGCCAGGCAAGAACCGGAAGTTCTTTGATGACTTCGAGCAGGAGCGTCGCGTCTATCTCGAGTTTCCTGGGCTGGACCTAGCCCAACGGGATCTCGAAGATGATGGTCTTGTGCGCCAGCATATCCGGCGCTCTGTCTCCATGGTGTCGCACAAAGGACCCGTCAGGGATGATGGCACGACCATCAACTTGGCAGACTTCCCGCAGAGCCCAGATACCGCCACCGCGATTTTCTTGCGGACCGTCCGGCACCTAACTTCCAACATGGCGGTCGGGGACTTGGTTGTCGTGCCGGGCTTCGGTGCATATTCCCGAGTGCTTTTCGGCGAGATCGCCGCGCCGCTTAGACTGGAAGATCGCGCCCGTATCCCCCCCTACTTGTGGGGCGATATCCTTTTTCGGCGCGTCAACTGGCTTTCAACGAACAGATTTAAGCAAGAACTCCCGCTTGATCTTGTAAAGTATATCGGCAAGCCGCCAGCGATCGCAGAGGTCGCTCGGAATGCGTTGACCGAGCGATTTTTTGAGTACGCGTACGGCTCCTTCGTCAAGGAAGGGCAGAGTTGGTCGACGATTACTGCGCCTACGTACAGGGGCAACGATCCATCAGCAATTAGTCAGCCGACGCGGCTCATCGAGTTCGCTGTTGCTGCCTATCGTGCAACCGGCGGGGGGCAGGACCTCTCCGGCCTCACGATGGATGAGATCATCGAGCGCTACTATGACCCGAGAGACATTGAGCACTTCGGGCTCTCGTTTAACTCGCCCGGACGTCTCGATTTCAAAGCGAGAGATAGCAAGCTAGCGATCTTCGTCAGCGTGGTCATCGCGCTCGCTGGTAGCGGCATGCTCAGCGGTTGTAAGGCTAGCTCTACGCCGGTCCAGATTACCAACTCGAAAACTGCAGACCAAACCATCAGCGTTGAGATGCAGCAACAGATCAATCTTATGGTCAACGGTATAGATCAGCCAACTGCGGCGAAGGTTGATCACATAGGTCAGGAATCTAAGGAAAAGATTGGCCTCAAGACTGTGGCTCAAGTCGATAAGACGGAATGAATCTTATGACTCCGAGGCAGCTAGCAACGGCCTTGTTCGCTCGACCTATCGTGTGGTGCTGGAAGCACCTGTGGCAAGACAAGGTCCCGCTGATATGGAATATCGCGGTCGTGATCATTGCTGCCTGGGGATCTTATAGTATTGCACCCGCGATCAATGAAAAGGTTGAGAGGCAGAAAATCCAATCAGAGTATGTGTCCCAGAATCTAAAGGACATAAATACACTGGTGGCTGATTTCTACGTTGCGGTTCAGAAGGTCAATTCATCGCAGGGTGATATCAATAAGGCGGACCTTGAAAAATGCGATGAGATCGCAACCAAATTACACTGGAAGTCCATCGAGGTCTCCGCGATTCTCAAGGACGGCCGCGATCAGAAGCTGATGCTTTCCTTTCAGCAGAAGCTCAGTGCTGTGCAGCGAGCTATACCTGAAGTCCGCCACAAGGACGGCTCGCGGAGGCTAAGCGCTGCAATTACCGAGTTTTCAGCAACTGGCGTCAAGGTGATCGGTGCGGTTGCTCGGAGAGCTGAAATTCGCGAGTAATACCGTCGACGCTCGCCCGCTTCGGCGGTACTCGCCCGGGCCCACGCACCGGAGCTAGGTGTCGGGCCGGGTAAATGTCGGAATGGTGCAGTCTTGGCGCATGACGGGCTTGAGGGTCATCACGCGCTCCACTATTCGCCTTCACCGTGCACTGAAGCTTTGGAAAAAACTCAAGCGATTAGCCGCTCAGGTTGCTGGGTGGCTCTGACCACGTTGGCGACCAGCGGGTAGCGGCGGCGGGAATATTCACCGGTGGCTTTGGCGAATTTGTTGCGGAAGAAACTGAACGGACGCAACGTCTAGCCAGAGGATCCCGACTGATGATCGACCTTGACCAACTGCTGAACTCCCGCACCCACACCGGCAAACGCGGTCGCCCGGCCGGGAGCGGAAAGCCCGATACGAACACGCTCTATAGGGTGAGCCGTTTGCTTGCTGCGAACCCGAGCATGACGGTCGCCGCCGCCGTCCGAACCTGGAGCCCTTCTCTTCGGAGGGCTTCTCGGCGGCATGTCGATCTTCGCCGCCCTACTCGTCGCTGGGATCAATCTCGTGAACTGATAGGCCCGCTAGAGCCACGTTTGCGACTGCTTCGCAGCTTTGACAGCTCTAATCTGTTTCTGGGCCACTTCTAGCCTGTACCGACAACACCTCGAAAAATTGTCCCATCCCCACGCATTGAATCACTTCGATGATTATCTAAATGTCGAAGCGTTCGCCGCTGAAGGCGATCGGCCAATGGGTCGAACGGAGAGAGACAATGAGCAAGCTTGCAGGCAAGACCGCCGTGGTCACCGGTGCGTCCAAGGGCATCGGGGCGGCCATCGCCAAAGCCCTAGCCGCCGAGGGCGCGGCCGTGGCGGTCAACTACGCCTCCAGCCGCGAGGGCGCCGACAAGGTGGTGGCCGAGATCACCGCCGCCGGCGGCAAGGCCATCGCCGTCCACGGCGACGTGGCCAAGGACGCCGACGTCACGCGGCTGTTCGATGAAACCCAGGCGAAGTTCGGCGGCGTCGACATCCTGGTCAACAACGCCGGCGTCTACGAGTTCGCCGCGCTGGAGGAGATCACCGAGGCCCACTTCCGACGGCAGTTCGACATCAACGTCCTGGGCCTGCTGCAGGCCACCCGGGAAGCGGCCAAACGCTTCGGCCTGGACGGCGGCAGCGTGATCAACATCAGCTCGGCGGCCACCACGGTCGATATCCCGACCGCCTCGGTCTATACGGCCACCAAGGCGTCGGTAGACTCGATCACCCGCGTCCTGGCCAAGGAGCTGGGTCCGCGCAAGATCCGGGTCAACGCCATCTCGCCGGGCGCGGTCGAGACCGAGGGCACCCACACCATGGGCATCATCGGTTCGGACCTCGAGACCCAGATGGTCGCCCAGACCCCGCTGGGCCGCATGGGTCAGCCGTCGGACATAGCGCCGGTGGCGACCTTCCTGGCCTCGCCCGAGAGCTTCTGGATCACCGGCGAGATCATCGCCGTGGCCGGCGGCAACCGCTAGGTCCGGACGCTCACGCCATACGATAATGCCGCGCCAGGTGCTGCAGGGCGAGCTTCAACACCCTCTTGCCCGCCCGGCGCGGCAGCTTCAGCGCCGCCTCGGCCTGCTCCAGGGCCGAGCCCATCAGGCAGACGCGCTCCGGGATCTCGCGCAGGCCGGGACCGACCTCGGCCTGGGCGCGCGATCCGTTGCCGCGTGGCGTGGTCCCGCTCGGCCGGCGCCAGACCCGGCCGCCCACCGGATACGCGCTGCGTCAGATCCCAGCGCATGGTCGTGCGCCCAACGCACCCAAGCTCTCGAACTCCTCGCGCAGACGTTCGGCCGCCGCGGCCTCGACCGCCGTCAGCCAAGGCCGCCCGCGCGATCACGGCGACGGGCCAGCCAGGCGATCTAGCCGGGTCTAAACTGCGAGCGTTTCGCAGCTTTAACAGCTCTAATCTGTATTCGGGACAAGTCTAACCTGCGCGAATACACTCCCCCCAGCCGCGAGAATGGCCGGCGGACGCTACTATAGGTTTATTATCCCAAACGGAGGAAGATATTCCTATCTTACTCCCACCCCGAATGGATAACCCATTGAAAAGGCTGAATCGGAGTGGGCTCTATCCCCGCGGCCAGACGGGCATTGAAGCCGCCGGAACGATCGCGCCCTTGCACCCCACCACCACCGCCGCGAGCCCATGCGCCCGCGTCACCGAATCGGCGATCGACAGTCCCGCCAGGCGCGACGACAGGTAGGCGGCGTTGAAGCTGTCGCCCGCCCCCGTGGTGTCGACGGCTTTCACCCGGCTCGGCGCCGACGTCGCGACGCGGCCGTCCGGACGGTGGACGTTGACCGCGTGGCTCTCGTCGCGCGCAACGACCTCGGCGCCCGCCGCGGCCCACTCGCCGGCCAGGTCCTCGGCCTCGCGGCCGTAGAGGGGCCGGCTGTCCTCGCTGCTCAGCGACACGTAGCGGCACGAGGGGACCACGCCGTCCAGGGCGGCGCGGGCGGCCTCGGGGCTGGGCCACAGGGCCGGGCGGTAGTTGAAGTCCAGCGCCACGGCGATCCCCAGCGAATGGACATAGGCCAGGATGTCCTTCAGGCGCGCCCGGCCGATGTCGCCGATCACCGCCAGGGTGACGCCGGACAGATAGACCAGATCGCTGGCCTTGGCCGCCTCGATCAGTTGGTTGGCGGTGTGGGCCGAGAACAGGTCGCGGATCGGGGCCCGCTCGCGCCAGTAGTGGAACTTCCGCTCGCCGTGTTCGTCCAGGACGATGGCGTAGAGGCCCGGCAGGCGGTTCTCGACCTGACGGACCAGGCGGGTGTCCATGGCCTCGCGGCGCATGGTCGCCAGCACGCCCTCGCTGAAGGGATCGCCCTGCCCTAGCGCCGTGCAGTAGGCGACCTCGTCGCCCAGCCGAGCCATGTAGATCGCTGTGTTGAAGGTGTCGCCGGCATAGCCCATCCGGTACAGCGGGGCGCCGCCGTCGCCAGATCCATCGGCGGCCTCCGGCGACAGCTCGACCATGCATTCGCCGAGGACGGTGATCTTGGCCATGTCAGCCCTTCTTCTTGTCGTTCTTCTGCTGGGCGATCCAGGCGTCGATGCGGGTCTCCAGCACCGACAGCGGCAGCGAGCCGTGCAGCAGCACCGCGTCGTGGAAGGCCCGCTCGTCGAACCGGTCGCCCAGCGTCTTCTCGGCGCGCTGACGTAGTTCCAGCAGCTTCAGCTCGCCGATCTTGTAGGCCAGGGCCTGGCCGGGCCAAGAGACGTAGCGTTTCAGCTCGACCTCGATATTGACCGGCGACAGGGCGGTGTTGTCGGTGAAGCAGGCGCGGGCCTGGTCGAGGCTCCAGCCCTTCCAGTGCATGCCGGTGTCGGCCACCAGGCGGCAGGCGCGCCACATCTCGTACGACAGCCGGCCGAACAGTTCGTAGGGATCGCGATAGATCCCCATCTCCTCGCCCAGCCACTCCGAATAGAGGCCCCAGCCCTCGCCATAGGCGGTGAAGTAGAGGTTGCGGCGAAACTCCGGGACCCCGACCTGCTCCTGGGCCAGCGAGGTCTGGATGTGGTGGCCCGGCGCGCCCTCGTGCAGCACCAAGGCCGGCAGCTCGTAAAGCGGCCGCTGGTCCAGTTCCGAGGTGTTGATCATCAGCCCGCCGGCCCGGCCGACCTTGGGATCGCCGCCGAAATAGCGGCCGGTGGTGTAGCCCTTCTCGATGCTGGCCGGCACCGGCCGTACGCCGTAGGTCAGACGCGGCAGCACGCCGAAGTGGGCCGGCAACTGGCCGTCGGCGCGCTTGGCGATCTCGCTGGACTTCTCCAGGAGCTGCTGGCGGCTGGTGGCGTAGAAGCGCGGGTCCTTGCGCAGCATGGCGATGAAGGCCGGCAGGTCGCCCTGGAAGCCGGCGGCCTTCATGGTCTGTTCCATGCGGGCGCGGATGCGGGCCACCTCGGCCTGGCCGATGTCGTAGATCTGGTCGGGCGTCAGGTCCGTCGTCGTGTGCCGACGGGCCAGGAACGCGTAGTAGCGCTTGCCGTCCGGCAGGTCCGAGGCCGCCAGGCTTTTGGCGGCGTGCGGGACATAGTCCTCGACCATGAACCTGACGAAGCTGGTTCGGGCCGGGGCGACCTTGTCGGCCACCGCCGTCTCGCCCTCGGCGACCAGGGCCGCGCGGGTGGCGGCGGGGATGCTGTCCGGCAGCGCGCGCAGCGGGGCCAGCAGCGGATCCTCGGCCAGCGGCGTCGCCGCCGCCCGCTGGGCGCGCTCGAGCACCGCCTGGGCGGTCGGCGCGGCTTGGACGAAACCGCTGGCGACGCCGCGACGGGCGTTGTCGATATTGGCTGCGTACCAGCCGGGCATGGCGTTGAGCAGGGCGATCCAGCGCCGCGCCTCGCCCTCATCGCGCAGCGTCGTTCCGCTGGCCCGGTACAGCATCATGACGTCGAAGCCGCCGTCGCTGCTGAACGGCATGCGGGACTCGTCGAAGCCCGCCGCCTCGATGCGGTCGCGCAGGCTGAACAAAAGCAGGTCGCGGGTCAGGCGCTCGTCGTCGGCCAGGCCCCTGTCGCCCATGGCGTTCAGCTCCGCCCGGATCTGCTTCAGCTTGGCGGCGCGGTCGGCGTCGGCGGCCGCCGAGACATCGGGCAGCTTCCAGCGGGCGTCGGACGATCCGCCGCTGTCGGGATCCTCGCCTGGATCGCCCAGCGCCTCGTAGCGGATGACCAGCTTGGTCAGGTTGACGGAGCCTGGGCCGGCCCAGGCGGCCGAGGCCATCGACGCGGCCAAGCACATGCCGACAAGACAGGATGCGATGCGAGTCATGCGGCGCAGCTTAGGCCAACGGCCCGCGCGGATCGACACGCGAATCAGCGATCGGCGACGACCGATCGGATGCATCTAATATCTGGAAGAAAATCGGGAATGGAGCGGGCGAAGAGATTCGAACTCTCGACCCCAACCTTGGCAAGGTTGTGCTCTACCACTGAGCTACGCCCGCCCATTCGCGAGATATGGTCTCATCCAGACTTCCCGGAAGCCGGGAGAATGGAGCGGGCGAAGAGATTCGAACTCTCGACATCAACCTTGGCAAGGTTGCGCTCTACCACTGAGCTACGCCCGCATCGGCGAGGCTCAAAGAAGCGCCCCGCGACGAGGAGGCGGCTTATGGCAGAGCGCTCAGCGCTTTGCAAGCGCCCTTTGAGGGGTTGCGAAGAGGGTTTTTTCGGAGGCTTGATCCAGACCGGTTCGGGCCGGGTTTCCGGGGCGGAGTTCTGGGCGTTGCGTCTGTTTGTATTCGGTCTGGGCTATGTCGGCGCGGCGTTTACCCGCGCCTTGCGGGCGCGCGGCTGGGAGATCGCCGCCACAGCGCGGGACGAGCAGCAGGCCGACAGGCTTCGCGCCCAGGGAATCACGCCGGCCGATCCGGACGACCGCCAGGCCATGACCGCCGCGCTGACGGGCGTGAACGCGATCCTGATCACCGCGCCGCCCGGCCCCGACGGCTGCCCAGCCCTGGAGGCGATCATCCCCGCCCTGGCCCAGGCCCAGGCCTTCCCTGACTGGATCGGCTATCTGTCGACCACCGGCGTCTATGGCGATTTCGACGGACGGTGGGTGTTCGAGACCAGCCCGCTCAAGGCCCAGTCGGTCGAGGGCGCCCGCCGGGTCGGCGCCGAGCGCGACTGGCGCCAGGTGGGGCGCGGCATGGGCCTGACCGTCACCGCCTTCCGCCTGCCGGGGATCTATGGCCCCGGCCGCAGCGCGCTGGACCGCCTTCGGGCCGGAGAAGGCCGGCGGATCGTCAAGCCCGGCCAGGTGTTCAGCCGCATCCATGTCGACGACATCGTCACGGGCCTGCTGGCCTCGCTGGACCGGCCGCGCGCCGGCGGGATTTACAATCTGGTCGACGACGAACCGGCGCCGCCGCAGGACGTCATGGAGCACGCCGCCCATCTGCTGGGCGTCCCGGTCCCGCCGGACCTGCCCTTCAACGAACTGGGCATATCGCCCGCCACCCGCCGCTTCTACGCCGAAAACAAGCGCGTCTCGAACGCCCGCGCCAAGGCCGAACTGGGGTGGCGGCCCGCCTATCCGACCTATCGTGAGGGCCTAGCGTCGATCTTGAAGGCGGGCGGCTAGGCCTACTCCTCGTCGATCGCCGGCGCCCGCGGCGTGATCCCCACCGCGTCCAGGCCTGCCGCGTTGCGCAGCCGCGCCGCCCGCGCCAAGCGGCGGGAGACGAGATCGCCCTCCTCCGGCTCGGCCAGGCCCTTGGCTTCGGAGACGGCGGCGACCAGACGCTCCAAGTCCTGCGGGCGCGACAGGCGGTGGTCGCCATCCTTGATCAGGGTGAAGACGACGTGCTCGCTCGTCAGGGCGTTGGCCAGCTCCAGGGCGTGGGTCCACGGCACATCCGGGTCGGCCCCGCCCTGCAGCACCCGCACCGGGATATCGATCGGCACCGGGCCCGGCAGGATCGACCACCGCGCGCCGTCTTCCAGAAGCGCGCGGGTGATCGGATAGCCGTCCTCATCGTAGTCGGACGGCCGCGTCCATGATCCGTGTTCGGCGATCGCCGCCAGCGCCTTGGCCGGCAGCTTGGGCTTCATCAGCGTCTCGGTGAAGTCCGGGGCCGGCGCGATCAGCACCAGCGCCTTGACCCGGTCGGGCCGCGCGATCGCCGCTAGGCTCGCCAGCCAGCCGCCCATGGACGAGCCGACCAGCACCAGCGGTCCTTGAGTGAGTTCGTCGATCACCGCCAGGGTGTCCTCGCGCCAGCGGCTGATCGTTCCGTTCTCGAACGCCCCCTCGGACTCGCCGTGGCCGAAATAGTCGAAACGCACATACGCGCCGCCGGTCGCCTTGGCCTGCTCGGCCAGCACCTCGGCCTTGGTCCCGGTCATGTCGGAGTGGAAACCTCCGAGCCAGACGACCGTTGGTCCTTCGCCGTCCACGCGGCGCCAGGCGAGTTTCGAGCCGTCTTCGCGCACGAGCGCGCCCCGGGATTCGGTCATGGCTTCGCCTCGATCCTTTCGCTACTAAAACCGCGTTGCTTTCGCCGAGAGTCGTGTGCCCGACCTACCCGCCGATTTCACCCTGCTGCAAGTCACGCCGGAGCTGGAAACGGGCGGCGCGGAGCAAACGACGATTGATGTCGCCCATGCGGTGGTGGCGCAAGGCGGCAAGGCCCTGGTCGCGACCCGGGGGGGCCGGATGGCCGCGCGCCTGGAGGCCGACGGCGGCCGCCTGGCCCAGATGCCCGCCCAATCCAAGAATCCCCTGGTCATGCTGGGCAACGCCGCGCGGCTGATCGACCTGATCAAGCGCGAAAAGGTCAGCCTGGTGCACGCCCGCTCGCGCGCCCCGGCGTTCAGCGCCTTGTGGGCCGCGCATGCCACCAAGGTTCCGTTCGTAGCGACCTATCACGGGGTCTACAACGCCAAGTCCGAGCTGAAGCGCTGGTACAACGCGGTCATGACCAAGGGCGACCTGGTCATCGCCAACTCCGAGTTCACGCGCCAGCACGTGATCAAGGAGCACGCCATCGCGCCCGAGAAGGTCGTGGCCATTCCGCGCGGCGTTGACCTGTCGCGTTTCGAACCCGGCGTCGTCGGCGTCGAGCGGATCGAGCGCCTGCGCAAGGCCTGGGGCGTCGCGGAGGGCGAGCGCCGGCTGAAGGTGCTGCTGGCCGGCCGCCTGACCCGCTGGAAGGGCCAGGGGCTGCTGATCGAGGCCATGACGCTGCTGAAGGCGCGCGGCGAGAACCGGATCCTGCTGCTGCTGGCTGGCGACGACCAGGGCCGCAAGGGCTATCGCGCCGAGCTGGAGGCCGCCATCGCCGCCGCCGGCCTGGAGGACGCCGTCAGGCTGGTCGGCCACTGCGACGACATGCCGGCCGCCTATCTCCTGGCCGACCTGGCCATCGCGCCCTCGCTGGAGCCGGAAGCCTTCGGCCGCACGGCGGTCGAGCCGCAGGTGATGGGCCGCCCGGTCCTGGCCTCGGACCATGGCGCCACCCGCGAGACGGTCGTCCCGGGCGAGACGGGGTGGCTGGTCGCGCCGGGCGACGCTCAGGCCTGGGCAGACGCCCTGCTGCTGGCCTGCGAGGTCGGGGCCGCGGGCCGACAGACCATGGGCCTGGCGGCGCGGGCGCGGGCGCGACGGTTGTATTCGGTGGACGCCATGTGCGAAGCGACCCTTGAGGTCTATGCACGCGTACTGGGCTTGGAGCGTTCGTCGTGAGCAAGGAGATCAAGAAGGTCCTGGTGATCAAGCTGGGCGCCCTGGGCGACTTCGTCCTGGCGCTGGCGGCGATGAAGAAGATCCGCCAGGCCCATCCCAAGGCCAAGATCACCCTGCTGACCACCCCGCCCTTCGAGGCGCTGGCCAAGCTCAGCCCCTATTTCAACCACGTCGAGACCGATGGCCGCCCCGGCGACCTGGGCGAGACGTTCGCCATGATCGGCCGGATCCGCAAGGCGCGCTACGACCGGGTGTACGATCTGCAGACCAACAGCCGGACCAACTGGTACTTTCAGCTACTGCGCCCGTTCCCGCCGCAGTGGAACGGCATCGCCTTCGGCTGCGCCCTGCCGCAGAAGGGCAAGGCCCGCCTGCGCATGCACACCCTGGAGCGCCAGGCCGACCAGTTGCGCGCCGCCGGCATTTGGCCCGACGCCCCGACCGAGCCTGGCAGCGCCCCGCCGCCGGACCTGTCATGGATCCTGCGCCGGCAGAAGGAGCCGCGCGCTGGCGCCGCCACGCCCAAGCCCTATGTGCTGCTGGTGCCGGGCGGCTCGGCCCACCGGCCCGAGAAGCGCTGGCCCGTCGAATGCTACGCCCAACTGGCCTCGCATCTGAAGGCGCGCGGCCTGGACATCGTCATCATCGGCGGTCCGCAGGAAAGCGCCATGGCTCGCCACATCCAGAAGGCCGTCGGCGGCGCGCGCGACCTGACCGGTCGCACCGACTTCGCCCAGCTGGCCGTGCTGGGCGCCAAGGCCGCCCTGGCCGTCGGCAACGACACCGGCCCGACGCACCTGCTGGCCGCCGCCGGCGCGCCGACCATCGCCCTGTTCTCCGACGCCTCGGACCCCGACCTCTGCGCCCCGCGCGGCCACGTGGCGGTGATCCGCTCGCCGGACCTGCAGGCCCTGCCGGTCAGCACCGTCGCCAGCGCCGCCATCTCGCTGCTGGGACGCTAGACGCCCACCTCAATAGCCCGCGTACCGCCCGGGCTTGTGGTTGGCGATGATCACCGCGCTCAGCGCCACGGCGCTGGCGATCGACAGCAGCAGCTTGTCGAACGGGATCGCGAAGAAGGCCGCGGCCACGACCAGGCAGTCGGCCGCCATCTGCACCTTGCCGGCGCTGATCCCGCGCCGCTCCTGCAGATAGAGCGCCAGCACCCCGATCCCACCAACGCTGGAGCGGTGCCGCGCCAGGGCCAGGATGCCCATGCCGATGATGGTGCCGCCGAACACCGCCGAGAAGATCGGGTCCACGTGGCTGACCTTCAGCCAGTACGGCATGCCCCAGGCCAGGCCCGCAAGCAGGAGGTTGGTGGCCAGGGTCTTGACCGTGAACGTCCAGCCCAGGGTCCGCTGGGCCAGCACGTAGAACGGCAGGTTCAGGACGAAGAACACCACGCCCACCGGCCAGCCGCCGCTCAGATACGAGATGATCAGGGCCACCCCGGCTACGCCGCCCGTGACTAGGCCGGCGGCCTTGAGCAGCGTCAGGCCCACGGCGATGAAACTGGAGCCGATCAGGAGGGCGTGGACGTCCTCCAGGGCGGTGTGGCGATGCTGGGTCATGAAGGTCGAGGGCGGGCGTCTGGATCCGGGAAAATTCGTCCCCGTCCGGTCGTTTCCATCCCCTCGAACGCTGCAGCCCCTCCAGGGGGGGCGGCTCTGGTCAAAAAAACTAGACCTGGCCGGCGTCTCTTTGGCGGCCTTCGCTTGATACCGCGCGGCCGGCGCGTCATATATCAGTTTCTCGCGGCGCGCCCAGCGCGGCGCGCATGCGTTCAGCTATACCCTTATCAACTGCCCCGGAGCCGCCCTATTCGCCGTCCTATGCAAACGCCGCCCGTCAAGGATGGGCCGCGTATCAACGAAGACATCCGCGTCCCCCGCGTCCTGCTGATCGACCAACACGGCGAGAAGCAAGGCGAGATGCCGACCGCGTCCGCCATGGAAGCGGCCGAGGAAGCCGGCCTGGACCTGGTGGAAATCGTTCCGAACGCCAATCCTCCCGTCTGCAAGATCTTGGACTACGGCAAGTTCAAGTTCCAGGAGCAGAAGAAGAAGAACGAGGCGCGCAAGCGGCAGAAGGTCGTCGAGCTCAAGGAAATCAAGCTCCGTCCGAACATCGACATCCACGATTACGAGGTTAAGGCGAAAGCCATGACCCGCTTCTTCGAGGAAGGCGACAAGGTGAAGGTCACTTTGCGCTTCCGCGGTCGCGAAATGGCGCACCCGGAGCTCGGCATGAAGCTGCTGCTCAAGGTCAAGGCCGACTTCGACGAGGTCGCCAAGGTCGAATACGAGCCGCGCATGGAAGGCCGGCAGATGATCATGATCCTGGCGCCGCGCTAGGATCCGATCACCGTTAGACACCGAAACGCCCCGGCCCTCGGCCGGGGCGTTTTGTTTTGCCCACCTCACGATCACACGTTTTCGAACGCCTCGACACGGTCACATCCTCTGATAGAGTTGGGCGCGGTTGGGGGAGTTTCGCGTGTTCAAATCCTTCGGGGTCGCGGTGGCGGCCTGCATCGCCTTGACGTCGTCCCCCGTGCTAGCGGCCGACAAGAAGTCCGATTTGGCCATCTACGGCCAGCTCCCGAACATCGAGACGGTGAGGATCTCGCCCGACGGCTCCAAGCTGGCGGTCGTGCTGACCAACAGCGAGCAGCGCTACCTGATGATCCGCGAGGTCGGCGGCGAGGCCCTGACCCGGGTCGCGGTCGGCCAGACCAAGCTGCGCAGCATCACCTGGGCCGGCGAGGACCACCTGATCCTGGTGGTCTCCCAGACCGAGGAAGTGCGCGGCCTGATGGGTCCGGCGCGCGAGTACTACATGGCCTCGGACTTCAACTGGAAGACCAAGAAGCTGGTCCCCCTCCTGCGCAATCAGGAGGACTCGATGAATGTGATCGTCGGCGCGCCGATGGTGCGAACCATCGACGGCGAGCCCATCGTGTTCCTGGAAGGCATCCATTTTGTCGACAACCGGGGCGTCAACACCCTGTATCGCGTCAATCTGCGCAACAACACGACGCGGATGCTGGACTACGGCGCGCGCGCCGACGCCGACGACTGGCTGGTCGACGCCACGGGCGAACCCGCGGCCCAGTCGGTGTACGACGGCAAGCGCGGCCGCTGGTCGTTGCGGATGAAGCTGAACGGCGCCTGGCGCACGGTCGACGAGGCCGACACGCCGATGGGCTCGTACGGCATCGCGGGCTTCGGCCGCGACGGCAAGTCGGTCCTGGTCTCGCGCGCCGACGACAAGGGCAACGACTTCCTGCGCGAGTACAGCGGCGTCGATCAGCATACCGACCTGCCCAGCGACCTCAGCGGCCTTATCTACGACCCCGCGACGCTGGCCTTGCTGGGCGGCGCCACGCTGAAGGGCGACGAACTGACCTACACCTTCTTCGACGCGGGCAGCCAGAAGACCTGGAACGCCGTCGTCAAGGCGTTCCAGGGCGACCGAGTCTCGCTGGTCTCATGGTCCAAGGACCGCAAGCGGGTCGTGGTCCAGGTCGACTCGGCCGAGATGGGCCCGGCCTACGCCCTGGTCGACCTGAACACCAAGCAGGCCAGTTGGCTGGGTGAGGTCTATCAGGGCGTCACCGCCGATCAGGTCTCGCCCGTACGCGCCATCAAGTACAAGGCGGCCGACGGGCTGGAGATCAGCGGCTACCTGACCCTGCCCAAGGGCCGCGATCCCAAGAACCTGCCGCTGATCGTGCTGCCGCACGGCGGCCCCGAGGGTCGCGACGAACCGGGCTTCGACTGGTGGAGCCAGGCCGTGGCCTCGCGCGGTTACGCGGTGCTGCAGCCCAACTTCCGGGGCTCCGAGGGGTTCGGCTGGGACTTCGTCAAGGCGGGGTTCGGCGAGTGGGGCAAGAAGATGCAGACCGACCTGTCGGACGGCGTCCGCGACCTGGCCAAGCAGGGGATCATCGACCCCAAGCGCGTCTGCGTGGTCGGCGCCAGCTATGGCGGCTACGCGGCCCTGGCCGGCGCCACGCTGGACCGGGGCGTCTATCGCTGCGCCGTTTCGGTGGCCGGCCCGGCGGACCTGAGGAAGTTCCTGTTGACCAACATCCGCGTCAACAATGGCGAGGCCGGCGCCTCGCAGCGCTACTGGCTGCGCTTCATGGGCGCGGACGGCGCCAAGGACCCGGACCTGACCGCCATCTCGCCCGCCCAGCAGGCGGCCAAGGTCGACATCCCGATCCTGCTGATTCACGGCAAGGACGACACCGTGGTCCGCTATGACCAGAGCCAAGCCATGGCCGATGCGCTGAAGAAGGCCGGCAAGCCGGTCCAGTTCGTCACCCTGGACGGCGAGGACCACTGGCTGTCGCGCAGCGCCACGCGCCTGAAGATGTTGACCGAAACCGTCGCCTTCATCGAGAAGCACAACCCGCCGGAGTAAGGTGAGCCGAACGCGCGACGCTTCGCCCGGCGATCATGGGTTTCCCAGGGTCGCCAAGCCGAAGGTTCGGGCGTAAACCCCGCCCCCTGATGTCCGATCCCGCTCACAGCGCTCGCGCCCTGGCCGTCCTGCTCCTGGTTGTCTTCATCAACCTGGTGGGCTTCGGCGTGGTCATTCCGCTGCTGCCCTTCTACGCCAAGGCGATGAACGCCGCGCCGTGGCAGGTGACGACCATGTTCGCTGCCTACAGTCTGGGCCAGTTCTTCGGCGAGCCGTTCTGGGGCCGGCTGTCGGATCGCATCGGCCGGCGGCCGGTGCTGATGGTCACCATCCTGGCCAACGCCATCGCCTATGTCGCCCTAGCCTTCGCGCCCAACATCTGGATCGCCATGGCCGTGCGCCTGGTCGGCGGTTTCGGCAGCGGCAACATCTCGACGATCCAGGGCTACATGGCCGACGTCACCCCGCCCGAGAAGCGCGCGGGCCGCATGGGCCTGCTGGGCTCGGCGTTCGGGGCCGGCTTCGTGATCGGGCCATCCCTGGGCGGCCTGCTGGCCCACCCCAGCGCCGGCCAGTTGGGCTTTCAGATCCCGCTGTTCGTGGCCGCCGGCATGGCGGCGCTGGCGGTGCTGGGCGTCCTGCTGTTCGTGGCCGAGAGCCGCGCGCCCTCCGCGCCAGGCGCCAAGCAACCTGGACGCCGCGAGGCCCTGGGCCAAGCCGCCGCCCACCCGGTGCTGTCGCGCGTGCTGCTGGTCACCCTGGTCTCGACCGGCGCCTTCGCGGGCATGGAATCGATCTTCGGCCTGTGGGCCAACGCCCGCTTCGACTGGGGCCCGCGCGAGGTCGGCCTGTGCTTCGCCGTGATCGGCGTCATCGCCTCGCTGGGCCAGGGCGTGCTGACCGGCCGCCTGGCTCGCCGCTTCGGCGAGGGTCGGGTGCTGACCACGGGCCTGTCGATCATCGCCATAAGCCTGCTGCTGACCCCGTTCGCGCCTCACGCCAGCCTGGCGATGGTCGCGGTCGGCTGCACCGCCTTCGGCCAGTCGCTGGTCTTTCCCTGCGTGGCGGCCCTGATCTCGCGCGCCAGCCCGCCCGACCGGCAGGGCCAGATGCTGGGCCTGAACATGGCCGCCGGCTCGCTAGCCCGCATCGGCGGCCCGCTGCTGGCTGGCCCGCTGTTCGGCCTGGCCAGCGGCGGCCCCTACTGGTTCGGCGCGGCCCTGATGATCCCGGCCGTCTGGCTGGGCCTGATCATCGCCCGCCGCGCCAAGGCGGCGGCCTAAGCCCTTGCCTTTGGCGAGTCTTTCCAGTAGTAACCCCGCCTTTCCGGAACCGCCTGGCCATTAGGCATGCCATGGCGGTTCGTCATGCTTCCAGAGGACGGGGCGAAAGCTCCGACGCGAAATGCCGAAGTTGAAGACCAAGTCGGGCGCTAAAAAGCGCTTCAAACTGACCGCCACGGGCAAGCTGAAGGCCGGCGTCGCCGGCAAACGCCACCGCCTGATCGGCCACAATGGCAAGTACATCCGCCAACAGCGCGGCACGAAGGTGATGAGCGAGGCCGACGCCAAGATCATCCGCACCTACCTGCCCTACGGCCTTTAAGAGGAGCGCTGACACATGGCTCGCGTTAAACGGGGCGTCGTCGCCCACGCCAAGCACAAGAAGGTTCTCGAGCAAGCCAAGGGCTTCTACGGGCGCCGCAAGAACACCATCCGTACGGCGAAGGCCGCGGTCGACAAGGCCGGCCAGTACGCCTACCGCGACCGCAAGGTGCGCAAGCGCGCCTTCCGTTCGCTGTGGATCCAGCGCATCAACGCTGGCGCCCGTCTGGAGGGCTTCACCTACTCGCAATTTATCCACGGCCTGGATGTGGCCGGGATCGTGATCGACCGTAAGGTCCTCGCCGACATCGCCGGCGCCGATCCGGTTGCGTTCAAGGCCATCGCCGACAAGGTTCGCGCCGCCCTGGCCTAAGGTCTTTTTGGGTTCCGACCCGACCGATCTTGCAAAGCCCTCTGGCGCGAGCCAGGGGGCTTTTTGCTGCGCCTTACCCCGCTCATCCCCGCGAAAGCGGGGACCCAAGCTGAGCAAGCGGGACGGACGCGGACGAGGAGCCAACGCGGCTTGGTTTCCCGCTTTCGCGGGAATGAGCGGAATTGGGGCTTCTTCCCTAGTTTCAACCCTCTCGAAATCCTCTAGACGGATGCCCGTCATGACCGATCTCAACACTCTCGAAGCCGAAGTGCTGGCCCAGGTGGCCGCCGCTGGCGATCTCCAAGCGCTCGACGCCGTCCGCGTGGCCGCCGTCGGCAAGACCGGCTCGATCTCGGGCCTGCTCAAGACCCTGGGCGCCATGAGCCCCGAGGATCGCAAGACGCAAGGCGCGGCGATCAACGCCCTGCGCGACAAGGTCGCCGAGGCCATCGCCGACAAGAAGGCGGCGCTCGAAGCCGCCGAGCTGGACGCGCGCCTGGCCAGCGAGACCCTGGATCTCTCCCTGCCCGCCCCGCATCGCCGCAAGGGCAGCGTCCACCCGACCATGCAGACCATGGACGAGATGGTCGCCATCTTCGCCGAGATGGGCTTCGCCGTGGCCGAGGGCCCGGACATTGAGGACGACTTCCACAACTTCACGGCCCTGAACTTCCCGCCCAAGCACCCGGCCCGCGAGATGCATGACACCTTCTTCTTCAATACGAAGGAGACGGGTGAACGCATGCTGCTGCGCACCCACACCAGCCCCGTGCAGGTGCGGACCATGGTGTCGCAGAAGCCGCCGATCCGCATCATCGCGCCGGGCCGCACCTATCGCGTGGACAACGACGCCACCCACACCCCGGTGTTCCACCAGGTCGAGGGCCTGGTGATCGACAAGGGCATCCACATGGGCCACCTGAAGTGGACCCTGGAGACCTTCCTGGCGCGGTTTTTCGAGACTGACGCGGTCACCACCCAGTTCCGCCCGCACCACTTCCCGTTCACCGAGCCGTCGGCCGAGATGGACGTGCAGTGCGACCGCTCGGGCGGCGAGATCAAGATCGGCCAGGGCACGTCGTGGCTCGAGATCCTGGGCTGCGGGATGGTTCACCCGAACGTGCTGCGCGCCTGCGGCATCGATCCGGACGAGTACCAGGGCTTCGCCTTCGGCATGGGCGTCGATCGCCTGGGCATGCTGAAATACGGCATGCCGGACCTGCGCGACATGTGGTCGTCGGACGTCCGCTGGCTGTCGCACTACGGCTTCAGCGCCTTCGCCGCGCCGAACGCCGCCTCGGGCCTGAGCTGAGACCAGAACGATGAAATTCACCCTCTCCTGGCTCAAGGATCACCTTGAGACCACCGCCACCGTTCCCGAGATCGTCGCGGCCATGACCATGGCCGGGCTCGAGGTCGAGCACGTCATCGATCCGGCGACCAAGCTGGCCCCGTTCACGGTCTGCAAGATCGTCGAGGCCGCGCGCCACCCCAACGCCGACCGTCTGCAGGTCTGCCAGGTCGACACCGTCGACGGCCGCAAGGAGATCGTCTGCGGCGCGCCGAACGCGCGTCCGGGCCTGACCACCATCTACGCCCCGATCGGCGCCTATGTGCCGGGCCTGGACGTGACCCTGGTCGAGAAGCCCGTCCGCGGCGTCGTCTCGAACGGCATGCTCTGCTCGGCCGCCGAGCTGGAATACGCCAGCGAGAGCGATGGCATCATGGAGCTGCCGGACAGCCTGGCCGTCGGCACGAGCGCCGTCGACGCCCTGGGCCTGGAAGCCGTGATCGACTTCGAAGTGACCCCCAATCGCCCCGACTGGCTGGGCGTCGCCGGCATCGCCCGCGACCTGGCCGCCGCCGGCGTGGGCAAGTTGAAGGACCTGTCGATCGCGCCGATCCCCGGGACCTATCCGTCGCCGATCACCGTCAAGGTCGACGGCGAAGCCTGCCCAGTGTTCGCCGGCCGCTACTTCCGGGGCGTCAAGAACGGCCCCTCGCCCAAGTGGCTGGCCGATCGCCTGACCGCCATCGGCCTGCGGCCGATCAGCGCCCTGGTGGATATCACCAACCTGATCACCTACGACCGCGCGCGGCCGCTGCACGTCTATGACGCCCACAAGCTGTCGGGAACCGAGATCTCGACCCGCCTGGGCCGCCATGGCGTCCACGGCGACGAGCACCTGATCGCCCTGGACGGCAAGACCTACGAACTGACGCCCGAGATGTCGGTCATCGCCGATGCGTCGGGCGAGCGTCCGATCGGCCTGGGCGGCGTGATGGGCGGCGAGAGCACCGGCTGCTCGGACGAGACCGTCGATGTCTTCCTCGAAAGCGCCTGGTTCGATCCGATTCGCACGGCCCAGACCGGTCGCGCCACCGGCATCGCCAGCGACGCCCAATACCGCTTCGCCCGCACCGTCGACACCCACTCGCTGGTCGACGGGATCGAGCTGGCCACCAAGCTGATCCTGGAGCTGTGCGGCGGCGAGCCGTCGGAGGTGCTGCTGGTCGGCGAGGCCCCGGCCGCGCCGGGCGCGATCCTGTTCGACCCGGCCTATGTCGGCCAACTGTCGGGCCTGGAGATCGCCCCTGAAAAGTCGCTGAAGATCCTGACCGATCTCGGCTTCAAGCTGGACGCCCCCAAGGACGTCTCGCCGACCGCGTTCGCCACTCACGCCGAGAGCGAGGTCTGCGTGACCCCGCCGACCTTCCGCCGCGACGTGGAGGGCAAGGCCGACCTGGTGGAAGAAGTCGCCCGCATCGCCGGCTATGGCGCCCTGCCCTCGACGGCCCTGCCGGAAGCGCCTCGCGCCGTCGGCGGCATCCTGACGGCCAAGCAGGCCCGCGCCCGCACGGCCCGTCGGGCGCTGGCGGCCGCCGGCTATTCTGAAGCCGTGACCTTCAGCTTCACCAGCCGCAAGACCGCGCAGCTGTTCGGCGGCGGCCAGGCCGAGCTGGTGCTGGCCAATCCGATCGCCTCGGAACTGGACTGCATGCGCCCGTCGCTGCTGCCCAACCTGATCGAAGCGGCCGGCCGCAACGCGCGCCAGGGCTTCCCCGACGCGGCCCTGTTCGAGATCGGCCCGACCTTCCACGGCGAGCGTCCGAACGATCAGCGCACCGTGGTCTCGGCGATCCTGGTCCCCAAGGCCCCGCGGGGCTGGGACAAGGCCGCCCAAGGCGACGTCTTCACGATCAAGGCCGACCTTCTGGCCCTGCTGGAAGAGCTGGGCGCGCCCGTCGCCTCGCTTCAGACGGCGCAGGGCTCGGCCTCGTCCTGGTGGCACCCGGGCCGCTCGGCGCGCCTGCAGCTGGGTCCCAAGGCGGTGATGGCCGAGTTCGGCGAGATCCACCCGGCGGTGCTGAAGGCCCTGGACGTGGCCGGCCCGGTCTACGGCTTCGAGATCACCCTGGAGGCGATCCCCGAGCCGAAGAAGAAGTCGGTCAAGACCCGTCCGGCCTTCTCGCCCTCGGCCCTGATGCCGCTGACCCGCGACTTCGCCTTCCTGGTCGAGAAGACCAAGGCGGCCGGCGACCTCGTGAAAGCCGCGGCCGGCGCCGACAAGGCGCTGATCACCGCCGCGCGCGTGTTCGACGTCTACGAAGGCCCCGGCTTGCCGGACGGCTTCAAGTCGGTGGCCATCGAGATCGTGGTGCAGCCGCGCGACGCCACCCTCACCGACGCCGAGATCGAGGCCCTGTCGGCCAAGGTCGTCGCGGCGGCCGAGAAGGCGGGCGGCAAGCTGCGGTCTTAATCGGACACTTGCCCCCTGCGGGCCTTCGGCCCTCCTCCCCCATGGGGGAAGAAGGTTCGCGGCGCACCTTCCGCCCCCAGAGGGGGCGGACGACCTCGCTACGCGAGGTCCGGTGGGGGCAAGTGCTGAGTTTCCAGGCGCCCCGCCCCGATCAGGGCAAAACCCGCTTCCCCCGCGACCGAACGTCCCTCACGCAGTCGTGACCTTGCGCAAGCCCGACTGTCACGCTACCTGTAAGAAGCGCTAACGGGACTCATCGTTTCCACATGCAATCGACCTTCGCCTTCGCCGCTTTCGTGACCACCGGCCTCGCCGCCGTGGCCGCGATGTCGTGCGCGGTGTCGATGTGGAACATGATTAACACCAAGATTAAAACCGTTCCCATTCGGACGGGGCAAAATCGGCGCAAGCAGCGGTAGGAACCCTACCAAAACCAAGCCGAAGGATCGCAAGATCTCCAAAAGCCCCGCTCCCACGAGCGGGGTTTTTTGTTGCGCGGTTCCTCGGTCCCAAAAGCTCTCATGCAAAGGACCAACCCCAATGAGCTACCTGCCCTCCCCACCAGCCTTCCATAGCGACCAGGAAGGCGTCACCGTCCACCAGCTTCTGCTGGCCGCCCAGGATGCGCCCAGCGCCCTGGACGCCGTCCGCGCCAGCCTCGCCGACAGCGGCGCCGAACTGTGCGGCCTGACGATGAAGCCGGTCGGCCAGATCGTCGAAGCCTCGCTGAAGGTCCGCCACCTGGGCGACCAGGCCGCCCGCCTGCTGGCCCGTGACCTGGCCGCCTGGCCCGGCGTCAATTCGGCCTCGGTCGAGCACCAGTGGTTCCGTCCGTGAGCGCGCTCGTAGACGGGGCCAAACCCGACGAAGAGAAACGCCGCCTCTTCTTCGTCACCGCCGACGACACGCCTGACGCCCTGATGCGGGTGCTGGGCGTGGCTTCGGTGCAGCAGACCCGCCTGCGCGCCCTGTCCGCCGCTCCCGAGGGCCAGCACCTGGCCATTAGGCTCGAGATCGACGACCAGGGCGACGCCCGGGCCGAGGTCCTGGCCTCGCGCCTGGCGTCCTGTCCATCGGTGCGCGGCGTCGGTTTCGGCTGGCGCGCGTAACCTTTCCGGTTTTCCGTGCGTATCTGAGTTCAGGTTCCCTGCTGGAAAGACCTCGATGCGCCGTCTGCTCACCCTCCTGGCCGCCGCCTTCGCCCTGCTGGGCGTCAGCGCCTCGGCCGCCGCCACGCTGAAGTCCGAGACCGCCGTGTTCGCCGGCGGCTGCTTCTGGTGCATGGAGCACGACATGGGCGGCATTCCCGGCGTGCTGAAGGTCGAGAGCGGCTATACCGGCGGCCACGTCAAAAACCCGACCTATCGCGACGTCACCAGCGAGAAGAGCGGCCACTACGAGTCGGTGCGCGTCACCTACGACCCGGCCAAGCTGGACTACGGCTTCCTGCTCTACCGCTACTGGAAGCTGGTCGATCCCACCGACGACGGCGGCCAGTTCTGCGACCGCGGCCCCTCGTACCGCCCCGCCCTGTTCGTCACTCCCGCCCAGCGTCCCATCGCCGAGAAATCGCGCGACGAGGCCGCCAAGCGCCTGAAGACCGGGACGATGAAGACGGAGATCCTGCCGCTGCAGACCTTCTACCCGGCCGAGGAATATCACCGCGATTACGCCAAGCGGCATTCGCTGGACTACACGCTCTATCGCACCGGCTGCGGGCGGGACGCCCGCCTTCGTCAAGTCTGGGGCGGCTGAGCCGCGCTGCGGGCGGAACGCCCGCCATACCAGGTCCGGAGCGGCTAAGCCGCCCGTGGGGCGAGACGCCCGCCTTCGCCAAGTCTGGGGCGGCTGATGGTGGCGCGCGTCACGAACGCGCCCTAGGTTCGGCGACTCGAAGGAGTCGCGAATGAAGAAACCCCTGTTGGAGACGTGGCTGGAGCGCGGCCTGTTCGCCTCGCGTTGGCTGATGGCCCCGTTCTATGTCGGCCTGGTGGTCGCCCTGGCGGCGCTGATCGTCGTCTTCTTCCAGGAGTTGGCGCACGCCTTGCCAACCGTGCTGTCGATGAAGCCCGAGGACGCGATCCTGCTGGCGCTGTCGCTGATCGACCTGTCGCTGGCCGCCAACCTTTTGGTGATCGTCATCCTGTCGGGCTACGAGAACTTCGTCTCCAAGATCGACACCGCAAGCCACGAGGACCGGCCCGACTGGATGGGCACGGTCGACTTCTCGGGCCTGAAGATGAAGCTGATCGCCTCCATCGTGGCGATTTCGGCGATCGCCCTGCTGAAGGCCTTCCTGAAGCTGACCGAACCGGGCTTGGCCTTCGACCAGGCCCGCCTGATGTGGCTAGTGATCGTGCACCTGTCGTTCGTCGTCTCCGGCGTGTTGCTGGCCGTGATGGACTGGCTGAACGGCAAGGTCGAGAAGCACTGACCTTAGGATGCTCCCCCGTGACGCGGGGGAGCATCTCTTTAGAACGGCAGCCAGCGCCGCTGTCGGCTGTAGCCCAGATAGCCGACGTTCGCGCCCAGGCGCAGGCCAACGCCCGCGCGGATCGGGGCCAGGGTGATCTCGTCGGCCTTCTGGTAGTTCACGCCCAGCCCGCCGATCAGATAGGCGGTGCCCTCCACGCCCGGGAACCGGCGGAAGATGGCGTCGGGGTACTGCAGGTTATAGCAGAGGGTGAAGACGCGGCTGGCGTTGCCGCCCCAGTCCCAGCCCACCGTCGGCCCCTGCCAGAATACCTCCAGCGTCGGACGGCCCTTCATGTAGAGCAGGCCGCGGCCATAGCGCAGGCCGGCCACGAAGGCGCCCGAGCCCTCCTCGCCGGCGACGTAGGCCGTGGGTTGCCCCTTGTCCTTGAAGATCCGCTCGACCGCCGCGCCGGCGCTCTCGGCCGTCACGCCCAGGAAGTCCGAGGTGGCGCGCACCATCTCGTCGGCGGAATAGGTCGAGGCGCCGCCCGTCTGGTAGTTCGGCCCGGTCGAGCCGGCCGGGGGCGGGTTCTGGCCAGGCGGCGGCGCCGTGTTGGCGTCGTAGCCGGGGTTCGGCGCGGCGTCCTGGATCGGCGTCGGCGGCGGGAGACGCTCGGACTGCCGCGCCATGGCCTCGCTCGCCACGGCCGAAAGGCCGGCGGCGGCGCTTGAGAGGATCAGCTTGCGACGGTCCATGCAGGGCCTCCGGATCGAATTGATTGCAACAGTGTTGCAAGCCATTGAGACCGGTTTGCGGCTCCAAACTTAACGAGCGGTTAAGCATGCGCGCGCGGTGACGCGGCCCAACCACGCTCAGGCTCTCGCGAAGCGGGCCAAATGTGCTATGCGCACGGCCATGACTTCGACGCCTCTCGACAAGATCCGCAACTTCTCGATCGTTGCCCACATCGACCACGGTAAATCGACGCTCTCGGATCGCCTGATCCAGGAGACCGGCGGCCTGACCGCGCGCGAGATGAGCGCCCAGGTTCTCGACAACATGGACATCGAGAAAGAGCGCGGCATCACCATCAAGGCGCAGACCGTGCGCCTGAAATACCGCGCCGACGACGGCGAGGACTATGTCCTGAACCTGATGGACACCCCCGGCCACGTCGACTTCGCCTACGAGGTCAGCCGCAGCCTGGCCGCCTGCGAAGGCTCGATCCTGGTCGTCGACGCCTCGCAGGGCGTGGAAGCCCAGACCCTGGCCAACGTCTATTCGGCCATCGACAACAACCACGAGATCGTCCCGGTCCTCAACAAGATCGACCTGCCGGCCGCCGAACCCGACCGAGTGCGCGCCCAGATCGAGGACCTGATCGGCCTGGACGCCAGCGACGCCGTGCTGGCGAGCGCCAAGTCGGGCCTGGGCATCCACGACGTGCTGGAAGCCATCGTCACCCGCCTGCCCGCCCCCAAGGGCGAGCGCGACGCGCCGCTCAAGGCCCTGCTGGTCGACGCCTGGTACGACGCCTATCTGGGCGTGGTCGTGCTGGTGCGCATCTTCGACGGCACGCTGAAGGCCGGCCAGCAGGTCCGCATGATGCAGACCGGCGCCACCCACCGCATCGACAAGGTCGGCGTGTTCACGCCCAAGGCCACCGACGTCGCCGAGCTCGGCCCCGGCGAGGTCGGCTTCTTCACCGCCTCGATCAAGGAAGTGGCCGACGCCGCCGTCGGCGACACCATCACCGACGAGAAGAAGCCCACCGCCGAAGCCCTCAAGGGCTTCAAGGAAGTTCAGCCGGTGGTGTTCTGCGGCCTGTTCCCGGTCGACGCCGCCGACTTCGAGGACCTGCGCGCCGCCGTCGGCAAGCTGCGCCTGAACGACGGCAGCTTCACCTACGAGATGGAAAGCAGCGCCGCCCTCGGCTTCGGCTTCCGCTGCGGTTTCCTGGGCCTGCTGCACCTGGAGATCATCCAGGAGCGCCTGTCCCGCGAGTTCGACCTCGACCTGATCGCGACCGCTCCGTCGGTCGTCTACAAGATCCACATGCGCAACGGCGACGAGATCGAGCTGCACAACCCGGCCGACCTGCCGGACGTGATGCAGATCGAGAACATTTCCGAGCCCTGGATCAAGGCCACCATCTTCACCCCCGACGAATACCTCGGCGGCGTGATCAAGCTGTGCCAGGACCGTCGTGGCATGCAGCGCGAACTCAGCTATGTCGGCAATCGCGCCATGGTCGTCTACGACCTGCCGCTGAACGAGGTGGTCTTCGACTTCTACGACCGCCTGAAGTCGATCTCGAAGGGCTATGCCAGCTTCGACTACCAGCTCGAGGACTACCGCGTCGGCGACCTGGTGAAGATGTCGATCCTGGTCAACGCCGAGCCGGTCGACGCCCTCTCCATGCTGGTCCACCGCGACCGCGCCGAGAGCCGTGGCCGGGGCATGTGCGAGAAGATGAAGGAACTCATCCCGCAGCACATGTTCGTCATCCCCATCCAGGCGGCCATCGGCGGCCGGATCATCGCCCGTGAAACCGTTCGCGCCCTGCGCAAGGACGTGACCGCCAAGTGCTACGGCGGTGACGCCTCGCGCAAGCGCAAGCTGCTGGACAAGCAAAAGGCCGGCAAGAAGCGCATGCGCCAGTTCGGCAAGGTCGAAATCCCGCAGGAAGCCTTCATCGCCGCCCTGAAGATGGACGAGGATTGATCGGCGGGCCGACCCAGTCGTAAGTGTTTGAACGCCCTCGTCAGCGGAAGCCGACGGGGGCGTTTGCTATCGGGAGACCCGCCAGGCGTTAGCGCCCTTCATTGCGCCAGGACAACGAGCGCCCCTCGGCGCCGGGCCACACTGCGCCGCAGGAGGTCGCCATGGTGCAGGAACTGGCGCTGGTCCGCGCCGCGCATGTGCTGGGCGTGGTGATCTGGATCGGCGGGGTCGTCTTCGTGACCACGGTGCTGCTGCCCGCGCTGGCGGCCGACCACGCGCCCGCGCGGCGGCTTCAGGTCTTCCAGCGACTGGAGGGGCGCTTTGCCTGGGTAGCGCGCGCCTGCGTCGCGGTCGTGGGCGTCACCGGGTTTTGGATGGTTCGCCGTCTGGAGCTGTGGCCGCGCTTTTCCGATCCCACCGCTTGGTGGCTGCACGCGATGGTCGGGGTGTGGATGGTCTTCGCCCTGATCCTGTTCGTCGCCGAGCCGCTGGTTCTGCATCGGCGCATGGCGCAAGGCCGCGATCCCGCGCGAACCTTTCGCCGGCTGACGCTGATGCACTGGGCCCTGCTGGCGGCCAGCCTGGCGGCGGTGTTCGGCGCCGTGGCCGGCGCCCACGGACTGTAGCCCGCCATGCTGATCCTGACCGAACAGACGCCCAACCCCGACGCCCTGAAGTTTCTCGTGCGGATCCCCGGCGCGCGGGGGACCCAGTCCCTGGAGCCCGAAGCGGCCACCACCGCTCGCTCACCGCTGGCCGCCCGCCTGTTCGCCATCCCCGGCGTCAGGCGCTGCCTGCTGGCCGAGGACTTCCTGACGGTCCAGCGCGAGGCGAACGGGCCGGGCTGGGGCGAGCTGAAGGCCCAGGTGCTGCTGGCCCTGGCCGCGCACCTGACCAGCGGCGAACCCGCCCTGGCCGACCGCGCGCCCGAGGTCGAGGCCGGGATCTCGGACGACGAGATCGTCAGCGAGATCCGGCAGGTTCTGGGCCTGCACATCCGCCCCGGCGTGGCCCGGGACGGGGGCGACATCGTCTTCGAGCGTTTCGACGCCGCGACAGGGGTGTTGTGGATCCGCATGCTGGGGGCGTGCGGCGGCTGTCCCTCGTCGCGCATGACGTTGAAGGCGCGCGTCGAGCAGGTCGTGAAGCGCTTCGTCCCCGAGGTGACCCGGGTCGAGGAAGAGCCTTCCTCGGCGACCGCCGCCCCGACCCTTGGCGAACGGCTCAAGCGCATGCTGGACGAACTGGGCGACGCACCGGCCCGCGCGCCCCGCACGCTGTTCACGCGCAACGGCAAGCCGCGGCCCTGACGCCGCGCGAGCTTGTCGGCCGCCAACGATCGGGCGCGAGCGAGGGTCTACCAAGGCGCCTTCGATGGAGGAGCCTCATGAGCCAGACCCAATCCCCGACCCAGACCGAAGCCAGCGTTCCCGTGCTGGCGGTCTATCCCTTCGACGCGCGCGCCATCGCCAAGCGCTTCCGCCACGCCGCCATCTTCGGCGCGCTGGAGGTCCTGGAGCCGCGCGAGGCGATGCGCTTCGTCAACGACCACGATCCCCTGCCCTTGCTGCGCCAGATGCAGATCCATTTCGGCGACACGGTCGCCGTCGTCTATCAGGACAAGAGCGAGGCCGGCGTGATCATCGACTTCATCAAGCAGGGCTGACCGGCCGGAAAACGGACGCCGGGACACGCCGAAAACGTCCGGCAGGGCGTCCGCTGGTCCAACCAGACCGGTCGGACGCCCGCTCTCCACCAACCCTTGGTCGACCTGCTCCCAGATAGCGGGAGCGCGTGTTGCAAATCCGCAATAACGTAGCGGCCAAGGCCAATTTACGCTGGCGCTGTCGCCGAACAGGCGTATCCTGACTACAAGTTGGGATGCGCTCTCAATATATGAGAATAATGGGCCACACGGTAACCTCGAGCTTCGGCTCGTAAAACGTACCCGCCCTCCCAACGGAGAGCCGCCAACGAAGGCGGCCCCACACGATCAACAAAGGCCGCTCGCGCGGTCAGGGAGAGGAAACGGAAGATGGGCTCACGGTCCAAGAACAATCGCATCCTGCGTTCGGGAAGCTCGCTGTTGGCGCTGACGCTGGGCGCGTCGCTGCTGACCGCCGTCGCGGCCTCGGCGCAAACCGCGCCCGCCGCCGCGCCGGCCGCGCAGGACAACACGGCGGTCGAGGAGGTGGTCGTCACCGGCTTCCGGGCCAGCCTGACCAGCGCGATCAACACCAAGCGCATTTCCAACAACATCGTCGACGTCATCAAGGCCGACGACATGGCCAGCTTCCCGGACGCGAACCTGGCCGAGTCGATCCAGCGCATCCCGGGCGTCTCGATCACCCGTGACGGCGGCGAGGGCCGCAACATCACCGTGCGCGGCCTGGGCGGCGACTTCGTGCGCACCACCCTGAACGGCATCGAGGCATATTCGGCCACCACCGGCTCGACCCTAGGCGTGGTCGCCGGCATCAACCGCTCGCGCGGCTTCGACTTCTCGACCTTCGCCTCGGAGCTGTTCAACAGCGTCACCGTCAGCAAATCGCAGTCGGCCGAAATGGACGAGGGCTCGCTGGCCGCCACGGTCGACCTGCAGACCGGCCGTCCGTTCGACAAGAAGGGCTTCCGCGCCGCCGCCTCGGCCCAGGCCGCCTACTACGACAACAACAAGTCCAAGGCTCCGCGCTTCGCCGGCCTGATCAGCGACACCTGGGGCAATTTCGGCGCCCTGTTCTCGCTGGCCTACAACGAGCGCAAGCAGCAGGAAGAAGGCTACAGCGACACCTCGCAGTCGGACTATTCAGACGCCAACAACGGCTTCTGCGGCACGGCGGTGGACATCGCCTCGCAGGCCGGCAGCCAGGTGGTCAACACCGCCATCCCGTACGTGAACCCGCTGTCGGGCTCGGGCAATCGTCCGGCCGGTCAGTGCTTCTCGGGCCTGCCGTCGGATCCGACCGCCTACGCGGCGATCAACCAGCCGAACGTCTTCCTGCCGCGCAACCCGGGCCTTGGCCGTTTCGAGCTGGACCAGAAGCGCCTGGGCATGACCGGCGCGCTGCAATGGCGCCCGACCGACAAGACCGACATCACCCTGGACCTGGTCTATTCGAAGTTCGACCAGGACCGCACCGACTACGCCCTGTCGAACGCCTCGCTGAACCGCAACGTCAACGGCGCCACCGCGGCCTTCCCGCTGTTCGCCGGCCGGGTCGACGCCCAGATCATGGACGCCCATGTGCTGCCGACCGGCCAGGTCGACTACATGAAGATCAACAATGTCGACATCAAGCACATCGAGGAACGCAGCCAAACCACGACCAAGACCCACCAGATCGGCCTGACGCTGGACCACCGCTTCAACGACCGCCTGAGCGCCGAGGTCAAGGTCGGCCACTCGGGGTCGGACTTCAAGCAGCCCTGGGACGTGCTGATGTCCTATGACGGCTTCAACAAGGCCGGGTATGTCTGGGACGCGCGCCAGGACGCCCGGCGGCCGTTCATCAACTACGGCTACGACGTCACCAACCCGGCCAACGTCACCTTCACCAACGCCGGCACGGGCCTGACGCCCGACATCCGTGTGGTCAAGGCGGCGGTGTTCAACACCCTGACCACGGCCGAGGCCAACGCCAAGTATCGGCTGAACGACGTCTTCACGATCAAGGCCGGCGTGGCGCTGAAGTCGTTCGACTTCCAGACCAAGCAGGTCCAGCGCCTGTACGGCAACAACGGCGCGACGGGTGTGACGGCGACGGGCACCATCCCGTTCAACTTCACCCAGTTCGCCGCCGACTTCCCCGGCTCGGCCCCGCTGAGCGAGACGATCACGGGCTTTGGCAAGCAACTGGGCCTGCCGGCCGGCTCGGTGACCAGCTGGGTGGTGCCCGACGTCGACGCCTACATCAGCAAGCTCGGCTTGCTGTGCAACTGCGCCAACAAGTACGGCGACTTCACCCTGGCCATCAACTCGGCCCTCGGTAATAACCGCCAGGTGGAGGAGAAGGACACCGCCGCCTACCTGCAGACGGACTTCGACACCGAGATCCTGAACGGCCACCGCCTGCGCGGCAATGTCGGCGTGCGCTATGTCAAGACCGACCTGGACGCCACCGGCTACACCTCGCTGACCTCGCAGATCACGGTCAATAATAAGTACAGCGACTGGCTGCCGTCGCTGAACCTGGCGCTGGACGTGCGAGAGAACCTGGTCGCCCGCTTCGCCGCGGCCAAGGTCATGGCCCGTCCCAGCTTCGGCAATCTGACGCCGGGCGGCTCGGTCAACACCACCTTCGGCGCCCAGACGGCCTCGATCGGCAACCCGTTCCTGGATCCCTACCGCGCCAAGAATTACGACTTCAGCCTGGAATGGTACCCCGGCGAGGGCACGATCCTGTCGGCCACCGTGTTCGACAAGGAGATCGAGAGCTCGATCCAGACCATCGCCACCACCGAAGCCTATGGCAATACCGGCCTGCCCCTGGCCCTGCTGCCGGCCGGCCAGGACGCGTCGACGCCGTACCTGGTGACCCGTTCGCGCAACACCCAGGGCGGCTATATCCGCGGTCTGGAAATCAACTACCAGCAGCCGTTCCACTTCCTGCCCGGGCTGCTGAAGAACACCGGCACGATGCTGAACTACACCTATGTCGACAGCTCGGTGCTCTATTACTTGTCGTCGGGCACGGCCACGACGCCGGCGACGCAGATCCACGACCAGTTCCTGAACGTCTCGCCGCACTCGGTGAACGCCACGGTCTATTACGAGGACGACAAGCTGTCGGCCCGCGTCTCGGTGGCCTATCGCGACGAGTACCTGACGGCCCTGCCCTTCAAGTCGGAAGTGCCGGACGCCAACGGCAGCTACGCGACGACCAACGTCGACGCCTCGCTGTCCTACAAGCTGACCGACAAGCTGAAGCTGACCTTCGACGCTCTGAACATCACCAACCAGGAAGCCGACCAGTGGAGCGGCAAGCAGCGCCGCTCGCAGCGGGTGTTCAGCACCACCGGCCGCCAGTTCTTCATGGGCGCGTCGTACACCTTCTAGAGATCTTGAGCCCTACCAAGGCTGCCTGGCGCCGGTCGAAAGACCGGCGCCTTTTCTTTGGGATCGATCCGGCGCCGAGCGTGAGGAAAAACACTTCCTGGGCGCGCGCCCCGGGCGCAGGGTTCGCCATCGGAACCCGCAGCGAGGCTGCCGCCTTGGCTTCCCCACTTGGCCAACAATCAGATCACGGACGCCGTCACTCAGATCGTGACGCCGGACGACCAGGCGCTGGCCAACGCCGCCCACAACGCGACCAACGGCCAGCCGCAGAGCCACGTCAAGGACGCCGGCCGGGACCAGGCGACCGAGGACGACGCCTGAGGCCTCAGGCGAACGGCGGCTTCAGGCGATAGAAGCGGGCCTCGCCCAGCAGGTCGTAGACGCGGCGGACGCGGAAGGCGTCCGGCTGGGCGTCGGACAGGGCGTATTCGGCTTGGGTCAGGCTGAACGGGGCCAGGTCTCCGGCCAGGGTGGTCTTGACCACCAGCAGGCGCGGGCGTTCGTCCAGGCCGAAACCGATCACATCGCAGCCCTCGGGGTCACGGTCGTTGGTCGGGCGGACTTCGTCGGCGAGGTCGGGGCGACCGCGCTCGGCCAGGCGGCGAGCCTCGTGCGCCACGACGCTGGCCACGCCAAGGCCGCGCAGGAACCGGTCGTCGGCCTCGCGGCCCGACATGTCGAAGCGCTGGATGACGCGGATCAGCTGCTCGTCCATCGGCATCGGCATCGGCTTGGGCGGGGCGGCCTCGATCAGCGGGATGGCCGGGGGCGCGGCGAACAGGGCCGCGGGCCGGACAGCGACGGCCAGCAGGGTCGGCTTGGCCGCCAGCTGGGCCTCGACCGCCTCCAGCAGGGCCTCGTCATACGACCAGCGGGGCGGCATGTCCTTGAGGGTCGGCAGGCCGATCAGCGACAGCACCGCCGAGATCTCGCCCTGCTTCCAGCTGATCGGCATGTCCGACTTGCCGGTGACGAAGCGCACGGCGCGGTCGTGGGTGGCGCGGTCGACCGGCTTGCCGGCGAGGGTCTTCTCCAGCTGGGCGACATAGTCCCCCACCACCACGGCGAGGTCCGCCCCCGTCCATTCGCGCCCGACCGATTCCCCCGTCATCGGACGATGATGCGGCAAGGCGCGATCACGCGCCACAAGCTTGAGCTAGCGGCCCGCTCCCGACGCGACGGCCATCGGCGCGTCCTGCACCGGCATCTGGTCCGGCAGCAGCTTGGCCGCCTCCATGGCGCGGCGCACCGTGGTGACCGGGTCATCGGAGTCGACCTTGAAGGTCAGGGCGGCGGTCTGGGCGGGATTGTCGCCCAGATTGGCGAAGCCGCCAGCGCGCTGGGCGTTCAGCGTCACGCCATAGGTCCGGTTGGCCAGCACCCGGCACAGCAGCACGAAGGTCTTCTGGTCGGGCAACAGCCGCGGCGTCTTCACGCAATCCATCGGCTCCGCCCCTTCGGCCGGCGCGTAGTTCCAACTGGCCGGCGACATCTGCTGATCGAAGGCGACCTTCAGGATCAGCACGCCGGGCGCCACGGTCTGGTCCTGGGCCGGATAGGTCGAGACCAGCTTGGGCGGCAGGGTCGGCGGCAGGATCAGCACCGGCGAGACTTCGTTGGAGCCGGCCTTGGGCGCCTCCTGCGCGAGCGCGGGCCGCCCCGCCAGCACGGCGACGACGGCGATCAGCACGGGAACCGAACGGCGGAACGACATCTTTCCAGATTGACGTTCAAGCGCGACCTTCTCAAGGCGCCTTCTCAATACCTTCCTTGGGGCCTACATCGCGTTCATGACCGACAAGATCGACGCTCCCGCGCCCAAAGATAAAGATGGCGAAACGCCCATGCAGCGCGCCCTGCGCCTGAAGAAGGCCGCCCAGGGCAAGCACGGCCACGGGCCCAAGGCCTCCAGCGGCAAGGTCGAGCGCGCCAGCGCCGCCGCCCCGACCGGCAAGTCCAAGCCCTGGATGACTCGATGACCATCCCAAAGGTCCTCGGTCGCACCTCGTCCATCAATGTCCGCAAGGTGTTGTGGACCCTGGACGAGTTGCACGTCGCCTACGAGCGCGAGGACTGGGGCCATGGCTTTTCGTCGACCAGCGACCCGAAATTCCTCAAGCTCAATCCCAACGCCTTGGTCCCGGTGCTGATCGATCAGCACGGGCCGATCTGGGAAAGCAACGCCATCTGCCGCTACGTTGGCGCGGGCACGCCGCTGTTCCCCGAGGATCGGCGCCAGCGCGCCCTGGTCGACCAGTGGATGGACTGGCAGGCGACCGAACTGAATACGGCCTGGCGCTACGCCTTCGCGGGCCTTGTGCGCAAGACGCCGGGCTTCACCGATCCCGAGCAGATCCAGGCCAGCATCACGGCCTGGAACACGGTCATGGGCCTGCTGAGCGCGCGCCTGGTCGACACCGGCTGCTACGTCGCCGGTGACCAGTTCACCCTGGCCGACATCGTGCTGGGCCTGTCGGTGCACCGCTGGCTGTTCTCGCCGATCGAGCGCGAGACCTGGCCGGCGGTCAGCGCTTATTACGAGCGCCTGAAGCTGCGGCCGGCCTTCCAGCGCTGGAGCCTTCCGGAGGTTCCGTGACCGGCTCCGAACCCGCCTTGGGCAGGCTGGCGATGGGCGCGCCCGGCAGCATGGGCTCGCCCGTCCACTCCCAGTGCCAGGGCTCGTAGGCATAGTTGACGAAACCAAAGCGGCCGCCGTTGACGACCATCCAGCGATAGAGCGGCGAGCGGGCCATGGCCAGCCGGTTGGCGTCGGCCGAGCTGTCGGGACCGAAGCCGGGCGCGGCGTCGATCACCACGTCCATGGCCAGGCCCGTGCGGTGGGCCGAGCAGATGGTGCGGATCAGCCCCTGGCAGTTCCTGTCGCGCGCGCAGCGCT
Source organism: Caulobacter segnis (assembly GCF_023935105.1). Classification (NCBI taxonomy): domain Bacteria; kingdom Pseudomonadati; phylum Pseudomonadota; class Alphaproteobacteria; order Caulobacterales; family Caulobacteraceae; genus Caulobacter; species Caulobacter sp. RL271. The sequence continues at coordinate 1,623,545 of NZ_CP096040.1, read as the reverse complement.
GGGCGTCGGCGTCCGGAGCGCGAAAGCCCGAGAAGATCCGCAGGGCGTCCGGTCGGGTCAGCACGCCCGCCCCCTCGCCTCGCCGGCCATCCGCCGGTAGGCCTCAAGCGCGCCGGGCCGCAGACGGATTTCCTTGCCGCCGTAGCTCTCCTCCGGCTTGGCCAGCGCCAGATTGGCCTCGGGCGGCGCGCCGGGGCAGACGCCGTCGCGGTTCACCCGAACGAAAGGCCGGGCCAGGTGCCAGCGGACCAGCATGGCGCCGAACACCTCGGGATCGACGACGCCGGTCTGGCGCAGGCCGTGCGCGCCCTGCCACCGCGCCAGGGCCGAGGCGAAGCCGTTCGAGCCCGGACCGCAGGTGGTGCCGATCTCGGCGGCGATGCGCGGGGCGTAGATCTCCCAGCCCGTCTCGGGCTTGCCAAACGGCGTCCAGGCCAGGGTGGACAGGGAGGCGGCGTTGACGGCGGCGGCGGTGTCGGGCGCGTCGGTTCCATCGCAGCGCTCGGGCGCCCCGACCACGGGCGGCGGCGCGCCGGGCGGGTCGATCGACGACACGTGTTGCGAGGGCATGTAGCCGGTCTCGTCATGCGGTTGGCCGGGCCTGGGCGACGGAGCGCCGGACGGCCAATACACCCACAGCCAGAAGCCGCCAAAGGCCAGCAACAGCAGGCCCAGAGCCCAGAGCAGACGGCGCGGCGCCTTCAAGTCGATCCTCGCGAACGGTGGAACTCAGCCATGGCTCAAGCCTTGAAGCAGGAGACTTGTTCCCGTTCGGAGTCCGCATGACCGGCCTGGTTTCCCGTTTCGCCCTGATCGCCGTGCTGGCCCTTTCGGCCTGTGACGACAACCCGCCGGCCAAGCCCGCGCCCGCCAAGACCGTCCAGAAGAGCCCCGCCCCCACGCCCGTGGTTCCCGCGCCGCCGGCCGTGGCGGCCGCCTCGCCGATCGCCCAGACGATCAATGCCGCGACCTTCGATCCCGCCGCAAGCGACCCCGACGCCCACCGCAACCTGCTGATCCGGGTCCAGACCCTGCTGGACCGCGCCCACTTCTCGCCGGGGGTCATCGATGGCCGCGATGGGACGAACCTGACCCTGGCGATCAAGGCCTTCCAGGCCTCGCGCGACCTGCCCGCCACCGGCGAGATCGACAAGGCGCTGGTCGACACCCTGACGGCGGCCGATGGCGGCGCCGTGCTGGTCGACTACCAGATCACCGCCCAGGACGTGGCCGGCCCGTTCTCGCCCGAGCTGCCGAAGGAAGACTACGAGGCGATGGCCCAGCTGCCGGCCATGAACTACCACACGCCGCTGGAGATGCTGGCGGAGCGCTTCCACATGGACGAAGCGCTGCTACAGCTGCTCAATCCCGGCGTCGACTTCGGCGCGGCGGGGACAAACATCGTGGTCACGGCCGCCGGCGCGGACACCCTGGACCGCAAGGTCGACCGCATCGAGATCGACAAGGCCCTGGGCCAGGTCCGCGCCTTCGACAAGGACGGCGTCGAGCTGGCGGTCTATCCGGCCACCGTGGGCAGCACCGAGCGCCCCGCCCCGTCCGGCGAGTGGGCGGTCCGCACCCTGGCTCCGGCTCCGACCTACACCTATGACCCCTCGCGCCTGACCTTCGGCAAGCCCAAGGCCAAGCTCACCATCAAGGCCGGGCCCAACAACCCGGTCGGCTCGACCTGGATCGACCTGACCAAGGACACCTACGGCATCCACGGCACCCCCGACCCCAAGCTGGTCAACAAGCGCGCCTCGCACGGCTGCGTGCGCCTGACCAACTGGGACGCCAAGGAGCTGGGTTCGGCGGTGAACAAGGGCGCCAAGGTGATCTTCATGGGTGCGGAGGCCAGGGTCTCCTAGGGAAGCCCTGGCCGCCTGACGCTATTTCGGCTTGCGGAACTTCAGGATGAACTGGTCGGTCTTGCCGCGAATGGCGGGGTCGAAGACGCTGGCCGTATGCGGATCGGCGCTGCTGGCCAGCAGAGGGCTCTCGGCTTCCAGCTTGAAGCCGGCGGCCTCGACCTCGCTCTTCACGGCGGCGATGTCGATGCGGTGCAGACTGTCGGCGGCGGTGATCCCCGAGCCGGCGGCGGCGGCGTGGTCGATGACCAGGAACACCCCGCCCGGCTTCAGCGACTTGAAGATCTCGGCGTTGGCCTTGGCCGCCGTGTCCACCGGGAACGGCTTCAGGTGCATGTCGTGATAGTTCTGGACCGTGATTACGACATCGGCGTTGTCGGGCAGGTCCAGCGCCGTCATCGGACCATTCAGCGGCTTCACGTTCGACAGCGCCGCGGCGACGGCCTTCTGGTCCTCACCGTACTGGGCCTTGAACTTGATGAACTCGGCCGGCTGGTAGGCGTAGACGGTCCCGTTCGGGCCGACGGCGGCGGAGATCAGGCGCGTGAAATAACCACCGCCCATGATGTAGTCGACGACGGTGTCGCCCGGCTTCACCTCGGCCAGGGCCAGGACCTCGCCCGGATGGCGCGCGGCGTCGCGGGCCGTGTCGGCCGCCGGGCGCGCCGGATCGGCCAGCGCCTTAGCGATGTTGGCGGGAACCTGGGCGAGCGCGGCGCCGCCGAGGCTTGACGCACCGAAGGCCAGGACGCCAACGGCCAGAACCGAAACCAGATGCTTGCGAGCCATGAGCGCGCCTCCTCCCTGTTGCGCGCCTGTCGTAGCAGGCCGCGAGCGCCGGGCGAACGGCGTTATCATGAAGTTTCGGCAAGGTTCGCCCAAACGCGCCGCCCGCGCGACGAAATCGACGTCTAACGTTCGACGATGGACCTTGGCCGTTCAGCCGCCGTTCAGTTGGACGCCGGCTAGCTGACCTGGACGATGCCCAGGATCTTCGGACCAGTTCGTACCGGGCGCCAAGGAGACGATACGATGCGCAAGACTGCTTTTCTGATCGCCTGTGGGGCCGCCACCCTGCTGACCACCGGCGCTTTCGCCCAGGACCGCTCCTGGGACGGCGACCGGCGTGATGACCGCTATGAGCGCCGCGACGACCGGCGTGATGACCGGCGCGGCCGCTGGGGCGCCGACCTGGTGGTGTTCGAGCATCGCGATTTCGGCGGCGAATCCCGCCCGATCCGGGGTGACGAGCCCGACCTGACCCGGATTGGATTCAACGACCGCATCTCGTCGCTGCGGATCATGCGCGGCCAGTGGGAGTTCTGCGAACACGCCTACTTCCAGGGGCGCTGCTGGCGCTACGACTACGACGCGGGGGTGCTACCCAACAAGCAGAACGACCGCTTCAGCTCGATCCGCAGAATTCGCTGATCCCGAGAGGCGTCGGGCTCTTGAAGCCCGCCGCCCCCCACGGTTAAGGTCCCGCGCTTTTCCGAAGTGGAGCTTGAATTCATGCGCAAGATCGTCGTCCTCGCCGCCGCCGCGGCCGCCCTGCTGGTCACGGCCTGCAACACCATCGAAGGCGCTGGTCGCGACGTCTCGGCCGCGGGCAAGGCCGTCGCCGGCGCCGCTCGCGACGCCAAGAACTAGGCGAGTTCCGGGCGGACGCTAGGCGTCCTCTTCCCGCGAGGTTTCCGCGCCGATCGTCCGCTTCTCGTGCGCGGCGACGGCGCCCTCCGGGGCGTGGCGGACAGCGTGCTCGGCCTTGGACGCCGCCTCGCCCGCGCGGGGCGGCCGCAAAGGTCCTTCGATCGGCTTCTGTACGGCCTCGGCCATGTCTCGCCTCGTCTCTGTAGAACAGGCGATCAACGCTGGGCTGATCCGGGCAGTTCCGGAAACCTCGGATCGAGGACTTGGATTCCCGGAACGTTGCTCCGAAAGGTATCCTTTATTAACCAGAAATCGTCGTGAAGATCAGCGAACGCCGCTTTGACGCCAAATCCGCCGCGAATGTGGCGAAATAGTTCAGCTTTACTTATCGACACCCCGGACAAAACGTCGCCGTGCGACGCCAAGTCGCCCTTTTCTCGCAGCGCCCGAAGGCGCATATGAGCGTCATGTCTGAGCCCAGCTCCGCGTCTCCGCTGCTTACCGGCCTCAAGCGAGGCCTCCTGCACCGTTGCCCCAACTGCGGCGACGGACGCCTGTACATGCGCTATCTGAAGGTCGATCCCGAGTGCGAGGCCTGCGGCCACGAGCTGGCGCGCTATCCGGCCGATGACGGCCCGGCCTATTTCACCATCCTGCTGATCGGCCACCTGGTCGTCGCGCCGCTGCTGTTCTTCCCCTGGGTTTGGGAAGGGCCGCCGCTGGTCGTCGTCCCCGTGTGCGTGACGGCGCTCGCGCTGGCGACTCTGCTGACCCTGCCGCGCGTGAAGGGTGGCGTGATTGGCGCGCTGTGGGCCATCCGGCTGAGAAAAGCGGAAGACACGCCGGCCTGAGGGGAACCTTTTGGCGCGGAACCGATAAGCGGCGCCGCGAATTCCGAAGTCCTGAACCAGCGTCGCCACGGTGGCCGACGCGGATTGGAGGGAAACTTCGGACCATGCTCGGCACGATCCTCATCATCATCCTGATCCTGGCCCTTATCGGCGCTCTGCCGACCTGGGGGCATAGCCGCTCGTGGGGCTACTTCCCCAGCGGCGGCCTGGGCCTGATCCTCGTGATCATCATCATCCTGGTCCTGCTCGGCAGGATCTAGCGATTGCTCTAGAACGCCGTTCGCCTAAGCTCCCCCTCCAAACAGGGAGGGGGAGTGGACATGACGGCGACCGCCGACGCGGGGCCAGGCGCCGAAGGCGTGCGTCTCTCGCCCCTGAACCGGGCCAAGGCCATACTGGGCGGCTCGGCCGGCAATCTGGTCGAATGGTACGACTGGTTCGCCTACGCCGCCTTCACCCTCTATTTCGCCCCCGCCTTCTTCCCCAAAGGCGACCAGACCGTGCAGCTGCTGCAGGCGGCGGCGGTGTTCTTCCTGGGCTTCGTGGCCCGCCCGATCGGGGCGTGGCTGATGGGGATGTACGCCGACCACGCCGGCCGCCGCGCCGCCCTGTCGGCGTCGGTCGCCCTGATGTGCGGCGGCGCGCTGATCATCGCTGTCACCCCCGGTTTCAAGACCATCGGCCTGTGGGCGCCGGCCATTCTGCTGTTGGCCCGCGTGCTGCAAGGCCTGTCGGTCGGCGGCGAGTACGGCGCCAGCGCCACCTATATGAGCGAGATGGCCGGCAAGGCCCGCCGGGGCTTCTGGTCCAGCTTCCACTATGTGACCCTGATCGCCGGCCAGCTGCTGGCGCTGGGCGTTCTGATCGTGCTGCAGCGCCTGCTGCCCGAGGCCGAACTGAAGGCCTGGGGCTGGCGTGTGCCGTTCATCATCGGCGCCTTGCTGGCCGTGGTGGTGTTCTGGATCCGCCGGGGCCTGGACGAGAGCATCGCCTTCAAGCGTCCCGCCCAGCGCGAGACCCTGTCGCGTCGCCAGGTCGCCAGCGCCGGGATCTTCCTGGCCCTGACCGTGATCGCCGGCGTGCTGGGCGTCACCACCGGCCCGCTGGCCAGGCCCAGCCAGATCCTCGGCGCGGTGTTCCTGGCGCTGTTCTTCGTCTCGCTGATCGTCCCGCTGGTGCGTCGCCACCCGCGCGAGAGCCTGCTGATCATGGGCCTGACGGCGGGCGGCTCGCTGACCTTCTACGTCTATACGACCTACATGCAGAAGTTCCTGGTCAACACGGCCGGCTTCGGCAAAGGCCAGGCGTCGGAGATCAGCGCGCTCAGCATGATCGGCTTCATGCTGCTGCAGCCGCTGGCCGGTTGGCTGTCGGACCGGTTCGGCCGCAAGCCGATGCTGATCCTGGCCTTCGGCGGCGGCGCCCTGACCATCTGGCCGATCATGACCGGCATCAGCCAGACGACCTCGGTGACCACCGCCCTGGCCCTGATCCTGGCCGGCATGGCCTTCCAGTCCTGCTACACCGCCATCAGCGCGGTGGTGAAGGCCGAGATGTTCCCCGCCCACGTCCGCGCCCTGGGCGTCGCCCTGCCCTACGCCCTGGCCAATGTGCTGTTCGGCGGCACGGCCGAGATGGTCGCCCTGGCCTTCAAGCACGACGGGATGGAAAGCACCTTCTATCTCTACGTCGCCGGCGTCATGACCCTGGGCCTGATCTGCTCGATCATCCTCAAGGACACCGGACGAAACAGCCTCATTCTCGAGGACTAAGCCGGCAAGCTCGGCTGAACCCCGTTTTCCGACTCTCCGCGTCCGTCTAGATTTCCCCCATGCATCTGCTCGACTCGATCGTCCTGTCCATCTTCGCCGCCTGCTGGCTGCTGTACGAGCCCCTGCTCAAGCGCCTGGGCGAAGGTGGGGGCGTACTGAACACCGACATGACCGTCATCCGCCGCCGCTGGATGCAGGAGATGGCGGTGCGCGAAATCGCCCTGCTGGACGGCCAGTTGCTGGGCCACGCGATCAATTCAGCCAGCTTCTTCGCCTCGTCGAACCTGATCCTGATCGCCGCCGCGGCCGGGGTGCTGTTCGGCGGCGACACCGCCTGGAAGAGCGTCGAGGGTCTGGCGGTGCTGGCCAAGACCTCGCCGATGATGTTCCAAATCAAGCTGGGCCTGGTCTTGGTGGCCCTGGCCCGGGGCCTGCTCGACTTCATCTGGTCAATCCGCCAGATGAACTATTGCCTGGCCGCGATCGGCGCCGCGCCGATGTGGGCGCCGCAGGCTGTGCTGGCCGAATATGCGGAAGCCGCGGGCGGCATCCTCAACCCGGCCCTGTCGGCGTTCAACGCCGGCGTCCGGGCCTACTATTTCGCCCTGGCGGCGGCCGTCTGGCTGCTGGGTCCGATGCCGTTCCTGGCGGCGACGCTGGGGGCCATGACCCTGCTGCTCTGGCGCCAGCGCCGCAGCCGCGCCTCCGCCGCCGTGCGCAAGGTGCGCCAGATCCTGGAACGTCAGCCGGTCGTCCCCGGCCCGCACCTGACGAGGCTAACCCCACCGCCGCCGGAAGACCGGATCTAGGGCGGAAGACCGCATTTTGGGTTCTGGAAAGCTTGGCTGGAGGATCGCCGCCACGCGCGCGGCGTTTATCTCGCCACGAACATCAAGACCCCAGATACGATAAGCCCCGCCGGTGACTGGGTCTCCGGCGGGGCTAATGGGAAGTCTTGTGGGTAGACAAGTTCTTCATACCTTAACCAGCGCCGCTTCGCAACCGCCTTGCTACGGGAATTCGACATTTCGTCGTGAATTCGCCATGCAACTTCCGATATTGCAGCGCTTCCGCCAGATTCCCATGGCGGCGGCCGAAATATCGAAGCCCCGCCACGCCATCTCAGCGAAGCCCTCCAGGACCTTTGGATTTATAGAGTTCTGGAAGCGAGGATTGCGGCGCAATCATCTTGGCTACGACAACGCTTTAAACACTCAGCATTCGGACAACCTATACGGAATATCCTCAACTACATTCTTTATATGCGCCCATTACGCTGAGAAACGCTCGAAGATTTTACCATCACTTTCTCCGGCGCCCGACGGCTCTATCGCCTCGAACCGCCGCCGAGGGTGGGCATGCCCACCCTTGCGGACCGCACTATCGCCAAACGGGAAGGCTCAGATCCCCAGGGCCGTCCAAACGGGCAGGACCTTGGCGCCCCATTGTTCGGCCTGCGCCTTCAGCTCGGTCAGGTTATCCTCGCCTTGCAGGGTCTCACCGTCCTTGACGATAGACTGACCTTGCGCCCGAAGCAGGGTCCAGGCGAACTCGGCCCAATCCGTCGACGTCTTGCCGCCATTCTGCTTGCCCAGCCAGAAAAGCTGGTGGAAGCGCGGCGCCGAAATCCCGCCCCCGGTCACGGGCGACGCGAAATGGGCGATATCGCCCACCGAGAGCGAGCGACGCGAGATGGCCCTGTTCAACGCCTGCGTCCGCGTCTTGGCCTTGCTGACATCCTGCCCCGGGGCGGCGGGCTGGATCGTGCCGAGACCGAGCAAGATCGACAACGCCGAACTCAGCTGGGCGAAGTTGACGTTCTTGCCGCCGACGTGAGTCTCCAGCTCCAGAATGGTATGGGGCTTGTAATCCAGCAGCAGTTCATAGATCGGCTGATAGATCGTATCGATGAGCCCGGCCTCGCCAACCGCCCCGCGCACCTTGGTGGGCAGACTTTCCCGATCGACGGTCAATACCACGCGCTCATCGCGTATCGCCGCGATCTGCTCATGACCAACCAGGGCCCGCACGCCCCGCACCCAATAGTCGCGACGGAATTGCTGGTTCACGCAATAGTCTCGGATCGTCTCGCGCAAAGAGACGTCAGGCGCGTTGCGCATGAATTCGATCTGCGCGGGCGTGAAGTTCAGTTCGTATAGATTGTCCAGCGTATGGGCCGAACTGGCGAACCCGACCTTGGCGTCGCCAAGCCAGTTCTCGATGTCGGCAAAGTACATCGGGTGCCAGTCGCGGTTCATATATTCGTGGGCCAGATACTTGCGGTCCTGACCCTTGACCTGCTTCAGCCGATCGACGGCTCCAGGATTGGCTTTCGCGTAGAGGGGATCGAGCGCGAAGAATTGCTCGATGAAATCCAGAGCCGCGTCGGTCTGGCCGATGATCCCCTGGCCTGGCGCGCCCATGACATCGGCGTGGCGCTTCATCAGGTGGCGGATCGGCGCCGAGGCCGACCAGCCCGGCAAGGTGTTGTAGGAAATGTAGAGCACGCCGCCGGGCCGCAGCTTGCGGCGAATGAAGTCGACCAGCACGCCCCGATTGGAATCCGAGATCCACGTCCAGATACCGTGAAGGCCGATGAAGTCGAAATCCGGCAAGTCCTTGCGGTTACAGAATTCCGCGAACGCCTCGTCGTAGAGCTTGGCGTCAGCGCCGGCCAGACGGACCATTTCCGAGGCGAAGGAAGCCTGCGAGGGGTTGAAGTCCGTGCCGTACCAATTGATTCCCGGCTGGGCGGCGGCGTGGATCGAGACCGACAGACCCTGACCAAAGCCCAGCTCGCATGCGTTCTCGATCTTGGGCGCATGGCGACCGACCATCAAAAGCGGCAGACGGCAACGAAGCGGACTCAACTCTCCATAGTAGCCAAAGGTATAGTTTACATCCGTAACGTAGCCCGCGTTCCACTCGGTCGACACACGCTTCTCCGCCGCTGCCAAAGCCCACCCGGCGTGAATTGCTGCATGGAAATATTGCGGATGACAAGTTGTCGCCACAGTTCGCGCCCTGATCGACACCCCTTTGTCATGGCGCGTGCGGGGCAAGTCGCTATAGGTCTGACGCCGGTTAGACGCGCCCGGATCCACAAGCACCGCCCATGAAATCCCGCCTCCTCGCGCTCTGGCGCGGCCTACCTGTTCCTGTCCGCCGCGCGGCGCACCTGACCGCCGGCGCGCCCGCCGCGGCGTTCAGGGCGACCTCCGAAGCCATGGACCGGGCAGCCAAGGCCCGGGCCGAGCGCGCGGCGCGCGCGGCCAAGGCGAGAGCCGAACGAAAGGCCCTGGCGCGGGCGCGTCGCCGCGCCCGGCGTCGGAACCTCCCCCGACCCTCCCGATCACCGTCGTCGGCTTCCACGGCGCCGTGCATGGCCTGGGCGAGGGCGCGCGCATGCTGGCGCGCGGTCTGGCCGACGCGGGCCTTCCGACGCGGGCGGTGGACCTCTCGGCCGAGGTGGGTTTCCCGATCGACATGCCCGTCGCCTTTCCGCCTCCCGCCGCCGACGAGCGCGGCGCGGTGATCTCGCACATCAATCCGCCCGAACTGCTGCGCTGGGCGCGGACGACCGAAGGCCGCCCACTGGAGGGCCGCCGCCACATCGGCTACTGGGCCTGGGAGCTAGAGGACGTTCCCGCCGACTGGGCGCCCGCCTTCGACCTGGTCGACGAGGTCTGGACCCCGTCCGTCTTCGCCGCCGACGCCATCCGCAAGATCGCGCCCGCCCGCGTGAAGGTCTCCCCGGCTCCATACCCGCTGTATCTGAACCCGCGCCCCGCGCCCGACCGCGCCCGCTTCGACCTTCCCGATGGCGTGGTGGTGACGCTGATGGCGTTCGACCTGCGCTCGACCGCCCAGCGTAAGAACCCCTACGCCGCCCTGCTGGCGTTCCAGAAGGCGCGAGCCTCGACCGACAGACCGGCTCTGCTGGTCTGCAAGATCGTCGGGGCGGAACTCTATCCGGAGACCCTGGCGGCGCTGCGCGAGCGCGTCGCGGACGATCCATCGATCCGCCTGATGACGGAAAGCCTGTCCGCCGACGACATGGCGCGCCTGACCGCCAGCAGCGACATCGTGCTGTCGCTGCATCGCTCGGAAGGCTATGGCCTGCTGCTGGCCGAGGCGATCTGGCTGGGCAAGCCTACCTTGGCCACGGGCTGGTCCTCGAACGTGGAGTTCATGGATCCGGCGTCGAGCCAACTGGTCGATTTCAAGCTGATCCCGGTCGAGGGCGACGGCCACATCTATCGCGCCGGGCGTTGGGCCGACGCCGACGTCGACGACGCCGCCGCCAAGCTGGCGCAGATGATCAGCGACGACGCCTGGCGCGCGGACATGGCCGCCGCGACAGCGCGCAACGACCACGTCTCGTTCGACCGCGAAGCCTGGCTGCGCATGACCCGCGCCCGGCTTGCCTTGGGCTAGACCCTAGTTCCTCGGCGACGTCTTGACCGGCGCGTCGTCGTTCAACGTCGGCAAGTCGTTGATCGACTGCGGCGGCTTGACTTGGTCGGCCGGAACCGGCTTGGCGGGCAGCTCGCTGGACGGCGGACGGATCGGCGTGGTGTCGCCGGCCTTGGGCTTTTTCGGCTCCATCGGTAGGGCGATCTTGTCGATGCTCTGGACGATCAGGTCCGTCGGCAGCACGCCCTTGTAGCGGACCTTCTTGAAGTGCCGCTCTGGATCGTACGGCTGGATCCCAGGCGCGAGATTGCCGACCTCCAGCGTGCCGACCTGAGCCAGCAGCTGCACGCGACCGATATATTCGTTGGCCCGTCCGCGCATGAAGCTGATCTGGGCGTTCTGCAGCTCGGCCTGAGCGTTCAGGATCTCGATCGTGCTGCGAAGGGCGAAACGCTCTTCCTCGCGCACGCCGTAGAAGGCGATGGTGTCGGCCTTCATTTCCTCTTCGGTGGACACCAGAGCCTTTCGGGCGGCGACGAGTTGATCCCAGTATTGCGAGACCCCCAGCACCATGTTGCGGCGCGCGTCGTCGATCAGCAGCTTGTCGCGGTTGTTTTCCTCGATCGACTGGCGGACGGCCGAGTTCAACTGGCCGGACGAGAACAACGGCTGGCTCAGCGTGACGCTGGCGGTGACGTTGTCGACCCGATTGCCGGCCTTGCCATTGTAGGACACGTAAGGGCCGTTTCGGTAGTCGGCGCGCGCGCTGACAGAAAAAAGCCGCTGGGCCCGCGCTTCGGCGACGCCCTCGCGCGATGACTTCTCGGTATAGGCGGCGGCCAGAAGGGACGGATTGTTCTGTTCGGCCTGATCGAACGCCTCGTCGAGCGTCGGGGGCAGGCCGTCGATGTCCGGCTCGGGATCCAGCGTGTCGGGCAGGTGGCCCACCAGCGACGCATAGAAGGCCACACTGACATTCAACTGCGCTTGGGCGTTGGCCAGTTGGGTGCTGGCCGCCGCTAGACGCGCCTTGGACTGTTGGACATCGGTCAGGGTGACCTGGCGAACCGAGTACTTGTCCTGGGTGTCCTGCAGCTGTTTACGCAGGAAGGCCTCGCCGCCCTCGCTGATGCGAAGCACCTCGCGGTCGCGGCGCACCGAAACATAGGCGTTGGTGACCCGCACCAGCAGATCCATCTCGATCCGTCGCAGGTTCTCGCGTGCGGCCTTGATCTGCGCCTCGGTGGAGGCCAGGCGGGCGGCGTAGCGGCCGTTGGTGTACAGCGCCTGGGACACCGACAGCTGGCTGGTCGGCTGAGTGGCGTCCTCGCTCCTCCCGCTCTCCACGCCCTTCTGGTAGGAATAGCCCTCCGACACCTGCGCGCTGGCCTGCAGGCCATAGGCCGCCCGGGCCTGGGCGTAGTTCTCGTCCAAGGCCCGCATGGCCGCGCGCTGGGCCTGGATGTTGGGGTTACTCTGGTAGGCGGCGGTGATCGCGTCGGCCAGGGTCTCGGCGTGCGCGCGGCCAGCCACGCCCGAGACGGACAGGGCGACGGCCATGGCGATCACGGAAGACCGGACGGACAGAACTTTCGACAACACTCGCATTTTCCAGATTTCCACGGCTTCCGCCGGAAACCGGCGTTCAACCCAATGTTTATGGCTTAATCAAGAAGGCGACGCACTGTCGCCTCCCATGTGACATTCTTGTTGCGCCAGAGGTCACGCGCCGCCGCCCCCCGCGACATTGCCCGCGCCCTGTCGGACGTTAAACCAACCAACGCGTGAGCCAGCGCCTCGGGCGTCGGCTCGGCGACGGCGCCCGTGTCCTCGTTGACGATCTCCAGCAGGCCGCCGGAGTCGGTGACGGTCAGCACGGCCTTGCCGGCGGCGAAAGCTTCCATGGTCACATAGCCGACGCTGTCCTCGTCGAAGGGCAGGTAGGCGCAGACCAGGGCGTCGTTGGCCCAGCGGGCGATGTCCTCGCGCGGATGGAAGCCGAAACGCAGATCAACCCGATCTTTCAGGTCCAGGTCCTCGACCAGCTTGGTCAGGCGATCGGCATAGGCCTGGTTCTCGGGCGGCCCGGCGATGACCAGACGTGGGCCGTTCGGCAGCAGGGCCAGGGCCTCGATCAGCAGGTGCTGGCGCTTGCCCGCCGCCACCCGGCCGCCGGCGAAGACATAATCGCCATAGTCGCCGCCGGTGAACAGCTCGCCGTCATTGAGCGGCGGATACAGCACTTCGCTGGCCACGCCATTGAACTTCATCAGCCGGTTCTGGGTGACCGGCGAATTGCAATAGATCCGGCGGCACTCGGCGAAACAGGCGTTGTCGGCCGCCTTGATCGCCGCCTTCACCGTCCGCCCCGTCTCGTCGAAATCGAGATGGCTCTGGCCGGCCTCGGACAGGTCGTAGGCCTGACGGAACTGGTGCAGCAGCCACAGCACCTTGTCCTGGTGCGGGATCAGATAGGCCGGGAACTTCAAGCCGATCACCCGATCGACATTGTGCAGCCGCAGCCCCTTGGCGATCAGCATCTCCTCGATGAGACGCTCGGCGGGCTCCCAGGTGAACGGCACGCGAACCAGCTCGGACTGGACGCCGGGCGTGGCGTTCAGGCGGCGAACCAGGTGGTCGGCCAGTTCCTCGGCCCCGCCACGCTGGAATGGGGCGGCGTTGTTGACGACCAGCACTTTCATCGGGAGATCTTCATGCCGTCAGGCGCTCCACCACGGTGCTCCAGTCGATCTTCATCTCCGAGAGGCGGTTCAGCGAGGCCGTCCCCATGGCCTCGACGCCTCGCCGGTCGGCGTGCAGGCGGTCGAACTGTTCGGCCAGGGCCCGCGGATCAGGTTCGCTGATCAGGCCGTTGCGGCCGTGCTCGACCAGCTCCAGGACGCCGCCGCTATCGGTGGTGGTGACGATCGCCTTGCGGGCATGGGCGCCTTCCAGCGAGGGATAGCCGTAGCTGTCCTCGTCCTTGGGCAGGTAGGCGACGGCCAGGGCCGCCTTGAGCATCTCGGCCTTCTCGTCCTCGCTGATCCAGCGATCCTCGAGGATGACGCGGTCCTGAACACCCAGGTCCTTCGTCATCTGGACCAGTTGGCGACCGTACTCAGGACTGGAAGCCGTGCCGGCCAGGCGCAGCTTCACGCCGGTCTTCACGTGCTGCATGGCCTCGATCATCAGCGCCTGGCGCTTGTGCGGCTCGAGACGCGAGATGGCGACGATCTCGTCGCCATAACCGGTGTGGGTGAAGCGCTCGGGCTTGTAGACCGGCGGGTACAGCGGCGTGGCGTCCAGACCGTTGAACCGCTTCAGGCGGTCGGCGACCACCTGGGAATTGGTGAAGACCGCTCGACTCTCGGCGATGGCCCGGGTGTCGAGGGCCCGCAGGTTGTCGCGGATCGCCCGATGCTCGGCGTCGTCCGGCATGCCCCGATAGGGCGTGTCCCACAGGTCGTAGAAGGTGCGGATGTGGTGGATGAACCACAGCACCTTGTTGGGGTGATCCACCACATAGGCTGGCGGCCGGAAGCAGATGACCCGGTCGCACCACTGGGTCAGGTCCATCATCCGCCAGGCGGCGATCTGATGCAGCAGCTCGTTCGGATCGTCAACGAACGGCAGGTAGAAGCGTTCGACCTGGTGCCCCGCCTCGACGAGCTTCTCCTCAAGCCACTCGACGATGAAGCGCGCCCCGCCGTTGATGAACGGCACGATCGAGGACAGCAGGACGACGCGCATCGGCTAGACCAACACCTGGTCGAGCGCCGCGACGACGCGGTCGATGTCGGCTTCCGACAGGCCCGCATGGGTCGGCAGATTCAAGCCGTCGGCGCCACAGGCCTCGGCGTTGCCCAGATCACCGGTCGCCAGATGGGCGTACGGGGGCATCACATGCATCGGATAGAACACCGGCCGGCTCTCGATGCCCAAAGCGTCGAGTCCCTTGATCACCTCGTCGCGCGACGTCGACAGGCCCTCGCCCAGGCGCACCGTATACATCCAGAACACATGGCGGCCGGTCGGCTCGACATGCGGCTTGATCACCCGGTTGCCCAGGCGCGAGAGCTTCTCGTCGTACCAGGCCACCACCTGCTGGCGAGCGTCCAGGTGCGCGTCGACCCGCTCCAGTTGGGCCAGGCCGATCGCCGCCTGGATGTTGGTCATGCGGTAGTTGTAGCCGACGACCGGGAACCAATAGCGGCGGTTCAGGTCCATGCCCTGGCCACGCAGCAGCCGCATCCGGGCGGCCAGCTCATCGTCGTCGGTCGTGATCATCCCGCCTTCGCCGGTGGTGATGATCTTGTTGCCGAAGAAGCTGAAGGTCGCGCACGTTCCAAGAGCGCCGGACATCTTGCCCTTGTACGTCGCCCCGACCGCCTCGGCGGCGTCCTCGACGACCTTGAGGCCGTGCTTCCTGGCGACATCCAGGATCGGATCCATGTCGCAGATCTGGCCGTACAAGTGCACGGGCATGATCGCCTTGGTGCGCGGCGTGATCAGCGCTTCCAGCTTGGCGGGGTCCAGGTTGAAGGTGCGCGGGTCGTTGTCGATCAGCACCGGCGTGGCGCCGCAATAGGTCACGGCGTTGACCGAGGCGATGTATGTCAGGCTGGGCACGATCACCTCGTCGCCCGGCCCGATGTCCAAGGCCACCAACGCCAGGTGCAGCGCCGTCGTGCCGTTGTTGCAGGCGATGGCGTGCTTGACCCCGCAATAGGCGGCGAAGGCCTTCTCGAAGTCGGTGATGAAATGGCCGACCGACGAGATCCAGGTCGTGTCCAGGCACTCCAGCACATAGTCGCGCTCGTTGCCGTCCAAACGGGGGGCGGCGACGGAAATACGCGGCGAAGCGGTCAAGAACGCTCTCCTTTGACGAGGGCCGGAACACCGACCGCCAGGACGGCCTCCGGGAGGTCGCGCACGACGACGCCGCCAGCCCCGACGATCGTGTCCGCGCCGATGCTGACGCCCGGAATGACTCGCGCGCCAACGCCCAGGAAGGCGCGGTCGCCGATGGTCACGCCGCCGGCCAGGGCCGAGGCTGGCCCCAGATGGCAGGCCGCGCCCAGGCGGCAATCATGATCAACGACCGCGCCCGTGTTGACGATGGCCAGGTCGCCGATCTCGCTTTCAGCATTGATCGCCGCGCCCGCCATCACGGCCACACCTTCTCCGATCCGCGCGGTCGGCGAGATGGTTGCGGAGGGGTGGATGGCGTTGACCAGAGAGAAACCTAGCCCTCGCGCCTTGCGCCCCAGCATCTCCCGCAGCCGGTTGTCGCCGACCGCCACGAACAGCGCGGAAAGTCCCTGCCCTCTCAGTTCGGGCAGCTTGAGGTCGTCGCCGAGCACGGGCACGCCCAGCACCACGCGCGGCGTCGGGTCCGCGTCGACGATCGCCGCCACCGCGTGGCCCGAGGCCCGCAGGCTTTCGATGACCACCTTGGCGTGGCCGCCGCCGCCGATGATGACGACGCCCCCGATGGCGAGGGTGGTGTCCATCAGTTCCGCGACCGCCGCGCGATATCGGCCTTGACCATCTCGGCGATCATCTCCTGCATGGTCGTCGTGGGCTCCCAGCCCAACTTGGCCTTGGCCTTGGACGGGTCGCCCAGCAGCAGGTCCACCTCGGCCGGGCGCAGGAACTTCGGGTTGACCGTGACGTGATCCTGGTAGTTCAGGCCGGCGCTGGCGAAGGCCGCCTCGCACATCTGCCGCACGGTCCAGGTCTTGCCGGTCGCGACCACGTAGTCGTCCGGGGTTTCCTGCTGGAGCATCAGCCACATGGCCTCGACATAGTCCTTGGCGTGGCCCCAGTCGCGCTTGGCGTCCAGATTGCCCAGCTCGACGGTCTTCTGCTGACCCAGCTTGATGGCCGCCACCGCGTCGGTGACCTTGCGGGTCACGAACTCGATGCCGCGCAGTGGGCTCTCGTGGTTGAATAGGATGCCGCACGAGGTGTGCAGGCCGTAGCTCTCGCGATAGTTCACCGTCATCCAGTGGGCGTAGAGCTTGGCCACCGCATAGGGCGAGCGCGGATAGAACGGGGTCGTCTCCGATTGAATCGGATGCTGCACCAGCCCATACATCTCGGAC
The DNA here is from genome assembly GCF_023935105.1 of Caulobacter segnis. NCBI lineage: Bacteria > Pseudomonadati > Pseudomonadota > Alphaproteobacteria > Caulobacterales > Caulobacteraceae > Caulobacter > Caulobacter sp. RL271. The sequence continues at coordinate 1,606,881 of NZ_CP096040.1, read as the reverse complement.
GACGAGGCTTGGTAGAAGCGGGCCTGCGGGGCTTCCATCCGCAGGGCTTCCAGCATGTTGGTGGTTCCCAGCCCGGTGACCGAACCGGTCAGGTGCGGCTGGTCCCAAGAGGCGCCGACGAAGCTCTGGGCCGCCAGGTTGTAGATCTCGTCGGGCCGCACACGGCGCAGCAGGCGCGACAGACCGCCCTCGTCCAGCAGGTCGCCCAGCTCGAACCGGATGTCGTCGTGGACGCCGATCCAGCGCAGGCGATCGCCGATCACGTCGGCCGACGCCGAGCGACGCAGCATGCCGTGGACGACGTAGCCCTTCTCCAGCAGCAGCTTGGCGAGATAAGCCCCGTCCTGCCCGGTAATGCCGGTGATCAAAGCCGTCTTCGCCACGCGCCCATCGACTCCAGTAACAACGAAGGGTCCTGACTACACTATTGGGGCCGATTGGAAAGCGGCGGCGGCGACATTTCCATCCCCGGCGACCGCTTTCCGAAAAGCCTTGCAAATCAGACCGTTGAACCCGGCGCTCTACTCTTCGCGCATGGTGGTGCGCATGGCGTCGCGCAGGGGTGAGAACAGGTAGTCCAGCACGGTCCGCTCCCGGGTCGGCACAATCACCTGGGCGGGCATGCCCGCCGTCACCTTGGCCCGCAGCGGCTTGGGCAGTTGCTTGACGTCGACCTTAACGATGCCGAGGAAATACGAGATCTTGCCCTCGGGATCGGTCAGGCGGTCGCGCGAGATGGATTCGATCTTGCCATTCAAGATCGGGATTTCGCGCGAGTGGAACGCCGGCAGTCGGACCTCGGTGACCATGCCCGGATAGACGTTGTCGACGTCGGTGGGCTGGAAATGCGCCTGGATAACAAAAGCCTCGTCGTCGGGCGCGATGTCGACCATCGGCTCGGCGGGACGAACCACGGCGCCTTCGGTGAAGAAGCGCAGGTTCTGGGCCGTGCCGTTGACCGGCGAGACGATGTTGATCCGGCGCTGGGCGTCCGAGGCCACCACTTCCTTCTCGGTCACCTCGGCCAGCTTCACACGGGTCTCGGTGATGCTCTGGCTGACCTCCTCGAAGAACTGCTGCTTGATCTGGCGGATCTTCAGCTGCGTCTCGCCCATGCCCTGGATGGCCTTGGCGCGGTCGGCGGTCAGGCGGCCAATCGAGCCCGACAGCGAGGCCTGCTCGCGCTCCAGCGCCAGCAGGCGCGGGCGCGGCACCAGGCCCTTGTCATAAATCTTGCGCAGGTCGTTGAGCTCGTCCTGGATGTAACCCAGCTGGTCCTTCAGGCCTTGCGTCTGGCGGTCGATGCCTTCGATCTCGCTCTGATACTGATCGCGCTGGGCGTTCATCAGGTCGACCTGGCCCTGCAGGGTCTGGCGACGCTCCATGAACTGCGACCGCTCGTCAGCAATCGCGCGAGCCACCATCGGATCAGAGCTCTGGCTGCTCAGGTCGGCGGGGAAATTGATCGACGAACGCTGGTCACGCTCGGCCAGCAGGCGGGCCTCCATGGCCTTCAGGGCCACGTACTGGTTCTTGGTGATGCCGGCGGCGGCGTTGGCCTGGGTCGGATCCAGCTCGAACAGCACCTGCCCGGCCTTCACCCTCTCGCCTTCCCGCACCAGGATCTTGCGCAACATGCCGCCCTCCAGATGCTGGATGGTCTTGCGGTTGCCCTCGGCCGAGACGACCCCGGTAGCGCTCACCGAGGCCGCCAGGGGCGCGAACGACGCGATGATCAGGCCCACCAACATCAGGGCGATGATGGCGTAGCCGATACGGGCGACGCCCTTGTAGTTGTCCGTCGGACGCTGGATCTTGGGGGGCTTCATCTGTTTTCAGCCTGATGGGCGCGTCGCGAAGACGGCCTTGGAAACGGTGGGCGGAGCGGGCGTCTACTGAACGCGCTGGACCGGCGGCGGAGTCGGCGCGGCCGGCGGCGCGGCGCCTGTGAGCTTCGCCAGCATGGCGTCACGCTCGCCGAAATCGGCGATGACCCCCTGGTTGATGACCATGATGTAGTCGGCCTGGGTCAGCAGGTTCACCTTGTGGGTAGCGAAGACCACAGTACGCTTGGCCGCCTTCAGGCGGCTCATGGCTTCCATCAGAGCGACCTCGCCCGTCTGGTCCAGGCTGGCGTTCGGCTCGTCCAGCACCAACAGAGCCGGCATGCGGAACACCGACCGGGCGAGAGCCAGACGCTGGCGCTGGCCGCCGGACAATGAAGCCCCACCCTCGCCGATCGGGGTGTCATAGCCCATGGGCAGGCCCTGGATCATCTCGTGGACACCTGCCAGCGTGGCGGCTTCGATGACTTCCTGCGACTCGTACTCGGTGAAGCGGGCGATATTCTGGGCGACGGTGCCTTGGAACAGCTCGATGTCCTGCGGCAGATAGCCGATGTGGCGGCCCAGCTTTTCGGGGTCCCACTGCTTGATGTCGTAACCGTCCAGGCGGATCACCCCCGCCGAGCACGGCCAAACGCCGACGATACCGCGCAGCAGCGAGGACTTGCCGGCGGCGCTGGGACCGACCAGGGCCACGGCGGTGCCGGCGTCGATGCGGAAGCTGGCCTGGCGCATGGTCGGAACCTGGGCGCCGGGCGGCAGGATCGAGGCGGCCTCCGCCGACAGCACGCCCCGCGGCTCGGGCAGCGGCATGTGGTCATCGGCGTTCTTCTGTTCGCGCAGCATGCCTTGCAAGCGATCCCACGCCCCGCGGGCGCCGAGATAGTTCTTCCACTGGCCCACGGCGCCCTCGATCGGCGCCAGGGCGCGGCCGACCAGGATCGAGCCGGCAATCATCGAGCCGGCCGAGATCTTGCCCTGGATGGCCAGATAGGCGCCGCCACCGAGGATCAGGGTCTGGACGACCTGGCGGAACACCTTGATGCCCGACATCACCGCGCCGCCGGCGTCGCTGGCGCCGGCCTGCCAGGCCACCTGCTCATCCCGACGCACGCGCCAGCGCTGCTGCAGGCCGCCCCACATGCCCATGGCCTTCATGACCTCGGCGTTGCGCAGGGTGGAACTGGCGTCGTTCTGGGCCGCGATCGAGGCCGCGGTGGCCATCTGAATCGGGTTCTTGGTCGCGCGATCGTTCATTACCGCTAGGCCGAAGATGATGAAGCAGCTGACGATGGCCAGGATGCCGAAATAGGGGTGCAACATCCAGGAGACCAGGATGAATACCGGCGTCCATGGCGCGTCACAGAACGCGATCAGCCCGCCGGCCAGAAACTCGCGCACCTGGTCCATGTCACGGAACGCCTGGCCGCCCTGGCCCTTGCGGGTCAGAGTCGATTCCAGCACCGCCCTGAAGATCGGGTCGCGCGCCACCCCGTCGAACTTCAGGCCGCCGCGCACCAGAACCTGGGTCCTAAGCGCCTCCAGTAGGCCGTAGATGATGAACAGGAAGACGCAGATCAGGGTCAGCACGACCAGCGTCGAGACGTTCCGGCTGGAGAGCACGCGGTCATAGACCTGCAGCATGTACATCGGACTGACCAGGGCCAGAACGTTGATGAAGAAGCTGAAGACCATGGCGGTGATCACCGCCGGCTTCATGATCTCGACCGCGCGATCGAGAATGGTGGGCTTCGCGCCGGAGCGGTTGAAGATCATCGGGAGCCTTCGAAGCGTCTCGCCATATGGCGAGACGTATACAGTAACAACTTAGGTTGCGTCTCGACCACGAAATTGTGGCGGAAAGGAAGCAGCCAGCCTCTGGCGCTAAATCACAGGACTGGGTTCACCGCAAGCACGCCCCCAATCCACGCCGTGCACATAAGAAACCGCCCCGGAGTATTCCTCCGGGGCGGCCTTAGTCAGTCTTCGTTGCAACCGCCGAAGCGGTCGCTCGTCGTTATTAGACGACGAAGAAGTGGTTCGTCGTACCGTCTTCGACGTAGTTGGTCACGCCGGTGACGCCCGTCAGCTTCACGACGGTGTCGGTAGCGCCGCCTTGGACGAACACGTAGGTGTCGGTCAGGTACTGGAACACCACCGTGTTGCCGGCGGTGGTGACGCCCGCGTCGGCAAGGCCGATAGCGTCCGTCAGCGTGGCCGGACCAGCGCCGGTGAACGTCAGAACGCCCTTGGCGATGGTGCCGCCGGTGATGGCGCCATCAGCATTGACCGCGCCCGTGAACGACAGCAGGTCGGTATCCAGGATGGCGGCGGCCTTGGCGGCGGCATTGGTGCCAACCGCGGCGGCGATCGCCTTTTCGAAGTTCTGGATCGACTCGATGTCGCCCGTGGTCGAAGCGCTGGTGACCGTAATCAGGTCAGCGCCCGAGCCGAGCTTGATCGTGCCGCCGCTCGCCACGCCGGCCAGCGAGGTCGACAGACCGCCGGTCGAAGCCGAAGCATCGATCGTGGCCAGCTTGGTCAGAGCACTGGCCGTCAGGTCCAGGTGGCTCGCGCCGGTGACGGTGATCGTCGCCAGCTTGTCGTTAGCCGCCGTCGCGCCGTCAGCGATGGTGATGAAGTTCTGGGCGTTCGCGCCACCCGAAACCACGGTCACGGCGGTCGCAGCGGCGGTCGTCAGAGCGATCGTCGAAACGTTGTCCGTAGCGGCGGTTTCACCCGTCACAGCGCCAGCCTTGTTCAGATACGAGGTATCGAACACGGCGGTCACCGAGGTGGCGTTGGTCGCCGTCACGGCCACGCCAGCCGTATCGTCGGCAGCGGTGTCGGTGCCGGTCTGGTCGGCGTCCAGGGTGACCGTCAGCGCGCCGCCGGTCTTCTGGGTCAGCGACAGAACGTCGGTCGTGCCCATATCGGCCGTAGCGCGGAAGCTCACGCCAGCGCCCAGGTTCGACAGCGTCGCAGCGGCGGCGCCCAGGGTACCCGAACCCACGATTTCCGAGACCGTGTTGTTGGTGGCCAGGATATCGAGATCAAGGTTGTGGTCGAGACCGTTCACGTCGAACACGTCAAAGTTCTTGAACGCGATGACGTTCGCCGAACCAACCAGTTGCAGGGACAGCGTATCGCTGCCAGCGCCCGCGTCGATGGTGTCGGCGGCGGTGATCGCCACGCCCGAGGTGAAGGTGTCCGAACCATCGCCCAGGTCGACCTTCAGGACGTCGCTGCGCGACGTGACGTTCACGGTATCATCGCCCGCGCCGGTGGTGACAGTGGTCACGCCCGTGCCGGTGGTGCTGATCGTGATATCGTCGGCGCCCGCGCCCGAGTTCAGGGTGGCGGTGACGGTTTCGTCAACGGTGGTAGCCGTGTTGTCCTTCACCGTGGTGGTCGCGATCGTCAGCGTGTCAGCGCCAGCGCCGCCCGTGATGGTGCGGACATCGGTGTCGCCCACGAAGGTGATAGCGCCCGTGCTGGCCGAGAGATCAACGCTGCTGACCTTGGTGGTCGTGCTGGCGCTGTCGTCAACCGTCAGCGTGACGCCAGCGGTCGAGTTGAGCGAAACCGCAGCAACGTCCTTACCAACCTTCAGCGTGACATTGGTGTTGACCACGCCATCGCCGTCATTGTCGGCCACGGTGCCGGTCACCGTAACGCCAGCCAGCGCTTTGTTGGCCGAACCGTCGACGATGAAGGTTTGGCTTTCCTTTTGGTTGTCGAAAGCGATCGCGGCCGACGTAGCGGTAGAGTTCGTCGTCACCGTGGCGCCGGTGGTCAGATCCTTGAAGCCAGCGACAACGCCGTTCGCCACACCCTTGGTCTCCGTCGCAGCGCCGACTTGCCACAGCTGCTGCACGCCTTGATAGATCGAAGCATCAGCCAGGTTGCTGCCCGAGGTAGCGGTCGCGTTGAACAGGAACACCTTTTCAACGTTCTTGACCGTCAGGTTGGCAGGAAGCGTCACACCGTTGCTGCCAGCCTTGGTGTAGACGTTCAGCGTGTCGACGCCGTTGCCGCCGTCGATCGAATCGAAGTCCGAGAAGGTGGTGGCGGCAGCGCCGTTGGCGTCGATGTTCAGGGCGTTGAAGGTATCGTTGGCGCTGGTGCCGACGATCGTGTCCGGACCGGCCTTCAGCGTGTAGGTGGTGCCCGTGGCGCCCGCGGCCGGATAGGCCGTCAGGATGTTCACGCCGGCGGCCGAGTCGGTCGACAGCGTGCCGTCCGACAGGTCGGTGATCAGGGCGGTGGTCGCGCCGGCGTAGGCGCCGAGGCCCGAAACCGTAGCGACGTTCAGGATTTCGCCGATCAGAGCGGCCTTGACGGCCAGATCGATGTCGGCGGCGGCGGTCAGACCGGTGTTCGCCTTCACGAAGTTGGTCAGGTAGGTGATGTTGTCGGCGCGGCTCAGGAAGGCCACGGCGGCGGCGACGTCGACGCCGGCGGCGGCGGCGGTCGCATTGCCGATGATCTTGTCATAGGCGGTCGCGACGGTCTGCGCGACCGACACCGAACCATAGGCGGCGGCGAAAGCGGCGGCGCCTTCACCCTGACCGGTGGCCAGGTTGATCGAGAAATTGATGAAGCGGTTTTCCGCCGAGAACTTCGAATAGTAGGCGTCGTTCAGGTCGCTGGTGTTCGTGGTCGAGTTGACCAGGAAGGAAAGACCAGCGGCCGACGGAGCGCGACCGGTGAAGAACTGATAGGTCTCGACAGCGACGGCGGTCGTGCTGTTGAGCAGCTTCAGGGTGTTGGTCAGAGCGGTGGTGTCCGAGATACCGCCGGTCTGCGACTGCGTCGCGTACGCGTCAAGCGTCAGGGTGGTGGCGGCATCAGGCGCCTTGCCGAGGTTGGCGTTGGTGTACGCGGCAACCAGTTGGGCCGTAGTATAGGCCATGAGGATAGTCTCCCAAAAAAATCCCACACCCCCTGCGACCGAGTGGTGCGCATGGGAGCAGCGACGGCTATAGAGCAAACGTCATACGTCGACAATAGCTGAAATCGCGCCGTACAGCATTTTTCTAACCGGTACAGCAAATTCCTATATAGCGTTCCTTGAACCCCCCCGAAAAACCCGCTATGTATAAGGCGATTTCGTCGGGTGGATGAGTGAGCGCGCGCCCGCGCCCCTCCCGCCGACGGAGCGCGAGGTCTTTGTTATGTATGGCAATCCACAACGCCGCAGCGCTTCCGACGTCCAGGACCTCCGCCGTGAGGGTGGGCGCTGGCTGAAAGAGCAACGCGAGGCCGTCGGGCTGTCGCAGCGCCAACTGGCCGCCAAGGTCGGCGCCGACTACTATACCTTCATCTCCCAGCTGGAGACGGGTCGGGGCCGCATTCCGCCTGATCGTTACCGTGACTGGGCCCAGGCCCTTGAGGTCTCGGAAAAGACTTTCGTCCGCGAACTGCTCCGCTTCTACGATCCGATCACCTACGAAATCCTGTTCAGCGGCGACTAAGTCGTCTATCCTGTCGCCGCCGGAGGGGGGTCCGGCGGTTCGTTCTTAGGCGTGGGGAAGCTTCCACCGCATGGCCGCTCAGGTCCTTTCGTTCTTCCAGCGTTCGCCGCGCCACGCGCCTCAACCCGCGGACTGGACCCAGCAGGAGCTGGCCGAGTTCTACCGCGTCGAGAGCGCCCTGATTCGCGCGGGCATCCGCGTCGGCACCGACCGTGGCCTCAGCGACGAGAACGAACCCTGGTTCATCTTCTATCGCGCCGATGACGGCGAGGTGGTCATTCACTTCGCGCGTATCGACGGTGAATACCTGATCGCCGGCCCCGCCTATGAAGAGATCGCCCGCGGCTTCGATTTCACGGCCCTGGTCCGCAACATGGTGGCGCGCCACCCGCTGATCCGCCGGCCCGAGAACAACAGCAACCTGTCGATCCACCCGGCGGCCCTGCTGATCGCCGTGGTCGGCACCGCTTTCTTCAAGACCGGCGAGGCGCGGGCGGCCGAGACCGGCGCGACCAACGCCCAGTCCGGACATGCGCGCCCCGTGCTGCTCTCGTCCAGCTCGACCGCCAGCCTGTCGGGCGGCGTGGCGCCGGTCGCCGTTCAGCAGTCCTCCGCTTACGACACCGTCCAGCTGCCGGTGAACCAGGCGGTTCTGGTGCTGGCCGCCGCCCTGCTCGCCTCGGACTACGGCGTTGACACGGCCAGCCTGCAACCGACCGCCCAGTCCGCGATCGCCGCGGCGGCCGCGTCGCTGGATTTCGGCCCCATCGGCGGCTCGGCGTCCGGCCTGGACGCCGTCGCGATCCTGCCTGCCCCGACGCACACCGTCACGACCGAGACCTCGCCGGCCCAGACGGTGTCGAGCGTGCTGTCGCTGGTGGCTCTGCTGTCGTCCCTACCCGACCACGGCGACACGCCGACCGCCGGCCTGTCGTCCTTCACGGATGGCGACGCGCATCGCGACCTGGCGGCGAACGACCTGCCCGCCGCCAACGACGCGGCGAACTGGACCCTCGACGTGCGGCTGGGGCTTGGCCTCGACGGCCTGCCGTCGGTCCAGGCGGTGCAACTGATCCGCGGCGCTCTGGGCGACGCTGGCGCGCAGAAGATCCTGGTGATCGAGGTCGCCAAGCTGCCCGACGTACTGGCCGACCTGATCGCCAAGGGCGAGCACTACAGCGTTTCGCCGGCCACGCCGCCGCAGGTGCTGAACCCCGACACCACGCCGAGCACGCCGGACACCACGCCGACCGGCGGGGATACGGGCGCGACCCCGCCCGCGACGCCGCACGACAAGCCGACCACGCCCGACCCGACGACCGGCCACGTCCCGACGGCGCTGGTCGAGGATTTCATCAAGTTCTTCATCGCGCATACGAATGGCGTCGAAGTGGTGCAGCACGGCCAGGACATCATCATGTTCGATGCGAGCATCCTGCGTGATGGGAGCGCGGCGACCCACCTGATGTCCATGACCTTCGACTTCGCCGATGGCGGCTCGATCAGCCTGGTGGGCAATCATTCGGCCTTCCTGCACGACGGGATTCTGGTCTAGACGAAACGTTTCGAGGCTTGGCGCTTCGGATGTCGCGAGATCGGAAGAGCGTCTGCGCCTCGCGCCGCGTTCGGGAAGGATTGATTTGAGGCCCGCACGCCTGGATTTGACGATCCGTTCCGCCATGCGCGCTCCGTCACCTCGCGAGACGCCCGCCCAGGCGTCCCCACCGTCGCCGCCGCCGCAACGGCGGTTCAGCTTCGTCCGCCGTCTGCTCAGCCCCCTGCTGTCGCCCGTGGCCAACTACGCCCGCCGCTACTTGCAGGCCAGCGTCGAGCATGAACTGCGCGAGACCCGAAATCACCTCCACGCCGTGTCGGCGGATCTGCACGCCCTGTCGGCCCACCTGGGCGACCTGGAGCACCGGTTGGACCTGCTGCTGAGCCAGAACGCCCGCCTCGGCGCGGCGCTGGGACAGCTGGACGCGCGGGTTGAACGTGACGGCGTCGCCCTGGCCCGCCTGCCCGGCCTGTTCGGTCCCCGCTTCGACGAGCTGGAGATCAAGGCCCGGCCGCTGATCCACTACGACAGCGAGTCGACGGCCATCCGCATGCGCGACGGCTACATCCTGGCCCCGACCGCCCTGCCGACCTTCGTCACCATGCTGGCCAACGCCACCAGCCGGGGCCTGGAGCCCGGCACCGGTGACGCGCTGCGCCGCCTGGTCCAGCCGGGCATGGTGGTCGCCGACGTCGGCGCCAATATCGGCCTGCTCACCTTGCTGATGGCGTGGGCCGCTGGCCCATCGGGCAAGGTCATCGCCTTCGAGCCCGAGGCCACGCCCCGTGCGAACCTGGAGAAGATGAAGCATCTCAACGGCCTGTCCTGGGTCGAGGTGCGCGATCAGGCCGTGGGCGAGAAGCCCGGCCGCCTGACCTTCCACGTCAGCGACATCATCGGCCACAGCTCGCTATACGCCCTGCCCGAGGCCGAGGAGGCCCGCACGGTCGAGGTAGAGGTGGTGCGCCTGGACGACGTCGCCCCGGCCAAGCGGATGGATGTCGTCAAGATCGACGTCGAAGGCGCCGAGCTGGACGTGCTGGCCGGCATGAAGGGCCTGATCGCCAAGAACCCCGACCTGGCCATCGTCGCCGAGTTCGGCCCCGAGCACCTCAAGCGAGTCGGCCAGACCCCGGCCCAGTGGTTCAAGGCCTTCGCCGACGCCGGCTTCGAGGCCTATCTCATCGATGAGGCGACCAGCGCGGCCGAACCGACCAACGCCAAGGCCGCCGCCAAGCTGGTCTCGGCCAACATCGCCTTCGTGCGCGCCGGCGGCGACGCCGAGCGCCGCCTGCTGAGCCGCTAGGACCCGCGATGAAGATCTGCTGGGTCACGCCCTTCGCCCTGCGCTCGTCGATCGGCCGGGTCAGCGCCGCCGTCACGGAACAGCTGGCCGCGCGCGGTCATCAGGTCGAGATCCTGCGCTGCGAGGATCAGGACGATCCGGCCGAGCCGCTGCATCCAACCGCTCTGCCCGTCCACCACTGGCGACGCTACGATCTTTCAGGGCTGCGGACCGCGTTCGACGTGGTCGTCGTCAATATCGGCGACAACTATCCCTTCCACGCCGGCGTGTTCGCGGTCCTGGACGCCGCCCCGTGCCTGGGGATCTTCCACGACTTCTACATCTACAACCTGTTCTCGGGCTGGCTGCACCACAATGGGCTGGACTATCGCCGGCACGACGCCGAGATCGTCGCGACCTATGGTCCCCAGGCGGAGCCGCATGCCGTCGCCGTCCGTTCGGGCCAGATGCTGGACATGGGCGAGATCGCCCAGCATCTGCCGATGACCGAATGGCTGGCCGGGCGCTGCGAGGCGGCCCTGGCGCACGCCCAGTTCTATGCCCCGAAGCTGGAAGCCGTGGTCCCAGGCCCCGTGGCCGTGACGCCGCTGTGCTGTCCCGATCGCGCGACGCCGCCGGGACCGCCCAAGGCCAAGACCCCGCTGACCCTGACCACGGTCGGGGTGATGAACCCTAACAAGCGCGTCGCCGACGTGATCCGCGCCATCGGCGGTTCGGATGCGCTGAAGGCCTGCGCCTATCGCCTGGTCGGTCCGATCTCGGACGATGAGCGCGCCGCGCTGGAAGGCGTCGCCGCCGAGGTGGGGTTCGCCAACCTCGTCATCGACGGCGCGGTTGACGACGAGACCCTGGATCGTCGCCTGGACGAGGCCGACATCATGGTCGCCCTGCGCAAGCCGGTGCTGGAAGGCGCCTCGGGCTCGGCCTGCGAGGGCATGCTCAGCGGCCGGCCGACCGTGGTGGCGCGCGCCGGCTTCTATGGCGAGTTGCCCGACGATCTGGTGTTCAAGATCGACGGCGAGATCGTGATCGAGGAACTGCGCGAAGTCCTGGAGCGCCTGGTCGCCGACGAGACCCTGCGTCGCCGGACGGGCCAGGCCGCCCGCGCCTGGGCGCTCGAGACCCTGAACGCCGCGCGCTACGCCGAGGCCGTCGATACCCTGGCCCAGGCGCAGGTCACCAGCCGCCCGCTGCTGGCCGTCGGCGTCCGCCTTGGTCATGAGCTCAGGGGCATGGGGCTGGCCGACACCGATCCGGCCACGGCGCGGATCGGCGCGACGCTGCAGACGCTGTTCGCGCCGATCGAGCCCTAGGCGCTCTTGCTGACCGGCGGCGCGCAGTAGCCGTCCAGGAAAGCCTGATGCTGCGGCAGCCGCGCGACCGCCCCGGCGATGTTGCGCTTCAGGTCGTCCAGCGCCTGCTTCAGCTGCTGCGGCGGCATCAGCCGGCCCATGTGGTGATAGGCTTGGGGCGTCACGCGCTGGCCCAGTAGCACCTGCAGCCAGGAGTCGACCTGGAACAGCTCTCCGGGCGCCTGGTAGACCTGGGCGCCCTGGCGGAACAGCGCGATGCGCTGGGCCAGGCTGTCGGGGATCTCCATCGTCCGCACGCGGTCCCAGAACGGGCTGTCGGCCCGCTCGGTCGCCTTGTAGTGCAGGATGATGAAGTCGCGGATCTTCTCCAACTCGTCATCGGCCTGACGGTTATAGCGGTCGACAACGGCCTGGCTGACGCCGGCGAACGGGAACAGCTGCATCAGTCGCGTCACCCCGATCATGATCAGGTGGATCGAGGTCGATTCCAGCGGCTCGACGAAGCCACTGGCCAGGCCCAGGGCGACGACGTTCTTGTCCCAGGTCTTGCGGCGGCGGCCGGTGCGATAGCGGATCAGACGTGGCGGGATCAGGGTCTCGCCCTCGATCTCGCCCTGTAGCTGGGCGTGGGCCTCGTCGTCCGACAGGCATTCGCTGCAATAGACCAAGCCGTTGCCGACGCGATGCTGCAGCGGGATCTTCCAGCGCCAGCCAGCCTGGTGGGCGATCGCCCGCGTGTAGGGCGCGGCCGGCTCGGTCGAGCGGGTCTGGACGGCCAACGCGCTGTTGGTCGGCAGCCAATGGCCCCAATCCTCGAATCCCGCCTTCAAGGTCTGTTCGATCAGCAGACCCCGGAAGCCGGTGCAGTCGACGAAGAGGTCGCCCTCGACAACGTCGCCGTTCTCCATGACCAAGGCCTCGACAAAGCCGTCCTCGCCGCGCTGGCGCACGCTGGCGATCTTGCCCTCGACGCGGCGCACGCCGTCGGCCTCGGCCATGCCGCGCAGGAAGCGGCCGTAGAGGCCGGCGTCCAGGTGATAGGCATAGTTCAGCGGACCGTTCTCGCCGGTGTAGAACCGGTTCTGCTCGGCCGCCTTCAGCTCGAGGCAGTAGTCGCCCAGCTCGCCGCCGAAGCCCTGCTCGCGGGCCTGCATCCAGAAGTGATGGAAACCGCCCATCCAGGTGGATTTTCCGACCTGGCCGAACGAGTGGATGTAGCGGTCGCCGACCTCGCCCCAATGCTCGAACGAGATGCCCAGCTTGAAGGTCGCCTGGGTGGCGCGCATGAACGCGGCTTCGTCGATGCCGAGCAGGGCGTTGAAGGTCCGCGCCGTGGGGATGGTCGACTCGCCCACCCCGACCGTGCCGATGTCCTCGGACTCGACCAGGGTGATGTCCAGCAGCGGGCCCAGCTGACGGGCCAGGGCCGCGGCGGCCATCCAGCCGGCGGTGCCGCCGCCCGCGATCACCACCTTGCGGATCGTCTGCTGGGTCATGGCGTCCCTCCCCTTTTCCCTATCGATTCAGCCGGTCGAGCAGATAGGCCCGCAGCCGCCTGGCTTTCATTTCGTCCATCGGTCCCAGCGCGCCACGCGCCGCCTCGGGCATGTGCGCTCCGGCGCGATCGGCCGGGCCGAACACGTAGTAGTCGAACAGCGCCTTCCAGCCCTGCTTCTCGAAGTCGGGCCGGTCGCGCAGGCTGAGCAGGCCGTGTAGCAGGGTGTTCATCGGCGTGTCGGCATGGGCCGGCGCGGCGTTCCACCAGTAGTTCACCAGCACGTTGAACGGCTCCAGCGCCTCGACCTGATGCCACCACAGGGCCGGGTAGACCAGCAGGTCGCCAGGCTCCATCTCGGCCACTTGAGCGTTCTTCAGCGCCTCGCGGAAACCGGGGTGAGCGTCGAAGTCGGGCGTCTCGAAATCGACCAGGCTGACCACCTGGCCGCCGGGCGTCGGCTCCAGCGGACCGGGATAGAGATTGGCCACCTGGTCCGGCGGGAACAGGGTGAAGCGCCGCCGGCCCACGGCGCAGACGGCGATGTTGTTGGACATGTCCCAGTGGGCGGCCGCGACGGTGCGATTGCCGATCCAGATCCCGGCCATCGGCGGCTCGGGACCGAACACCTCGGCCCCGACACCCAGGTCGTTGGCCGCCTTCAGGCTGGGGAAATAGGCGTCGAGATCCGCGGAGCCGACATAGACCGACGGCGCGTCGTTGGCGCCCTCGACCTCTTCGAGGCGGCGCAGGAAGGCTTCCAGCGGCGCGCGCTCGGCCTTGAAGTTCATGGCCGTGCGGGTCTCGTCGTAGAAGAAGCGGCCCTTGATAGCCGGGTCGCCGGTGTAGCCCACCACCCGGCCGCCCTGGTCGTGGGCGCGGATGTAGTCGCGAGCCGCCTGGCCCGAGCGAAGCCCCGCCTGGACCAGCGGCCAGTCGCGGACCAGGCCCTTGAACAGCATCGGCGTCTGGCCGGCCAGCACCGCGTCGAACGGGATCTCGGCGGGCGACGCCACCGTGGTTTCCAGCGTGCGGCGGGCGACCAGGGCAGTCATGCCAGGGCCGCCTGCTTGCGGGTCTTGCGGGCGATCAGCTCCTGGATGTTGCCCATCGACGAGATGATCCAGTGCGCGGCGCGCAGCAGGCCCGACTGGTGCAGCTTCTCGAGGTCCTCGCCCGTCACGGCCGCCAGGCGATCGGGCGCCAGGGTGAAGACGTCGGGCAGGTCGTAGGTAGTCTGGTCGTCCAGCTTGATCTCGATGTCGACCGGTTCGATCAGGCCCAATTCCTCGAAGAAGGCGAACATCGGCCCCGCCACTTCCAGTCCCTCGTGGATCTGTCCGAGGGCCTGATTGATTCCCTGCAGGTACGGCGAGTTGCCGCCCGCCGGCAGGAACAGGCGCTCGCCCTGGTCGCAGCTGATGCGCGGATGGTCGAGGTCGACATGGATCATCGGCCGCGGTTCGCCGCCCCGGTCATCGCGCTGCAGGGCGATCGAGAACGGGCCGCGGCGCTGGACAGCGGGCACGTAGCGGGCGTTCCAGCCGCTCTGGTCCAGGAACAGGTTCTCGTCGCGATCCAGGCCCAGCAGCGCCACGGCCTGATAGGCGCCGGCGGCGTCCTTGCGGATCAGGATCGGATATTCACGCTGCACCGCCTCGAACTCGGTGGGCAGCACCAGGGTCTGGTTGATCGCATCGCCATAGGCGACGCCATGGCCGGCGATCACGCGCAGGTCGGCATGGTCGACGTTGTTCAGAAGCACTCGGTTCATGTCGGCCTACTCACGCTGGGCACGGGCACTTCAAAGGAAGAAAGGGACCGCCGCAAGCGCGACGGTCCCTCCTTCGATCCTAGGAGACTTCCGGTCCTAGAAGCGGTAGCGGGCGCCGAGCAGGAAGCGCCGGTCCAGTTCTTGCGCGAACCAGACCTGCTTCTCGTCGCGGGCATAGGTGCGCAGATGCTCCTTGGTCAGGTTGATGCCTTCGAAGGAGAGGGCCAGCTTCGGGGTGACATCGTAGCTGATGTTGATGTCCAGCTGGCCGAACGGCGCGACGTTGACGGGGTTGCGCGAGCCGCCGCGGTTGGTGGCTTGCAGGAACTTGTCCCGCCAGTTGTAGGCCACGCGGGCCGAGAAGCCGTACTTCTCGTAGATCAGCGTGGCGTTGGCCGTGTCCGACAGGCCCAGCAGAGCGAACTGGTCCTGGCCCGGGTCGGCGGCGTTGTCGAAGCCGACGTCGCCGCGCACCAGCGTATAGGCCCCAGCGACACCAAAGCCCGTATCGCCGAAGAAGTGCTGACCGGCGATTTCGAAGCCGTGGATGTTGCCGGTCTTGTTGATCGGCTGCGAGACCTGGAAGCTGAACAGCGGATCGGTGCTGGTGGGCGCGATGTCCACGGCCGCCAGGATTTGGTCGACGAAGGCTTGGTTCAGGTCACCGCTGGGAAGGCGGTTGGCCTGGAACTGAGCCGTGGCGGCCGACACCGAACCGGTCGTCTTGATCAGGGCCGCCATCGTGAACAGGTTCACGTCGCCGACGCCCGCGCCGATGGCCGCCAGAGCGGTCTTGGCGTCGCCGGACAGGGTGCCCGGCGCGCCGGAGCTGGGGTCACGCAGGTCGAACATGCTCGACCTCTTGGTGCCGGTGCCGACGAAGTTGCTCACCCGCTTGTCGAAGAAGCCGATCGAGATGTAGCTGCTGGGCTTGTAGTACCACTCCAGCGAGACGTCGAAGTTGTCGGAGACCAGCGGATCCAGGTCGGTGTTGCCGATGGCGCCCAGCGGGATGGCCCCGTTGGCGACCGGACGGTTCGGCGTCCCGACGCTCTGGGCGGCGAACAGGTTGTTGTAGTCCGGGCGCGCGATCGTCCGGCTGAACGAGAAGCGCCCCGTCAGGTCGTCGCGGAACTCGACCTTGAAGTCCATCGACGGCAGCAGATTGTTGTACTTACCCTTGCCCGTCAGCGGTTGGTAAACGCCGTTGGTTTGCAGGGAGAAGTCGTTGTCCGCCGTCCAGATGATCGCGCTGGGCACCAGGACCAGCGACGTCGCGTCGGTCTTGGTGGTCTCGTAACGGACGCCGGCGACCAGTTCGGTCGGCAGACCGACCAGCTCCGACTTCCAGACCAGCTGGCCATAGACCGAAGCGATCTTTTCCTTGATGCGGTTGTTTTCCTGGCCCGTGACGCCGACCGCGTTGCCCTTGGCCACATAGACCGGCGACAGGGCGTTGTAGAGGTCGATGGCGTTGGCGCGGAACGAGACCAGGCCCGCGCCCGACTGGTTCAGGTTGAAGTCGTTGAACTGGCAGGCCAGGCAGAACGCCTTCACCAAGTTGGCGGCGTTCTTGGAGACGTCCTGCGGGCTGGACATGCCCCAGCTGCCCAGGTCTTGCTGGGTCGACTTGCTGGTCTGCAGCATGTTCGAGTCGCGATAGTCGCCACCGAACTGGATGTTGCTGCCGTTGTCGTCCAGGTCCCAACGGAAGTCGGCCCGGATTTCCTTGACCTTTTGCTGCTGGCGTTGCGCCCAGGTGCGAGCCACCTGGCTGGCCAGGTCGCCGACGTCTAGAACGCCGTTGCCGTTGCCGCGCAGAGCGTCGTTGAACGTGACGCTCGGGACCGGGGCCGCGCCCTGGTAGCTGACGGTCTGGGACGTCAAGATCGGAGCGGCGATCGAGACCGCCGTGGAGCTGGCCCCGTTCGGCGAATTCGGCTTGGCGTCCGCCTTCGAGATATGGCCGTCCACGGTGACGTGGAAGCGGTCCGAGACATCCCAGGTTCCGTTCAGGCCGAACGACTTCAGCGTATCCTCGTTGCCGCGGTACTGCTGCTCGAAGCCCGTATCCTTGGTGCCGCTCAGGTTCTCCGACAGCAGGACGGCCGTGGCGACCGTCGGATTGTTGTCGAAGGTCACCTTGTCGAACGGGCGATTGAACCAGTTCGTGCTGTCGTTGCGGCGCTCGAACGCCTTGTTGCGGGCGTACAGGGCGTCGGCCGTGATCGTCATGGTCTCGATCGGGCGGAATTGCGCCGTCAGCTGAGCGTTGACGCGCTCACGTTCGCCTTGAGCGAAGTGATAGCGGGTGTCATTGGGGATCGCGACCCAGGTCTTCGGGTTCGACGGGGCGTTGGTGATCTGGGTGGCGCCGCCGTTGCGGACGAAGCCGTTGGCCGGATCGATGAAGTCGGCGTACGACTTGATGTTCCAGTCGTTCACCGTGGCCGCGCGCGTGGTGTAGTCGCGCTTTTGATAGCTGCCGAACAGGGCGACGCCGAACTTCTCGCTGTCGTCGACCCAGTTGATCAGGCCCGAAGCTTCCGGCGTGTACTTGTGGCCGAAATCATCGACCTTCTTGTCCATGCTGGTGTCGTAGACGCCCTTGACCCCGATGCTGCCCGTCAGGCCCGGCTTGCCGTCCAGCGGGCGGCGGGTCTTGACGTTGATCGTGGCGCCGATGCCGCCCGTCGGGATAGCCGCGCGGCCGGTCTTGTAGACCTCCAGCGTGGACACGCCTTCCGAGGCGAGGTTGGAGAAGTCGAACGACCGGCTCGTGCCGGCCGCGGTGTCCGAGGACTGGTCGCCGCCGACCGTGGCGACCCGCGCGGTGGGCATGGTGCGGCCGTTCAGGGTCACCAGGTTGAAGCTGGGACCAAAGCCCCGCACCGTGACCTGCGAGCCTTCGCCGTTCGTCCGGTCGATCGACACGCCGGTGATCCGCTGCAGGGATTCGGCGAGGTTGGTGTCCGGGAACTTGCCCATGTCTTCGGCGGAGATCGCATCGACCACGCCGCTGTTGTTGCGCTTGATCTCGATCGACCGTTCGAGCGATGCGCGGATGCCGGTGACGACGACCTCGTCGACGGCGGTATTCTCTTGAGTCTGCTGGGCCAGCGCTGAGCTGGCGAACATGGCCGCCGTGATGGCGACGCAAGAGGCAGACGCGTGCAAGCGACGAAGCCGCTTCATAGCCGTTCCCCCTAAAATTGGCCCTCTCTGGGGCGATGTTTATTGTTACGAGCCGGAAGCATTTCCCGGCCGCTCTTCCCGTTCCCGCGACTGGCGAACAACCAATGCACGAGAGACCAGTTAGCGGTAACATCGGTCGCCGACCGCCGCAATGACCAATTGACAGCGCTAGCAATTATTTTTCAAGGCCATTTTGGGATGATTTTTATGACAAATGAGGGTCTCTCGGGGTCGATTTTGCAGCGCCGCAAAGGCGCCGTATTCCCCTAAGCAGCTCAAGGTTGCGTTATAAATCGCTACGGAAACCGGTTTCCGCGCACGGAAAAGCACGACGGCGGCCAGCTTGACGCTGGCCGCCGCCCCTCCCGCGCGCGGGATTTTCATCGATGACGCGTGCGGCGCGTCAGAACCGGATCAACCGAATGTGAGATCCAAGCCGGCGCTCTTCAGGCCGTCGGCCA